>NZ_FYDZ01000037.1:0-1258 GCF_900187515.1 Pseudomonas sp. Irchel s3f10
TGATCTGGCTTAATGATTCTGGACACCCCTAAAGGGCGTTAATCTACGCCCAACGACGAGGTGTGATTTGACCAGACGATATTTTTCGACAGATTTCAAACGGGATGCGGCTTGCCTGGTTTTGGATAAAGACTATTCGGTGAGTGAAGCCTGTGAAGCAATGGGCGTGGGCCCAACAGCTCTGCGCCGCTGGGTTGAGCAACTGCGTGCGGAGCGCAGCGGCAAGACGCCTGAGAAGTCCAAGGCCATGACCGTTGACCAACAACGCATCCAGGAACTGGAAGCAAAAATCCGACGGATTGAGCGCGAGAAGGAAATTTTAAAAAAGGCTACGGCTCTCTTGATGTCGGATTCCCTCGATCGGTAAGGCTGGTCGAGGAGTTAAGCGAGCAATATCCAAGATCCGAGTTGTGTGGCGTATTTGGTATCAACCGCAGCAGTTATTACGAGCGTCTGAAACAGCGAACAAAAGTGGATGTCGAGCGCGATCGCCTCAAGATCAAGGCTGCTGAATTACATGAGCAAAGTCGCAGCTCAATGGGCGCGCGCAGCCTGTCAAAGGCGTTGTGTAACGAAAATGAGTCAGTAGGTCGTTACATGGCTCGTAGCCTGATGCGAGAGCTCGGTTTGAAGAGCCAGCAACGGCGCAGGCATCGTTACAAACCTAGCGGCGCGGAGGCTCAATACGCCCCCAATCATTTGGAACGTAAATTCAACGTTGAGGCGCCCAATCAAGTGTGGTGTGGCGACGTGACTTACATTTGGGCCGGTACTTACTGGGTTTATCTGGCTGCGGTACTAGACCTGCATGCCCGACGCATTGTCGGCTGGGCGATGTCCAGAAGTCCGGATTCAGCTCTGACCTGTCGAGCGTTAAAGATGGCTTTCGAGTCGCGAGGACGCCCTGAAAACCTAATGTTCCATTCGGATCAGGGCTGTCATTACAGCAGTAAAGTGTTTCGTGAAACGCTGGCGGACATGCGCATAAAACAAAGCATGAGTCGACGAGGAAACTGCTGGGACAACGCCCCGATGGAGCGCTTCTTTGGCAGTTTGAAATCTGAATGGATACCCAAGGCTGGCTACCGAAACGAAGATGAGGCCAGTACCGATGTGTTGCGCTACCTGACCCATTATTACAATCGGATCAGGCTGCACAGTCACAACGGATATCGGACTCCGGTAGCAATGGAAGCCTTGGCAGCATGAGAAATGACCTAAACCCTATAACCGTGTCCAGTATCGTTTGACCAGATCA
>NZ_FYDZ01000036.1:0-1775 GCF_900187515.1 Pseudomonas sp. Irchel s3f10
GCCGTTTAGCCGTTCAATCACTCCGTCCCCTTCCCGCACGGAGCCGATGCCATGTCGACGCCTGATCAGCCTCTCGCCCTCACAGAACTCAACATCCCCGGTCGCAGCAAGGACCCGGTATCGCAGGATCCCGATATCTGGGGCATCAACATCGCGGCCGCGCTGGGCAATTTTCCCTTTAACGGTCTGCTGTGCCAGGCCGGGCCGTGGGGGAACATGGCGCAAGGCGACAGTTTGACGATCTTCTGGGGTACCGGGCAGAACGTCTGGGTGGAAACTGTCGACGCGACCGAGGTCAACACGCAGCTGCGCATGTTCGTGCCTTCCCGGCACATGGTCGATGGCCGTTTTGCGGTGTCCTATGTGGTCAAGCCGTTGGGCGGCACGGATCAAGCGTCCGAAGTCATGCAGGTGCTGGTCAAACTCACGCGCCCGGGCGGCCATGACGACAACGGTGATGGCGGGCATTCCAAGCTGATCATGACGATTCCCAAGGAGATCGTTGACGGCGGCATCGACAAGGACAACGTCGCCGCTGGCGTGCCGATCAGTATTGGCAAGGCTGACGGCACACCGCCCTATCCCTTCGCGGCGGCGGGCGATGTCTGTCGTCTCAGCTGGGGCGGCATCTACGTGTTCAGTGCTGCGCTGACTCAGGAACAGGCCGAAGGCAAGGCGCCGATCATCATCAGCATCACGGAAGCGATAATCCGTGAGGCCGGTGATACGGATTTTCCCGGTATGGCCGTGGCGTTCGAGGTGTATGACAAGGTGCTCAATCGCTCCGAAGACTGGAGCCCCGAACAGCGTGTGGTGGTGGCCGTCGATGCGACCCGGCTGGACGCCCCCTTGCTCAAGGAAGCCAAAAACAATGAGCTGAATCTGGACGCCCTCGCGGGCCAGCCGGGGACTGCACAAATCGTCGCCAACCCGCCGAGATTCGAACTGGGCGACATCATCACTGTGCGGCTCAAAGGCACGCCAAGCGAGGGCGCACCGATTGACCTCGAAGTGGCAAGCAAACCGCTGGACAACCTGCCGAGTGTGGTCGAACTCGAACTGCCCAACGCAGCGCTGATGCAGCTGGCAACGAAAACATTCTCCTTGTCCTGCAGCGTGAAAAAAGCCGGCAGCCCTCCCCATCTGCACTCCAAAAGCCAGTTCATCAGCGCCATTGGCGAAGTCCAGCGCCTGGCCGCGCCGATCATGCGGGATGCCGTGTCCGGAACACTGAACCCCAACCTCGAACATGTGCGTGTCGAAATCCCCTTCGACAAATCCTTTGCCGAAGGCCAGGTCCTCAAGATATTCATGCTCGGCACCACGCCAGGCCTCAAGCCCTACCTGCCTGACCTGCCGACGCGCCTTATCACCCGTAACGACATCGTCGCGGCCCAACCGCTGCTGTACAACATCGACGGCAAACACCTGGCCCCGGTCAACGGCGGCAAGGCCGAGTTCTACTACCAGCAATTGATCGCCGAGACGGTGCTCGCCACGCTGGACCCGTACGAGACCACACGCGCCATTCGCGAGTCGATCCACACCGAGATCCTGCAAGTCGGCGAGGCCCGCCTGGAACTGCCGCAACCGGAAGTGGCCGGCGTGGTGAACGGCGTCCTGCCCGCCGACACCGCCGGCACCACCCTGACGGTGGTGTACACCGAAACGGTCAAAGGCGATGAAGTCTTCATGTTCTGGCACGGTTCGATCACCGGCGAATATACCGACTCGATCAAGCTGAACGAATTCACCGCCGGACAACCGGTGCCCTT
>NZ_FYDZ01000034.1:0-1988 GCF_900187515.1 Pseudomonas sp. Irchel s3f10
AGCGTGGCCGAATATTCATGTCGTCCGTTCGAGGCGCGCAACACCGAATAACGCACTTTCACGTACTGCCCGATGTTCGACGTGACATATTCCTTGTCGACTCTGAAGCGCACAGGCTGGCCTTCACTCACAGTGGTGATCGGCACCCAGTCGCTGATACTGCCGAAGGGGTTGGGGCTTCGCCAGTAGTACGTCAGCACATCGCCTCTGACGGTTTTCGCCTCGCCGATCAGCACATGAACGCTGTCGAACACCTTCGACGGATCAAGCACATCCCCCGGCGGCTCGGCCTCCTCGACAACAGGTTTGGGCAGCGTTGCCCGGATCTTCTCGACTTTAGCCAGCAAGCGCTCGGACTCTGTGATAGCGAGAAGACCCGGTGCATCGTTGGCGACGACATAGGAAAGGTCGAGCGTGCCGTTATCAAGCACACTGATGTGTTCATCATTGATGTAGAACGTCACCACGCCTTCCTTGGCTTCGTTGTCGCTGACGATATGCGGAACCTCGTGCTCATACTCGTCGCCATTGGACCGGGTGCCATACCATCTCAGGCAGATCAGATCGCCGTTTTTCATGCCGTAGCGCACATCGACAGTGGCGTAGGGCTCGTCCGGTTCGAGGGTGTCGCCGATCAGTTCGCGAAGGGTCGGCTCGGGCAACATGTTGACGTCGCCCACTACAGTCGCAATGGTCCGCTGGGAAGACAGCGGGTCGCCACCGTCCTTTTTGTAGAGAATATAAGAGGCGTCGGCTTTGCCCAGAGCGAGGGCCCTGATCAAGTCATAGGGCACCTTGATTTCCAGCACCGCGGGAATGTTGTCGATCTCGCGGGTTGCGCTGCAAACGATCGGTTCAGCGTTGCCTGGCGGTTTACCGATGAAGGTCATTTCCACGTTGTCGCCCAGACTGAAGTCCTTGGGGTTGACGTGGATCTGTACTGTTACCGGCAGCTTGTTCAAATCCCGGATGGTAATGACTTTATTGACCGCTTCCTTGAAGATTGGCGGTTCCAGGCGCCAGCCGCCGGCGTCCACGTCAATGTAGGTGCGTTTGGAATGGCGGTCGGCCCAGTTCCACACTTCATCATTGATGTCGTATTTGATTTCCCGTTTCAGGCCATCGCCGGCGCGGAGAATGTGTTCCTGTTCGATGCGGATTTCGATCGGTTGCTTCTTGTCGGCCTGGTCTTGGGTGATGGGGTGCGCGGGTAGCGAATAGTCGCCTACCTGCAATCTGACTTTATCGTTTCGCGTGCAGTACACGTAGTGAGGGATTGTGACCGGCACCCCGTTTTTTGCCCATTCGGCGTCTATGACGCCCTGTTCGACCAGCTCGGGCGGCAACTGCACGATGTTCAGTTCTGAATGGCCGTCGGGCAAATGCGGATCCTTGTCACGATTTCCTGGCTTGTAAAGCTTGATCAGTACCCGCAAGGACGCCGGCGGTGGATCGGGCTGAGTCTCGCCCACGCGGGTCAGTACATAATGGCAATTCTCAGCCCACCCCGACTCTGCCGGCGTCGGCAAATAGAAGAACACCCGCTGATTGACTTCGTCGGCCGCTACGAATCGTTCGAGCACTTTCTCGTTATTCCAGTGGATCTCGAGTTTGTCCCCCTCTTTCATGGGGGGCAGATAAGGATTGATCACGCAAAGCAGGCCCTGCGGATCGTCGGTGGCCACGTTGATGTTGATACCGCCATCGCCGTCTTGCGTCGGTTCGAGCATCCCTGGAATCAGCAGCGGGCGCAGTACCAGTGTGTCATTGCCTTCCCTCAGGGGAGGGAAGCGGAAGAGTGTGTGAGAAGGCATCAGGCAAGACCTCTTGAAGAGCGCGCAGGCGTCGTGTGGTAGTCGAATTCATCGAGAGGCAGGGTGCGTGCAAGCGCGGGGTGGATGGCGAACATGGGCGTGCACTCCGTGTCGGGTGATGGAGTGATTGAACCTGTGTTGAAGGGTTTGCACACCTGTCAAGTCTGACAGGTT
>NZ_FYDZ01000033.1:0-4786 GCF_900187515.1 Pseudomonas sp. Irchel s3f10
TGACGGTGGTGTACACCGAAACGGTCAAAGGCGATGAAGTCTTCATGTTCTGGCACGGTTCGATCACCGGCGAATATACCGACTCGATCAAGCTGAACGAATTCACCGCCGGACAACCGGTGCCCTTCCCCATCGGTGCCGAGCTGATCAAGGGCAATGAAGGCGGATCGGTAATCGCCCGGTACGAGATCAAACGCGCCGCCGGCGGGACGAGTTATGCCGAGCCGTTGAAGTTCGATGTCGGGGTGGCGCTGGATCTCACAGCGCCCGACATCAAGGAAGCGCCGAACGGTACCAGCCTCGACCCGTTTGCCGGCAAAGACACCCTCACCGCCGTGGTCGACTATGTCGGCATGCTGTTGGATGACGAGATCATCGTCACTTTCAGCGGCGCCCCGGGAACCCCCGAAGGCGGCTCGCACATCACAGCCCCGTGGACGGTACGTACGTTAGGCGCGCAGGACATTCCGCTTGATAACACAGTGATTGCTTTTAACCTCGGCCAATCGGTGACAGTGAGCTACACCGTGGCTCGCGGCAGCGATGATCCGAAAGACTCGAAAACCCGCACCCTGGCGGTGCTGCCGATACAAAACGAGGACAATCGGCTGCCCGATCCGGTCATCAATGGCATCACCAGTGCAGAGCTGGATGTCACCACGCTGCCCGGCCAGCCGCGCACACGAATTGCCGCGTGGCTGCTTCTCGCACTCAAGCAAACGCTGTGGCTGCGCTATTTTGTGGAAGGCAATCCAACACCAATCAGCACCACCTACAACGGCGCCCTCATCCCACCTGATGGTGTGCCCGGGGGTATGCAGCCATATACACCGATGGCCGAACTCAACAAATTGGCAGACGGGGCCAAATTGCGGATCGAGTTCAAGGTTGGTTTCGATGGCAGTACGGATGAAAGCAAAGCGGTGGTTTTCCCATCACGCGTTTATACCGTGAAGGCTGTGGAAGATGTGAAACCGGACATTTCCTCGGTGAAAGACTCCAAAGGCGCAGAAATTGTGCACGACGGTGGTACGGTCGATCCCGTTGTAACCTTGACCGGTACCGCCGCGCCCAATCAGCAGGTCGAGGTATTCGAAGGCGCCGCGTCACGGGGCAAGCACCCGGTAGACGGCACTGGCACCTGGACATATACCGCCACGCTGACCGCAATTGGGACTCGTACGTTCAAGGTCAAAGCAGATTATGGCTCCGGCCAGGAATCAGTCGGCAGAATCCTCACGTATTCGACTGCAGTAATCCCTGCCATTACCTCGGTGAAGGACTCGCGAGGAGTGGAAATACCCAAAAACACCGTGACCCTCGATACCAGCATCAAGTTGACCGGCACCGGGACGCCACGCCTGGAAGTCGAGATCTTTGATGGGGTGGCGTCGAAAGGCAAAGCGCAGGTGAATGCCACTACCGGCAAATGGGAACTGGAAGTGAAAGACCTGAGCCTGACAGTGCACAACTTCAAGGCCAGGGCCTTGTATGGCACGGGTGTCGAGTCGGCGGTCTGGACGCTGACCGTGACGGCGGCCACCGCGCCTATGCTGACCTCCGTGAAGGGCTCGCCGAGCGGTGTCGAAATTCCTGACAAAGAGTTCACGGTAGAAACCGCTGTAACGCTGTCCGGCGTCGCGGCCCAAGGTCAGAAAATCGAAGTCTTTGACGGCGATGCCTCCAAAGGTCAGACAACTGCACATGCCACAACAGGTGGCTGGACGTTGCTGGTGTCCGGCCTGACTGTTGCTGCGCACAGCTTCAAGGCCAAGGCCTTGTATGGCTCGGGCGCTGAATCGGCAGCTAGAACACTGACCGTGACGGCGGCCACCGAACCGACGCTGGCTTCAGTCAAGGGTTCGCCGAGTGCCGCTGAAATCCCCAACACCGGTTTCACTGCTGAAACCGCCATAAAGTTCGGCGGCGTTGCGGCCAAGGGCCAAAAAGTAGAGTTATTCGACGGCCCCACGTCCAAAGGCTCGGGCACCGCAGATATAAATACTGGCATGTGGGAGCTGCTCTTAACCGGCGTTAGTGTCGCCGCGCACAGTTTCAAAGCCAAGGCGTTGTACGCTCCGGGGGCGGAATCGGCTGCACGAACTTTCACCATACTTCCGGTAACTTTCACAGAGGACTTTCAGCAATATCCAGACAGTTTAGAGCTAATAACTGTGCTCGAGACCACTTATATGACCATTACTCGCGCCGCAGGATACTTACGAATTAGAAACAGCAGGTTTGATATCATCAAGGGTCGAATTCTGGAGTTAGATAGCAGAGTTGGAAAAACCTCTGGACCTCATACATTAAATTTAAGAGTTCCTTGCTCTAGCGTGGGATTTTCATGCCAAGGAGTTAAAGTAGGAGGCACTTTTCCGGGAAGTTTTATTGTCAAATTTTATGGGGACGAAGCTGAACCACTGGAGACGGTTACTGTGCCAGCCGACAGTGGAGTTCATAAAACCATTCAGAAGCCTAATATCAAAAGAATCGAGCTCTACCTGGGGCATGAAAATTATGGTGGGTATATGGGTATAGACAACGTTAAGTTTACAGCTCAGACCTGACAAGTCTGGGCCACAAAGGGGACGGGTTTATTTAATCAGTGATTTAAACAGTGGGGCTTATCGAGGTTTTTCTGCTGACCGGGATGGCTCTTTCGCGAGCAAGCTCGCTCCCACAGGGGAACGCGTTCGCTCCAAATGTGGGAGCGAGCCTGCTCGCGAAGGGGGGCAGTGAAGTCAGCGCTAATCGCCTTTTAAACTCTGGCGTTTAAAAGACACCTTCAGACACGCCTTTGAGGCTACAAATTCTTGCGTCATTGCCTACAGCCAAGCCAGAATCCGCCGGCTTGTGCGCTTTGGGGTCGGGTTCTATTGTGGGTCGGTCGCTGACGAATCAGCGATCGGGATTAGCGATCCGATACCTTACAGACGCTCAATCCCCTGTCTCAATTGCAGCTTTGTCTATCTGCACTTGGCGTCATGGTGGCTGTGCGTGGGAGACCTTCGGGTCTACCCGGGGTTTCTGTGACCCGGATCGCTAACCTGCGTACAGCCGCCACCTTTACTTGTTTAGCGATGAGCCGTGGCGGCTAAATCAACCACGGAGTCTCACCATGATCAAACCAACACCCAACCCACCCGAAACCGACACCACCTCCCCCTACGAATCCCTCGATTCAAAAAAACTCCACGAAGCCGCCGACCGCGCCCTCGATCACTACCTCTGCCCACCCGGCTCCACCCCACCGCCACGCAAAACCCGCCGGATGTACGCCGTCACCGCCGACTTCAAAAACGAGGAACTGCTGGCCGATGCCAGCGAAACACTCGCCTCAGCCAGAACCATCGCCCATGACTTCGCCCATCTCATTCCCGCGTCGCAGCGTCGTACTTTGTTGGGGATTGCACAGCTGATCATGCTCGGCGAACTGGCGGTGAATCGGGTGATGGATAATCTGGAGTTGCCGCAGTAGCGCGCCTCTGTGACGCACCTTGAGTGCTGAGTCGGGGCTGCTGACGCCTTCGCGAGCAGGCTCGCGCCCACAGGGATCGGGGTCGATCACCAGGCTGCGTTTACACCACCGAATCTGTGGGTGCGAGCCTGCTCGCGAAGGGGCCAGTGAAGTCAGCGCAAATCGCCATTTAAACTCTGGCGTTTAAAAGACACCTTCAGACACGCCTTCCAGGCTACAAATTCTTGCGCCAATGCCTACAGCCAAGCCAGAATCCGCCGGCTTGTGCGCTTTGGGGTCGGGTTCTATTGTGGATCGGTCGCTGACGAATCAGCGATCGGGTTTAGCGACCCGGACCAACTCAGTGCATCAGCGTTCGTGGCTTCGTTGTGGGACTCTTCGCCCGCAATTACGTTATGGCGGCTGTATGCGGGAGACCTTTGGGTCTACCGGTGTGCCTGAGACCGGTTCGCTAACCTGCGTACAGCTGCCACCTTCACCTGTTTAGCGACAGAGAAAGAGTGGCTCCATAAATTCAGGAGCTTCACCATGATCAAACCAACACCCAACCCACCCGAAACCGACCCCACCTCGCCCTACGAATCCCTCGATTCAAAAAAACTCCACGAAGCCGCCGACCGCGCCCTCGATCACTACCTCTGCCCACCCGGCTCCACCCCACCGCCACGCAAAACCCGCCGGATGTACGCCGTCACCGCGGACTTCAAAAACGAGGAACTGCTGGCCGATGCCAGCGAAACACTCGCCTCAGCCAGAACCATCGCCCATGACTTCGCCCACCTCATACCGGCGTCGCAGCGTCGTACTTTGTTGGGGATTGCACAGCTGATCATGCTCGGTGAGCTGGCGGTGAATCGGGTGATGGATAATCTGGAGATGCCGCAGTAGCGCGCCTCTGTGACGCACCTTGAGTGCTGAGTCGGGGCGGCTGACGCCTTCGCGAGCAGGCTCGCTCCCACAGGGATCGGTGTCGATCACCAGGCTGTGTTCACACCGACGAACCTGTGGGAGCAAGCTTGCTCCGGGCGGCGATCCGACGAAGGTGACCTCACAGCCAGCACATGTCTTCAGGCATAAAAAACCGCTGCCCCGTTGAATCGGGACAGCGGTTTTTGTCGTTTCGACAGCAACATTTTCTCGTCCAGGCCACAGACGACCACTCGTCGGATACCACACGGAACCTGTCAGACTTGACAGGTGTGCAAACCCTTCAACACAGGTTCAATCACTCCATCACCCGACACGGAGTGCACGCCCATGTTCGCCATCCACCCCGCGCTTGCACGCACCCTGCCTCTCGATGAA
>NZ_FYDZ01000032.1:0-3030 GCF_900187515.1 Pseudomonas sp. Irchel s3f10
TGGCCTTTCGACGCAAATTGCTTGGGTGTTATATGGTCAAGCCTCACGGGCAATTAGTATTGGTTAGCTCAACGCCTCACAGCGCTTACACACCCAACCTATCAACGTCGTAGTCTTCGACGGCCCTTCAGGGAACTCAAGGTTCCAGTGAGATCTCATCTTGAGGCAAGTTTCCCGCTTAGATGCTTTCAGCGGTTATCTTTCCCGAACATAGCTACCCGGCAATGCCACTGGCGTGACAACCGGAACACCAGAGGTTCGTCCACTCCGGTCCTCTCGTACTAGGAGCAGCCCCTCTCAAATCTCAAACGTCCACGGCAGATAGGGACCGAACTGTCTCACGACGTTCTAAACCCAGCTCGCGTACCACTTTAAATGGCGAACAGCCATACCCTTGGGACCGGCTTCAGCCCCAGGATGTGATGAGCCGACATCGAGGTGCCAAACACCGCCGTCGATATGAACTCTTGGGCGGTATCAGCCTGTTATCCCCGGAGTACCTTTTATCCGTTGAGCGATGGCCCTTCCATACAGAACCACCGGATCACTAAGACCTACTTTCGTACCTGCTCGACGTGTCTGTCTCGCAGTCAAGCGCGCTTTTGCCTTTATACTCTACGACCGATTTCCGACCGGTCTGAGCGCACCTTCGTACTCCTCCGTTACTCTTTAGGAGGAGACCGCCCCAGTCAAACTACCCACCATACACTGTCCTCGATCCGGATAACGGACCTGAGTTAGAACCTCAAAGTTGCCAGGGTGGTATTTCAAGGATGGCTCCACGCGAACTGGCGTCCACGCTTCAAAGCCTCCCACCTATCCTACACAAGCAAATTCAAAGTCCAGTGCAAAGCTATAGTAAAGGTTCACGGGGTCTTTCCGTCTAGCCGCGGATACACTGCATCTTCACAGCGATTTCAATTTCACTGAGTCTCGGGTGGAGACAGCGCCGCCATCGTTACGCCATTCGTGCAGGTCGGAACTTACCCGACAAGGAATTTCGCTACCTTAGGACCGTTATAGTTACGGCCGCCGTTTACCGGGGCTTCGATCAAGAGCTTCGCGTTAGCTAACCCCATCAATTAACCTTCCGGCACCGGGCAGGCGTCACACCCTATACGTCCACTTTCGTGTTTGCAGAGTGCTGTGTTTTTAATAAACAGTCGCAGCGGCCTGGTATCTTCGACCGGCATGAGCTTACGGAGCAAGTCCTTCACCCTCACCGGCGCACCTTCTCCCGAAGTTACGGTGCCATTTTGCCTAGTTCCTTCACCCGAGTTCTCTCAAGCGCCTTGGTATTCTCTACCCAACCACCTGTGTCGGTTTGGGGTACGGTTCCTGGTTACCTGAAGCTTAGAAGCTTTTCTTGGAAGCATGGCATCAACCACTTCGTCACCCAAAGGGTAACTCGTCATCAGCTCTCGGCCTTAAGATCCCGGATTTACCTAAGATCTCAGCCTACCACCTTAAACTTGGACAACCAACGCCAAGCTGGCCTAGCCTTCTCCGTCCCTCCATCGCAATAACCAGAAGTACAGGAATATTAACCTGTTTTCCATCGACTACGCTTTTCAGCCTCGCCTTAGGGACCGACTAACCCTGCGTCGATTAACGTTGCGCAGGAAACCTTGGTCTTTCGGCGTGGGTGTTTTTCACACCCATTGTCGTTACTCATGTCAGCATTCGCACTTCTGATACCTCCAGCAAGCTTCTCAACTCACCTTCACAGGCTTACAGAACGCTCCTCTACCGCATCACCCGAAGGTGATACCCGTAGCTTCGGTGTATGGTTTGAGCCCCGTTACATCTTCCGCGCAGGCCGACTCGACTAGTGAGCTATTACGCTTTCTTTAAAGGGTGGCTGCTTCTAAGCCAACCTCCTAGCTGTCTAAGCCTTCCCACATCGTTTCCCACTTAACCATAACTTTGGGACCTTAGCTGACGGTCTGGGTTGTTTCCCTTTTCACGACGGACGTTAGCACCCGCCGTGTGTCTCCCATGCTCGGCACTTGTAGGTATTCGGAGTTTGCATCGGTTTGGTAAGTCGGGATGACCCCCTAGCCGAAACAGTGCTCTACCCCCTACAGTGATACATGAGGCGCTACCTAAATAGCTTTCGAGGAGAACCAGCTATCTCCGAGCTTGATTAGCCTTTCACTCCGATCCACAGGTCATCCGCTAACTTTTCAACGGTAGTCGGTTCGGTCCTCCAGTTAGTGTTACCCAACCTTCAACCTGCCCATGGATAGATCGCCCGGTTTCGGGTCTATTCCCAGCGACTAGACGCCCTATTAAGACTCGCTTTCGCTACGCCTCCCCTATTCGGTTAAGCTCGCCACTGAAAATAAGTCGCTGACCCATTATACAAAAGGTACGCAGTCACAGAACAAAGTCTGCTCCCACTGCTTGTACGCATACGGTTTCAGGATCTATTTCACTCCCCTCTCCGGGGTTCTTTTCGCCTTTCCCTCACGGTACTAGTTCACTATCGGTCAGTCAGTAGTATTTAGCCTTGGAGGATGGTCCCCCCATATTCAGACAAAGTTTCTCGTGCTCCGTCCTACTCGATTTCATGACCAAGAGATTTTCGCGTACAGGGCTATCACCCACTATGGCCGCACTTTCCAGAGCGTTCCGCTAATCTCAAAGCCACTTAAGGGCTAGTCCCCGTTCGCTCGCCACTACTAAGGGAATCTCGGTTGATTTCTTTTCCTCAGGGTACTTAGATGTTTCAGTTCCCCTGGTTCGCCTCTTGCACCTATGTATTCAGTACAAGATAACCATCTTATGATGGCTGGGTTCCCCCATTCAGACATCTCCGGATCAAAGTCTGTTTGCCGACTCCCCGAAGCTTTTCGCAGGCTACCACGTCTTTCATCGCCTCTGACTGCCAAGGCATCCACCGTATGCGCTTCTTCACTTGACCATATAACCCCAAGCAATCTGGTTATACTGTGAAGACGACATTCGCCGAAAATTCGAATTTCTCAACTAAGAGAACTCACAAATTTTACCTTAGCCTGATCCGTT
>NZ_FYDZ01000031.1:0-6109 GCF_900187515.1 Pseudomonas sp. Irchel s3f10
GTCCTTGGTGGAATTCGGGAGCGCCACATATGAACCAGGCGCTACCAAAGAAACTCTGGGATGGACTCGGATTGGTCTCGATACTGGATACGATAAACCGACTTAATCGCACAATCTGAACCGCCGTATACGGAGCCGTACGTACGGTGGTGTGAGAGGACGGCGATCGCGAGACCGCCTCCTACTCGATTTAAGGAAAGGTGCGGCCGCTCTTGGTTGTAGATCGTAATAGCCTCCCGCACCATCTGTTCAGCCTGTTCTAGATTTTCTGGCCTGTAGAGCAGCAGCTCTGTTTTCAGAATGCCGTTAACCCGCTCTGCGAGAGCGTTTTGGTAGCAATCGTAGCCATCGGTCATTGAGCAAGTGACGCCATGTTTGGCGTGCAGCTTCTGGTAAAGATCAGAGCAGTACTGTGCGCCTCGATCCGAGTGATGCACCAGTCGTTGGTTTGTTCGGCGCTCTTTTAGCGCCTTTCGGAAGGCTTGAGTCACGGATTTGGCGTGCAGGCTGTCATGTACGTGAAAGCCGACAATTTTTCTCGAGTAAGCATCTGTCACCAAACTCAAGTAAACAGATCCTTCTCGTGTGGGGATGTAGGTGATATCTGCTACCCAGACTTGTTCTGGGCCAGTCGCAATCACTTGATGCGAGGAGGTTGGGATGGCAGCGAAAACGATGATGGCTGTCAGTCGTCTTGTGATAGGCCCGCTTTCTACGTACCAGTTGGCGATGATCGCGCAAAACATCGAATAGACGATCCCTTCCAACATGCAGTTCTTGTCTCTCACGTTTGGCATGCATCATCGAATGTAACCTACGAGTACCGATGCACGGCTGACGTAAGCGGATCTCATGCACAAACTTGACGAGCTTCTGGTCTTGCTCAAGCCTGGATCGGTAAGCCCGATCTCGCTTGTAATAGGCTTGACGACTTATTCCCATAAACTGGCAAGCCCTGCTGACACTCAGGGTTTGGGTTTGCGCAACGACTTGCCTGGCCGCTTTTTTACAACGGATACGCCATAGTCATTCTTCAGAACATCGACCACGTCTTCAAAAAATTTGGCTTTCTGATTGGCCAGCGCCAATTGTTCTTCAAGCTCTTTGATTCTCTGCTCAGGCGTCAGCGGCAAAGTTGGCTCGTCCATCGGTCGAGTCCTCTGAGAGCGAATGGAGGCGCCTTGGCTCCAATCCTGCCGACCATGCTTGCGTAACCAAGCCAGAACCGTCGACCGGCCTTGAATCCCATAGCGCCGTTGAGCCTCTTTATAACTCAACTCGCCTTTTTCGACCTGATCGACAACCGACAATTTAAAAGTCAGTGTGTAATCGCGCTGACTGCGCTTTTCGCCCGTCTCCATTGCACCCTCCTGATAAGAAGCCAGAAGGTGTAAACCTTATTTAGGACGAGACAGCGCCCACAAAAAAGCCCCTGAATCTTTCAATTCAGGGGCTTTGCTATTTGGCTCCACAACCTGGACTCGAACCAGGGACCCAATGATTAACAGTCATTTGCTCTACCAACTGAGCTATTGCGGAATTGGTGCGTATGTTACTGATTCAAAAAGAGAAGTCAAGCATCGGTTGCAAAAATGAGTGAATCTTCGGGACGGACGGTGGTTTGTCAGCGATTGGCGGTTACCAGAACCGTAGCAGAGGTCTACCATGGCCGCCCGGAAGTGGTCACACGCGCTGCCGGCCATTCGCCGAAAAGGTACGTGACATGAAGCAGTCAATCCGCAACAACGAGGTGTTCGCATGAGCATCGCGCAAATCAGCTTGCCCAAAGGCGTCGGCCCCCACGCCGAAAAACTGTTCGACGCAATCACTCAGGCCAGCAGCGCTGAAGAGCTGAACCGCGCTGGCGGCAAGGCCGAAGGGTTCGTCCTCGGTCTTGAAAGCACCAAGGCGATCAAAAGCCAGATCGCCGAATCGCTGTACGTCGTCTATGACGATGCCGCGACTCAGCGCGCGAGCGAACTGGCTTAACTGCCGAAGGTGATAGTGCCCAGCATCAGTTTGGCGTAGGCCGCAGTGGCTGCCAGTTGCACCAGCCACAGCGCCAGGCCACCGAGAAACACCCCGGCGGCGACTTGCAGCACCAGGCTTTTTTCGCGTTTGGCCGAGGCGCGAGGGATGAAATCATCCAGATCGTCACGGTCGGCGCGCAGGTTGTCGTTTTTCATATTGATCTCACAAAATTCTCGGATGTACACAAAACCCTGTAGGAGTGAGCCTGCTCGCGATAGCGGTGTGTCAGACAGTAATGCTTCGGCTGACAGGGCGCTATCGCGAGCAGGCTCACTCCTACAGTTTTTGATTTGTGTGCAGTTTAGAGGGTGTTGGCGCTAGTTTGAGACAAATAAAAAACGGGAAGCCACAGGCTTCCCGTTTTTCATCACGCGGCGAAATCAGATGACCTGAACAATCGCATCCGTCACAGCCTTGATGTTGCTCTGGTTCAGCGCAGCCACGCAGATGCGGCCGGTGTCCAGGGCGTAGATGCCGAACTCGTTACGCAGGCGATGCACTTGCTCGGTGGTCAGGCCCGAGTAGGAGAACATGCCGCGCTGGCGACCGACGAAGCTGAAGTCGCGGCCCGGGGCTTTCTCGGCCAGCAGGGCAACCATCTGCTCACGCATGCCGCGAATGCGCAGACGCATTTCAGCCAGTTCCGCTTCCCACTGCGCACGCAGTTCCGGGCTGTTCAACACCGCAGCGACGATGCTGGCACCGTGGGTCGGCGGGTTGGAGTAGTTGGTGCGAATCACGCGTTTGACTTGGGACAGCACGCGCGCGCTTTCTTCTTTCGATTCGCTGATGATCGACAGGGCGCCAACGCGCTCGCCGTACAGCGAGAACGACTTGGAGAACGAACTCGACACGAAGAAAGTCAGGCCAGATTCAGCGAACAGACGCACGGCAGCGGCGTCTTCATCGATGCCGTCACCGAAACCCTGGTAAGCCATGTCGAGGAACGGCACGTGACCTTTGGCCTTGACCACTTCCAGCACGTTGTTCCAGTCCGCCGGGGTCAGGTCGACGCCGGTCGGGTTGTGGCAGCAGGCGTGGAGGATAACGATCGAGCCGTTCGGCAAGGCGTTGAGGTCTTCGAGCATGCCGGCACGGTTTACGTCGTGGGTGGCAGCGTCGTAGTAACGGTAGTTCTGCACCGGGAAACCAGCGGTTTCGAACAGCGCGCGGTGGTTTTCCCAGCTCGGGTCGCTGATCGCCACAACGGCGTTCGGTAGCAGTTGCTTGAGGAAGTCGGCACCGATCTTCAGGGCGCCAGTACCGCCGACAGCCTGAGTGGTGATCACGCGACCGGCACTGATCAGCGGCGAGTCGTTGCCGAACAGCAGCTTTTGCACGGCCTGGTCGTAGGCAGCGATGCCATCGATCGGCAGGTAACCGCGCGAAGCGTGTTGAGCGACGCGAATCGTCTCGGCTTCGATCACGGCGCGCAGAAGTGGAATTCGCCCCTCTTCGTTGCAGTAAACACCCACGCCCAGGTTGACCTTGGTGGTCCGGGTATCGGCGTTGAATGCTTCGTTGAGGCCCAGGATTGGATCGCGGGGTGCCATTTCGACAGCGGAGAACAGGCTCATTATTGCGGCGGCTCTGAATGGAGAATGGAGGGACGTGTCGCGCTCCAGCCGGATGCACTAGAGCGGTGCACAAACGGGGAGCTAGTATAGAGGCCATTACTGAACAATGGCGACAGGCGATTCGGCTTTTAGGGTAAGTTTTTCCGATTATTTCTTGACCGTTAGTCGACTGCGCGTGTCAGAGTCTTTACCGGATGTAGGACGTTTGCCTTGAAAGGTGAGGCAATCGCCACCACATTGAACACAATCCAGGTTTTTTCTTGCGCGACACCGGTCGTTTGCGGTCGTCCCCGTGGTGTTCCGCTTTGCTCGGAATGCCGCGATCCCAGAGGTGTATATGTCCGAATTCCAGCTCGTCACCCGCTTCGAGCCCGCCGGCGACCAGCCAGAAGCCATCCGCCAATTGGTGGAAGGTATCGAGGCCGGGCTGGCGCACCAGACGCTGCTCGGTGTGACCGGCTCGGGCAAGACCTTCAGCATCGCCAATGTCATCTCGCAGATACAGCGCCCGACCCTGGTGTTGGCGCCAAACAAGACGCTGGCCGCGCAGTTGTATGGTGAATTCAAGGCGTTCTTCCCGAATAACGCGGTCGAGTATTTCGTTTCCTACTACGACTACTACCAGCCCGAAGCCTATGTGCCGTCGTCCGACACCTTCATCGAGAAGGATGCGTCGATCAACGACCACATCGAGCAGATGCGTTTGTCCGCGACCAAAGCGTTGTTGGAGCGTAAAGACGCGATCATCGTCACCACGGTGTCGTGCATCTACGGTCTCGGTAGCCCGGAAACCTATTTGAAGATGGTCTTGCACGTTGATCGCGGCGACAAGCTCGATCAGCGTGCGCTGCTGCGGCGTCTGGCCGACTTGCAGTACACCCGCAATGACATGGATTTTGCCCGCGCGACCTTCCGTGTGCGCGGCGATGTCATCGACATTTACCCGGCGGAATCCGATCTGGAAGCGATCCGCATCGAGCTGTTCGATGACGAGGTCGAGAGCATTTCCGCGTTCGACCCGCTGACCGGCGAAGTCATCCGCAAGATGCCGCGCTTCACCTTTTACCCGAAGAGCCACTATGTGACGCCACGGGAAACCCTGCTCGACGCCATCGAACACATCAAGGTCGAACTGCAGGAACGCCTCGAGTACCTGCGCAGCAACAATAAACTGGTGGAGGCTCAGCGTCTGGAGCAGCGCACCCGTTTCGACCTGGAAATGATCCTCGAGCTGGGTTACTGCAACGGCATCGAAAACTACTCGCGTTATCTGTCCGGGCGTCCGGCGGGTGCCGCGCCACCGACCCTTTACGATTACCTGCCAGCCGATGCCTTGCTGGTGATCGACGAGTCCCACGTCAGCGTGCCGCAAGTCGGCGCGATGTATAAGGGCGACCGTTCGCGCAAAGAAACCCTCGTCGAATACGGCTTCCGTCTGCCGTCGGCGCTGGACAACCGGCCGATGCGGTTTGACGAGTGGGAAGGGGTCAGCCCGCAGACCATTTTCGTTTCGGCGACACCGGGCAACTACGAAGCCGAACACGCCGGGCGCGTGGTCGAACAAGTGGTGCGGCCGACCGGTCTGGTCGACCCGCAGGTTGAAGTGCGCCCGGCGCTGACTCAGGTCGACGATCTGCTCTCGGAAATCACCAAGCGCGTCGCAGTGGAAGAGCGGGTGCTGGTCACCACGCTGACCAAGCGCATGGCCGAAGACCTCACCGATTACCTCGCCGACCACGGCGTGCGCGTGCGCTATCTGCACTCGGACATCGACACCGTTGAACGCGTGGAAATCATCCGCGACCTGCGCCTAGGCACGTTCGATGTGCTGGTCGGGATCAACTTGCTGCGTGAAGGTCTGGACATGCCGGAAGTGTCGCTGGTGGCGATTCTTGATGCGGACAAGGAAGGTTTCCTGCGTTCCGAGCGCTCGCTGATCCAGACCATTGGCCGGGCGGCGCGTAACCTCAATGGCCGGGCGATTCTCTACGCCGATCGCATGACCGGTTCGATGGAGCGGGCGATTGGTGAAACCGAACGTCGTCGTGACAAGCAGATCGCCTTCAACCTGGAAAATGGCATCACCCCGCGCGGTGTGATCAAGGATGTCGCCGACATCATGGAAGGCGCCACCGTGCCGGGCTCGCGCAGCAAGAAGCGCAAAGGCATGGCCAAGGCCGCGGAAGAGAACGCCAAGTACGAAGCCGAATTGCGCTCGCCGAGCGAGATCACCAAGCGTATTCGTGCGCTGGAAGAGAAGATGTATCAGCTGGCGCGGGATCTGGAGTTTGAAGCGGCGGCGCAGATGCGTGATGAGATTGCCAAGCTGCGTGAGCGGCTTTTGGCTGTGTAAGTAGGATCGTTCCCACGCTCTGCGTCACTAGTGTCCGGTAAAACCTGTGTCATAGCAGAAGGCAGCCTTGAGCTGCCTTCTGCTCCGTTCGCTTCTGCCTTCGGTGCTCAAGATGTTCGATGCTTGATGGACGTTCGAACAACGTGTG
>NZ_FYDZ01000030.1:0-7112 GCF_900187515.1 Pseudomonas sp. Irchel s3f10
TTCAGCGCCGCACTACGTTCTGCCGCATCGACGTGAGGAGCGCGTTTATCCTCGGGCGATTCGGCTGAAATCGCCGAAGTATCCGATCAAAAATAAAAATGCCAGTCAGCTTAACTGACTGGCATTAGCCCGCAGGGTGCTTCTTGTTAAAACAGTCGGTACTTACTGAGCCGGCTCATTCTGCGACAGAATCAGCTTGCCTTCCTTGTCGACCGGAATCTGGTTGCCCGGATCGCGATCCATCCGCACTTTGCCCTCCTTGCCATCGAGCGAGTAACGCACGTCGTAACCGACGACCTTGTCGCTGATGTCATTGACCGTGTTGCAGCGGGTTTGCGTGGTGGTGTAGGTGTCACGCTCCTGCATGCCTTCCTGCACCTTGTTACCCGCATAACCGCCACCGACCGCACCGGCGACCGTGGCAATCTTCTTGCCGGTGCCGCCGCCAATCTGATTACCCAGCAAACCACCTGCCAGTGCACCCACAACGGTACCGGCAATCTGGTGTTGATCTTTTACCGGTGCCTGACGAGTCACTGTCACGTCCTTGCACACTTCACGTGGAGTCTTGATCTGTGTTTTAACCGGTTCAACGGCCAATACTTGCGCATACTCAGGGCCGCTTTTAACCAGGCTGTAGGTGGCAACAGCACCCCCGGCAGTCACACCGACAGCACCCAATACCGCACCAACCAGCAACGACTTGTTCACATGAACCTCCTGACCATCACATGCGGGACGCGCCCGCGCTTCTCCCAGCCTTGGAGCATAAAAAAAGGCGCGAGTTCAACTCGCGCCTTTCTTGGGCTGACAGCCGGGAAAACGATGGCCGTTATGGACGGTCGTCGACTTCTTTCTCGGTGTTGGCAGGAGGAATCAGATCCTCGGTGGTCAGGTTCAGCCAGATCAGCACCACGTTAGCGATGTAGATCGACGAGTAAGTACCCGCCAGAACACCGATAAACAGCGCGATCGAGAAGCCGAACAGGTTGTCACCGCCGAAGAACAGCAGTGCAGCGATCGCCAGCAAAGTGGAGATCGACGTCGCCATGGTGCGCAGCAGGGTCTGCGTGGTCGAGATGTTGATGTTCTCGATCAGCGTTGCCTTGCGCAGGACACGGAAGTTCTCACGAACCCGGTCGAATACCACGATGGTGTCGTTCAGCGAGTAACCGATGATCGCCAGCACCGCCGCCAGTACAGTCAGATCGAAAGTGATCTGGAAGTACGACAGGATACCAATGGTCACGATCACGTCGTGAATCAGCGAAACGATGGCGCCGACCGCGAACTTCCACTGAAAGCGGAAGGCCAGGTAGATCAGGATGCCGCCGAGCGCCAGCAGCATGCCGAGGCCGCCCTGGTCGCGCAGCTCTTCACCGACCTGCGGGCCGACGAACTCGACACGCTTGACCGTTGCCGGGTTGTCGCCGCCGACCTTCAGCAGCGCTTCCGCCACCTGATGGCCCAGTTGCGGGTCTTCACCCGGCATGCGCACCAGCAGATCGGTAGTCGCACCAAAGCTCTGCACGATTGCTTCGTGGTAACCCGACGTCGCCAGCTGCTCACGCACCTTGGTAACGTCGGCCGGACGCTCGTAGGTCAGCTCGATGAGCGTACCGCCGGTGAAGTCCAGACCCCAGTTCATACCCTTGGTCACGACACTGAACATAGCCAGCAACGTGAGAAACACTGTGACGCCGAACGCGAAGTTGCGAACGCCCATGAAGTTGATTGTACGTAACATGGCAGCCCCTTAAATCCACAACTTCTTGAAGTCACGTCCGCCAAAGATCAGGTTGACCATTGCGCGGGTCACCATGATGGCCGTGAACATCGAGGTAAAGATCCCGAGGGACATGGTCACTGCGAAACCTTTGACCGGGCCGGTGCCCATGGCAAAGAGAATCCCGCCGACCAACAAGGTAGTCAGGTTGGCGTCGAGAATCGCGGTGAATGCCCGGCCGAAGCCTTCGTTGATTGCACGCTGCACGGTCATGCCGGCGGCGATCTCTTCACGGATCCGCGAGAAGATCAGCACGTTGGCGTCGACCGCCATACCCATGGTCAGCACGATACCGGCGATACCCGGCAGGGTCAGCGTTGCCCCCAGCAGCGACATCAGGGCCAGCAGCAGCACCATGTTCACCGCCAGTGCGACGGTGGCGATGATGCCGAAGAAGCGGTAGATGGCGATGATGAACAGCGACACGAACAGCATGCCCCACAGCGACGCATCGATACCTTTGGTGATGTTGTCAGCACCCAGGCTCGGGCCGATGGTGCGCTCTTCAGCGAAGTACATCGGTGCAGCCAGACCACCGGCGCGCAGCAGCAGCGCCAGTTCGGACGATTCACCCTGACCGTTCAGGCCAGTGATACGGAACTGAGCACCCAGCGGCGACTGAATGGTCGCCAGGCTGATGATCTTCTTCTCTTCTTTGAACGTTTGCACCGCAACGTCTTTCTCGACGCCATCGACCACTTGCTTGGTGTAAGTGGTGATCGGACGCTGTTCGATGAAGATCACCGCCATGCTGCGACCAACGTTCGAACGAGTAGCACGGCTCATCAGCTCACCACCATGACCATCCAGACGGATGTTCACTTCCGGGGTACCGTGCTCGCCGAAACCGGCCTTGGCGTCGGTCACCTGGTCACCGGTGATGATCAGACCACGCTCGATCTGTGCTGGCGGGCGATTGCCTTCACGGAACTCGAAGGTTTCGGAGGTGGCTTTCGAAGCACCCGGCTCTGCAGCCAGACGGAACTCAAGGTTGGCCGTCTTGCCGAGAATACGCTTGGCTTCGGCAGTGTCCTGCACGCCCGGCAGCTCAACCACGATGCGGTTGGCGCCCTGACGCTGGACGATCGGTTCGGCAACACCCAGCTCGTTGACGCGGTTACGTACCGTGGTCAAGTTCTGCTTGATGGAGTATTCACGGATTTCCGCCAGCTTCGCCGGGGTCATCGCCAGACGCAGCACCGGTTGACCATTGAGGTCGGCCGGAACAATGTCGAAATCGTTGAAGTTCTTACGGATCAGTGCACGGGCCTGTTCGCGGGAATCTTCATCGCTGAAGCCCAACTGAATGGCACCGCCCAGTTGCGGCAGGCTGCGATAGCGCAGCTTCTCTTTGCGCAGCAGGCTCTTGACGTCGCCTTCGTAGACTTTCAGGCGTGCATCGAGGGCTTTGTCCATGTCCACTTCCAGCAGGAAGTGCACACCACCGGACAAGTCCAGACCCAGCTTCATCGGGTGCGCGCCCAGATTGCGCAGCCATTGCGGGGTGGTCTGTGCCAGGTTCAGCGCGACGACGTAGTCATCACCCAACGCCTTGCGCACAACGTCTTTGGCCGGCAGCTGGTCTTCAGCCTTGCTCAGACGGATCAGACCGCCCTTGCCGTTGGCGGCCAGCGTGGCTGCCTTGACGTTGATCCCGGACTCCTTGAGCGCAGTGCTCACACGATCCAGATCAGCCTGATTGACTTGCAGCGCAGTGCTTGCACCGCTGACCTGAATGGCCGGGTCATCGGGGTATAGATTCGGAGCGGAATAAATCAGACCGATCGCCAGCACCGCCAGGATCAGAATGTATTTCCACAGAGGATATTTGTTCAGCATCACGCCGCCCGTTATGAACGCGGGGCGCCTTGCGCGCCCCGTCGATTGAGTAGAAGTTGTTGCTTCAGATCGCTTTCAGCGTGCCTTTTGGCAGCGTGGCGGCGATGGCGCCTTTCTGGAACTTCATTTCGACGGTGTCGGAAACTTCCAGAACCACGAAGTCATCAGCCACTTTGGTGATCTTGCCGGCGATGCCGCCAGTGGTGACCACTTCGTCGCCCTTCTGCAGGCTGCTCAGCAGGTTCTTCTGCTCTTTGGCGCGCTTGGCCTGTGGACGCCAGATCATCAGGTAGAAGATGACCAGGAAGCCGACCAGGAAAATCCACTCGAAACCGCCGCCCATTGGGCCGGCAGCAGCCGGTGCAGCCGCGTCAGCCATGGCGTTAGAGATAAAAAAGCTCATTTAGCACTCCAGTTGCAAATGTTGAATCTTGGGGTCAGAAAACTCAGTCCAAAGGCGGAACGGGGAGCCCGCGTTTGGCGTAGAAGGCATCGACAAAGGCGGCCAATGTACCCTGTTGAATAGCCTCGCGCAAACCAGCCATCAGCACCTGATAATGGCGCAAGTTATGGATGGTATTGAGCATGCTTCCCAGCATTTCGCCGCACTTGTCCAGGTGATGCAGATAAGCGCGGGAGAAGTTCTGGCAGGTATAGCAATCGCAGGTCGGATCCAGCGGCGATTCATCATGGCGATGGAACGCGTTACGGATCTTCAGCACGCCGGTATCAATGAACAGATGCCCATTGCGGGCATTACGGGTTGGCATCACGCAATCGAACATGTCCACACCGCGGCGCACACCCTCAACCAGATCTTCCGGTTTGCCAACACCCATAAGGTAACGAGGTTTGTCAGCCGGCATCATGCCTGGTAGATAATCCAGAACCTTGATCATCTCGTGCTTCGGTTCGCCCACCGACAGACCGCCAATGGCCAGGCCATCGAAGCCGATCTTGTCGAGGCCTTCGAGCGAGCGCATGCGCAGATCCTGGTGCATGCCGCCCTGAACGATACCGAACAACGCGGCGGTATTGTCGCCGTGAGCATTTTTCGAACGCTGAGCCCAGCGCAGAGACAACTCCATCGATACGCGAGCAACATCTTCGTCAGCCGGGTACGGCGTGCATTCGTCGAAAATCATCACAATGTCGGAGCCGAGATCGCGCTGCACCTGCATCGATTCTTCCGGGCCCATGAACACTTTGGCGCCGTCGACCGGGGAAGCGAAGGTCACGCCCTCCTCCTTGATCTTGCGCATCGCGCCGAGGCTGAACACCTGAAAACCGCCGGAGTCAGTGAGGATCGGGCCTTTCCACTGCATGAAATCGTGCAGGTCGCCATGCTCCTTGATCACTTGGGTGCCAGGTCGCAGCCACAGGTGGAAGGTGTTGCCGAGAATGATTTCTGCGCCGGTGGCGACGATGTCACGCGGCAACATGCCCTTGACCGTGCCGTAAGTACCCACCGGCATGAACGCCGGGGTCTCGACGGTGCCACGCGGGAAGGTCAGGCGACCACGCCGGGCCTTGCCATCGGTGGCAAGGAGCTCAAAGGACATGCGACATTCGCGACTCATTCTGTTTCCTCTGGGCCGGTTTCTTTAGGGGCAGTAGGTGCGGGGTTACGGGTGATGAACATCGCATCACCGTAGCTGAAAAAGCGGTAACCGTTGTCGACGGCAGCCTTGTAGGCGGCCATGGTTTCGGGATAACCGGCAAATGCCGAAACCAGCATCAACAGCGTGGATTCCGGCAAATGGAAATTGGTCACCAAGGCATCGACCACATGGAACGGTCGGCCCGGGAAGATAAAGATATCGGTGTCGCCACTGAACGGCTTGAGCACGCCATCACGCGCGGCGCTTTCCAGCGAACGCACGCTGGTGGTGCCGACCGCAATCACTCGACCACCGCGCGCACGGCACGCTGCGACCGCATCGACCACGTCCTGGCCGACTTCCAGCCACTCGGTGTGCATGTGGTGATCTTCAAGTTTTTCGACGCGTACTGGCTGGAACGTCCCCGCGCCAACATGCAGCGTGACGAACGTTGTCTCGACGCCCTTGGCAGCAATCGATTCCATCAGCGACTGATCGAAATGCAGGCCCGCCGTAGGCGCCGCCACTGCACCCAAGCGCTCGGCGTACACAGTCTGATAACGCTCGCGATCCGAACCTTCATCCGGGCGATCGATATAGGGAGGCAACGGCATGTGCCCGACACGGTCGAGCAACGGCAACACTTCTTCAGCGAAGGCCAGTTCGAACAGCGCGTCGTGACGCGCGAGCATTTCTGCCTCGCCGCCGCCATCGATAAGGATCTTCGAACCCGGTTTTGGCGACTTGCTGGAGCGCACATGAGCCAGTACGCGATGGGTATCGAGCACGCGTTCGATGAGGATTTCCAACTTGCCGCCGGACGCTTTCTGCCCGAACAGCCGCGCCGGAATCACCCGGGTATTGTTGAACACCATCAAATCGCCCGGGCGCAAATGCTCAAGCAAATCAGTGAATTGACGGTGTGCAAGGGCGCCGCTCGGCCCATCCAGGGTCAGCAGGCGACTACCGCGACGCTCGGCCAAAGGGTGGCGGGCGATCAGCGAATCAGGGAGCTCGAAAGTAAAGTCAGCAACGCGCATGATGGGGTTCGTCTAGCAGGGCCGGAAAGTTTAGCGGAAATATCGAAAATAGACCATGAAACGTGATTGACCAACGGTAATCTCATCTCTATACTTCGCCGCCATTGAGCCCTGATGGCGGAATTGGTAGACGCGGCGGATTCAAAATCCGTTTTCGAAAGGAGTGGGAGTTCGAGTCTCCCTCGGGGCACCATTTGCAAGACATAGACGACTACCAGCGTCTATGTAACACCTCTAAAGCCCGCTAACTGCGGGCTTTTTTGTTTCCGGAATTTCATCCCCCCCCTCGCAAGGCAGCTTCTTTTTACAAGCGCTCTCAGACTCCAGAGCGCACAGTCACGTCCCACCTCAGTCGCTCGCAAATCAAAGCCTCCAGGCAACCGAGAAGCAAGACACATTGCTTGATAGCTCGGGCATTGCCCTTATGCTTCAACCAAGCAGGCGCAGTTCAGCTACAAACTCTTCTGGCGCCCTCATAGGGCTGCCAGGCGCATCTGTCCGAACAAAACCTTACAGAGGCTCATAAGAGGACTGCCGAGCGAATATCGACTCGTTGCGCTCATCACATCGCGGGCGCGCTGCTACGCGAACGTGGACGGCCTAGGGGCCCTATGGCGAATGTCGCAGATGGCACCGCAGGGGAGCAAAACTGGCGCTGCCCTGACATAACAACGAATCATGATTAGAGTTGCCCGAGAACGCTCAAATACTTTCCTGCAGGCAAAACAAAACCCCAACTGCTTTCGCAATTGGGGTTTCGGAATTTAATCTTGACGATGACCTACTCTCACATGGGGAAACCCCACACTACCATCGGCGATGCATCGTTTCACTGCTGAGTTCGGG
>NZ_FYDZ01000035.1:0-1858 GCF_900187515.1 Pseudomonas sp. Irchel s3f10
TTGTGCGCCAGGCATGGCGCGTTGCGCGTAAGCGCAACCAGTTTGGCTGTGGTGGCCATGCTGGTGACTTGGAGGTGAAAGTCCTCTACACACCCGGCAAGGGGAAGTGTTAGCCAGAGGCAAGGGTGTCGCGGGTGACTGCGAATCTGAAGGAAGCCCGAGGCAAAATGCTGGCCTGACGAACAGGAAGCGGATCAGGCGGCGTAGCGGGGTCAGGTGGCAATGCTCACTAAAGCCCAATACTTGCACGGAATGCTACGACGTAAATCCGACAGGCATAAGCAGGAAGGTCGCGCGAATTACCCTGGGAGATCTGCATGTTTGCCAGTGTGCTACCGAGCGTCGAGAGGCGACGGGATAAACGTGCAGAAGTCAGCCGAAGCCATAGTAAGTGACGAGTAACTCCGTCACCAAGGGCCGAACAGGTTATGCCGCCAGTAGGCGCCAGAGTCTCGTTGAATACCGAAATGCAGAAATTTCTCCCAGAGAAGACTGTTACTCCGAGTCCCGGACAGAATCCGAGGGTGACGGCTGACAGCGCAAAGGTATCGGCGGCGTCTGTGGCGTGGACGAAAGCGGAGCCGGACACGCTGATGGCGCGGGTGCTTGCACCGACCAACCTCAAGCGTGCGTATCAACGCGTAGTCAGCAACAAGGGCGCGCCGGGTGCCGATGGCATGACGGTCGACCAATTGGCGGGCTACGTGAAACAGTATTGGCCGATCCTCAAGGGTCGGTTGCTGGCCGGCGCGTACCACCCGCAAGGTGTGCGTGCCGTCGAAATCCCCAAGCCCAAAGGCGGTACAAGACAGCTGGGTATCCCCAGCGTCGTGGATCGTCTGATCCAGCAGGCGCTGCTGCAACAGCTCACGCCAATCTTTGACCCTTTGTTTTCGGACTACAGCTACGGTTTTCGTCCGGGCAGAAGCGCTCATCAAGCCATCGAAACCGCCCGCGGCCATGTGGCGGCGGGTCACCGTTGGTGCGTGGAACTCGATTTGGAGAAGTTCTTTGATCGGGTCAACCACGATGTATTGATGGTTTACGTAGCGCGCCAAATCGAAGACAAGCGTGTGCTCATGCTGATCCGCCGCTACCTCGAAGCGGGAACGATGTCAGGCGGTCTCGTCAGCCGACGGCAGGAAGGGACGCCGCAAGGCGGCCCGCTCTCGCCGTTGCTGTCGAACATCCTGCTCAACGAACTCGACCGCGAATTGGAACGGCGGGGCCATCGCTTCGTGCGTTATGCCGACGACGCCAACATTTATGTACGCAGTCGCCGTGCCGGCGCACGAGTGATGGCCGGCGTTGAGCGTTTTCTGAATCAGTGCCTGAAGCTGAGGCTGAACCGGGAAAAGAGCCGAGTAGCCGGGTCATGGATGTGTGATTACTTGGGTTATGGGATGAGCTGGCATCAACAGCCAAGGTTGCGAGTGGCCACGATGAGTCTGCGTCGCTTGCGCGACCGGCTCGGGGAGCTTCTGCGCGGAGCACGGGGGCGAAAAATGGCTTATACCATTGAGCGAATAAACCCTGTGCTCCGGGGGTGGGCTGGCTACTTCAAGCTCACTCAGGGCAAGCGTGCTCTGGAGAGACTTGATGGATGGGTGCGTCACAAGCTTCGCTGTGTTCTGTGGCGACAATGGAAACGGCCCTCTGCGAGGGCACGTAACCTGATGCTCTTGGGGATCGACGAGCAGCGCGCCTACCACTCAGCGTTCAATGGCAGAGGTCCTTGGTGGAATTCGGGAGCGCCACATATGAACCAGGCGCTACCAAAGAAACTCTGGGATGGACTCGGATTGGTCTCGATACTGGATACGATAAACCGACTTAATCGCACAATCTGAACCGCCGT
>NZ_FYDZ01000027.1:0-19190 GCF_900187515.1 Pseudomonas sp. Irchel s3f10
ACCACGCAGGCGTTGGTGATGCTGGCTCGCAAACTTGCTCGGGTGGTATTCGCCTTGCTGAAAGGGCAAAGCGAATATCAGGCAAAAGTCAGTTGAGGGCTTCCCCTCAACCATAGAATCTCCCACAGGTTTAATTTGTGTGCGGCCCACGCGGCAAAGCCGCCCCACTCAACAGGATGAGCGTTAGCTCGGCTGCAGCTTTTGATCTTGATCCACCGGTCCCGTCGGCAGGCTGAGTGGAGGGATTTATCCGGGGGTGGGAGCGCAGCGACCGTTCGACGAAGTCGAACACATCGAGAGGAGGTGCAGCGAAGCAAACCGTAGGCGATGCCCCCCGGATGAATCCCGGAGCGAAGGAACCCCGAGCTTTAGCGAGCGGGCCGAACGTTGGGACAAGCCTTTTTGGGTACTTTTTCGGCGTCTGGAAAAAGTGCCTCGCCGTAAGGGCGAAACCGCCAGCGGCAGCACCCGCAGCAACGGATATTCATCCAAAACCCCAAGAACATGGTCGGCCCAAAGGCCGCCACGACCCAACGCCCAAAAAAAAGCCCCGACCTATACAGGCCGGGGCTTTCACATAACAGCTCAATCAGACATCAAAACCGCTTGATCTCAGCCTGAGCTTCCAACTGCTTGCGATACGCCGCAAAGTCCTGCTGCCCCTCACGCGAAGCAAGGAAACGACGGTACTGAACCTTCTCTTCATCCGTCGGTGCAGCCGCTTCGTTAACGCCATTCAGACGCACGATCATCAGACTGCCATCCGCCAACGTCACGCTGGTGAACGTCGGCTTGTCCTTGGCAGCCGGCTTCGGCATACGGAACAACGCTTGCAGCACCGCCGGATCAACACCTTCCTGACCACGGGTGGCCGCTTCAGTGGTTTTCCAGTTCTGACCCTCAACCGCTTTGTCCAGAGGAGCCTTGCCGTCACGCAGATCAGCAATCAGCTTCTCGGCCTTGGTCTTGGCAGCCGCGCTGGCATGCTCTTTGGTCAACTGAGTGCGGATCGCCGCATTCACGCTTTCCAGCGGCAGTTGCGCAGGCTTCAGGTGTTCCTTGGAGCGCAGCACGATCACGGTTTCCGGATCCAGCTCGATGGCGGTGCTATTGGCACCCTCGTCGATCACTTCGGTACTGAACGCAGCAGTAACCACGGCACGGTTGGCCGCAACACCTTCGCCACCTTCACGGCCGAATGGCTTGGAGGTGTGCACGGTCAGCTTCAGATCCGCCGCTGGCTGAGCCAGGTCAGACGCTTCGAACGCCGAGTCTTCCAGTTGCTTGGTTGCCTCGACGAAGCGCTGCTCGACCTGCGCGGCTTTCAGCTCGCGGGTCAGCTTGTCTTTCAGGCTGGCCAAGGTCGGCACTTCAGGCGCTTCGACACCCAACAGCTTGATCAAGTGGTAACCGAAGTCAGTACGAATCGGCTCGGACACCTGGTCTTTCGACAGGGAGTACAAGGCTTTTTCGAACGCCGGGTCGTAAACGCCCGGGCCTGCGTAACCGAGGTCACCGCCGTTATTGGCCGAACCCGGGTCCTGCGAGAACTCTTTGGCCAGCGCTTCGAACTTCTCGCCCTTGGCCAGACGCGCCTGGACTTCGTCGATCTTCGCTTTGGCCTGAGCCTCGGTGGTCTTGTCGTTCACTTCGATCAGAATATGCGCGGCACGACGCTGTTCCGACAGGTTGGCGATCTCTTTCTGATACGCCGCCTGCAGGTCTTCGTCTTTCACGGCAACCTGATCGAAGAACGAAGACTTCTTCAGCTCTACGTAATCGATGATCACTTGGTCCGGAGTCATGAACTCCTTGGCGTGTTCGTCGTAGTAAGCCTTGACCTCGTCGTCGGTCAGTTTGACCGCAGCCGGGTCAGCCTTGACGTTCAGGGTGGCGAAATCGCGGGTCTGTTTTTCCAGACGGGCAAATGCCAGCACTTCAGCGTCGGTGACGAAACCGCTGCCCGCCACACCGGCACGCAGTTGGCCGATCAGCATTTCCTGAGCCAGCATCTGGCGAAATTGCATACGGCTGTAACCCAGTTGACGGATTACCTGATCGAAACGCTCGGAGCTGAACTTGCCGTCCACCTGGAATTCAGGTGTCTGCAGGATCACTTGGTCCAGTGCGCCTTCGGAGAAAGCGAATTTCGCTTGTTCGGCGCCTTGCAGCAGCAGCTTGCGATCAATCAGACCCTTGAGGGCCGATTCGCGGAGCATTTTTTCGTCGAGCAAGGAAGCATCGAAGTCTTTGCCCAGCTGTTGCATCAGCTGACGGCGTTGCATATCAACGGCCTGGCTCAGCTCGTTCTGGCTGATTTCATCACCGTTGACCTTGGCCGCCTCATTCTTGTGAGTCGTGGCCTGGAAAATGGCGTCGAAACCGGTCAGAGCCATCAGTGCAACGATGACCCCGATAATGGTCTTGGCAATCCAGCCTTGTGAATTGTCCCTGATATTCTGCAGCATGCGTCCCCCAGAAACGGTTGAACTTCAAAATTAGGCAACCGTGGAGCGTGGGTAGAATCCGGATAGAAGAAAGGCGCATCCGAGGATGCGCCTTCTCGTAACTGGCGGAGCGGACAGGGCTCGAACCCTCGATCCCGGCGTTACAGGCAACTGTTTCAGCTACCTGCTCTACCGCTCCGCTGCCAAGTCAGGCATGACCCCGACCCGGATGGGTAAAAACCTGAAAACTTAGTTAACAGCTTCTTTCAGTGCTTTACCGGCTTTGAAACCTGGCTTCTTGGCAGCCGGGATTTCCAGAGTCTTGCCGGTCTGCGGGTTACGACCGGTACGAGCCGGACGATCCGTCACGGAGAAAGTACCGAAACCAACCAGAACAACGGAGTCGCCAGCCTTCAGAGCGCCAGTGACGGATTCGATTACAGCGTCCAGCGCACGGCCAGCAGCAGCTTTCGGGATATCAGCGGATGCAGCGATAGCATCAATCAGTTCCGACTTGTTCACTCTAAGTCCCCTTATATCTATTTTGAGATGATTCTAAGTTTTTTGGTGAAAGCAAAAACGAGTGCTGAATGGCCTACAGACACTTAAGAGCCGCTTTATAACAAGGGCTCTAAAAAACTGTCAAGGAAGCCCCCCAGGCAAAAGCGTATTAATGCGTGCTAATTCTTTCCTTAGAGTCAGACTCACGTTTTTCGTCCTTGGCAACTATCTCCGGAGCCACATCCGGCAAGGGCTCCGGCGCGTATTGCAGCGCAATTTGCAGGACCTCGTCAATCCATTTAACCGGTTTAATCTGCAGATCCTGCTTGATATTGTCAGGAATCTCCTTCAGATCACGCACGTTCTCTTCCGGAATAATCACAATCTTGATTCCGCCGCGGTGAGCCGCCAGCAGTTTTTCCTTCAGACCGCCAATCGCCAGCACTTGACCACGCAGCGTGATTTCGCCGGTCATGGCGACATCGGCGCGCACCGGAATGCCGGTCAATGCCGACACCAGCGCCGTGCACATGCCTACACCGGCGCTAGGGCCGTCCTTCGGGGTCGCCCCTTCCGGCATGTGGATGTGCGTGTCGCGCTTCTCGTGGAAGTCCAGGGGAATGCCCAGGCTCTTGGCACGACTGCGGACCACGGTTAGCGCGGCAGTGATCGATTCGACCATCACGTCGCCCAGCGAACCGGTCTTGATCAATTGCCCTTTGCCCGGCACAACAGCGGCTTCGATGGTCAGCAATTCACCACCAACCTGAGTCCAGGCAAGGCCGGTCACCTGACCGATCTGATCCTGTTGTTCGGCCAGACCGTAGCGGAATTTGCGCACACCGAGGAAGTGTTCCAGCAAGTCAGCTGTCACTTTCACCGAGAAGCGTTTTTCCAGCGCGTGCTCTTTGACGGCCTTGCGGCAGACCTTGGCGATCTGCCGTTCGAGGCCACGCACACCGGCTTCACGGGTGTAGTAACGGATGATGTCGCGGATCGCTTCAGCGTCGAATTCCAGCTCGCCCTTTTTCAGACCGTTAGCGGCGATCTGTTTTGGCGAGAGGTATTTGACGGCGATGTTGATCTTCTCGTCTTCGGTGTAGCCCGGCAGACGGATGACTTCCATCCGGTCGAGCAGCGCCGGCGGGATGTTCATCGAGTTCGAGGTGCACAGGAACATCACATCCGAAAGGTCGTAATCGACTTCCAGATAATGGTCGTTGAAATTGTGGTTCTGCTCTGGATCGAGCACTTCCAGCAACGCCGATGCCGGATCGCCACGCATATCGCTGCCCATTTTGTCGATTTCATCGAGCAGGAACAGCGGGTTGCGAACGCCCACCTTTGTCATCTTTTGAATCAATCTTCCCGGCATCGAACCGATGTAAGTCCGGCGGTGACCACGAATTTCCGCTTCATCACGCACGCCACCGAGGGCCATGCGCACGAATTTACGGTTGGTAGCGTGGGCGATCGACTCGGCCAGCGAGGTTTTACCCACGCCCGGAGGACCGACCAGGCACAACACCGGGCCACGGATTTTCTTCACGCGTTTTTGTACGGCGAGGTATTCAAGGATACGTTCCTTGACCTCTTCGAGACCGTAGTGATCGGCATCGAGAATGTCTTCTGCGCGCGCCAGGTCCAGGCGTACCTTGCTCTGAGCCTTCCACGGCACCTGCACCAGCCAGTCGATGTACGAGCGCACCACGGTGGCCTCAGCGGACATCGGCGACATTTGCTTGAGCTTGTTCAGCTCGGCAGTGGCTTTGGCCAACGCGTCTTTCGGCAGACCGGCAGCGTCGATACGCTTTTTCAGGTCTTCGATTTCGTTGTGGCCTTCGTCGCTGTCACCGAGCTCTTTCTGAATGGCCTTCATCTGCTCATTCAGGTAGTACTCGCGCTGACTGCGCTCCATTTGCTTTTTGACACGGCCACGAATGCGTTTTTCGACTTGCAGCAGATCAATCTCGGCATCCAGCAACGCCAGAACGTGCTCAACACGGGCCGACAGGTCGATGATTTCGAGGATTTCCTGCTTCTGCTCGATTTTCAGCGCCATGTGCGCCGCCATGGTGTCGACCAGACGACCCGGCTCATCGATGCTGTTGAGCGAAGACAGGACTTCAGCCGGGACCTTCTTGCCCAGCTGTACATATTGTTCGAACTGCGACAGCAGTGTGCGCACGAACACTTCGGATTCGCGCTCGGCAGCGTCGACTTCTTCAATCAGCGAGACTTCAGCACGGCAGTGGCCGTCGACTTCGCTGAAGCGTTCGACGGTGCCACGCTGCTCACCCTCGACCAGAACCTTTACGGTGCCGTCAGGCAGCTTCAGAAGCTGTAGAACAGTGGCGATGGTACCTACGCGATAGAGAGCGTCTTCACCGGGATCGTCGTCAGCCGGGTTTCTCTGGGCCAGCAGCAGGATCTGCTTGTCGCCCGCCATCGCGGCCTCGAGGGCTTCGATGGATTTCTCGCGCCCCACGAACAGCGGGATAACCATGTGCGGATAAACCACGACATCACGCAATGGCAGGAGAGGCAATTCGATGGTTGTCTTCATGATTTCGCCTCTACGGCGGCCATATGGCCGTAATCAGATGGAATTGAGCTTGAAACCAAGATGGGGGCTGCCTTGAAAAAAAACAAGCGCAAAGCGGATGTAATAAATGACATAAAAAAAAAGAGGCCCGAAGGCCCCTTCTTTATTCCAGCAGACTGGACGCTTACGCGTCCGGCGCTGCCTTGGCCGTCGGCTCACTGTTTTCGTAAATATACAGTGGCTTGGACTTGCCTTCGATCACGCTTTCATCGATCACAACTTTGCTCACCTCGGACTGCGAGGGGATCTCATACATCGTGTCGAGCAGTACACCTTCGAGAATCGAACGCAGGCCACGGGCACCGGTTTTACGCTCCAGTGCACGTTTGGCGACCGATTTGAGCGCGTCTGTACGGAACTCCAGATCCACGCCTTCCATCTCGAACAGCTTGGCATACTGTTTGGTCAGAGCATTTTTCGGCTCGGTGAGGATCTGCATCAACGCAGCCTCGTCGAGCTCGTCCAGCGTCGCGAGGACCGGCAGACGACCGACGAATTCCGGGATCAGACCGAACTTGACCAGATCGTCAGGCTCGACTTCACGCAGGGATTCACCGACTTTCTTGCCTTCTTCCTTGCTGCGCACTTCTGCGTTGAAGCCGATGCCGCCCTTGGTGGAACGGTTTTGAATAACCTTTTCCAGACCAGAGAACGCACCACCGCAGATGAACAGGATGTTACGGGTGTCGACCTGCAGGAATTCCTGCTGCGGATGCTTGCGGCCACCTTGCGGCGGTACGGAAGCGACCGTGCCTTCGATCAACTTGAGCAAGGCCTGTTGCACGCCTTCACCGGAAACATCCCGGGTAATCGACGGGTTGTCGGACTTGCGGGAAATCTTGTCGATTTCGTCGATGTAGACAATACCCATCTGGGCCTTCTCTACGTCGTAATCGCACTTCTGCAGCAGCTTCTGAATGATGTTCTCGACATCTTCACCCACGTAACCCGCCTCGGTGAGGGTGGTTGCGTCGGCAATGGTGAACGGAACGTTCAGCAAGCGGGCCAGTGTTTCGGCCAGCAGGGTCTTACCGGAGCCTGTCGGGCCGATCAGCAGGATGTTGCTCTTGCCGAGTTCGACGTCGTCAGCCTTTTTGTCACGCTGGTTCAGGCGCTTGTAGTGGTTGTACACCGCTACGGCCAGAACCTTTTTCGCACGCTCCTGACCAATGACGTACTGGTCAAGGATGCCGCTGATTTCTTTAGGCGAAGGCAATTTATGCGCGCTGCTTTCGGCCTGGGCTTCCTGCACCTCCTCACGGATGATGTCATTGCACAGGTCGACGCACTCGTCGCAGATAAAGACCGAGGGGCCGGCAATCAATTTGCGCACTTCATGCTGGCTTTTGCCACAGAAGGAGCAATAGAGCAGCTTGCCGTTGTCCTCGCCGTTGCGGGTGTCAGTCATTCGTTCGATCCAAATCCGATAGGCTTGCAACACAAGATGAAGGCTATTGCGGGCTTTTTCAAGCCCGCCGCTGATCAGACAAGCCGACCAAGCCTATTTTGAGCTGCTTATTTTAAGCTGGGCGCTGGTTGATCACTTCGTCGATCAGGCCATATTCCTTCGCAGCTTCTGCACTCATGAAGTTGTCGCGATTGGTATCGCGCTCGATTTCTTCCAGAGTACGGCCGCTGTGCTTGGCCATCAGCGTGTTCAGACGCTCGCGAATGAAGAGGATTTCCTTGGCGTGGATTTCGATGTCCGACGCCTGGCCCTGGAAACCGCCCAGTGGCTGGTGAATCATCACGCGCGAGTTCGGCAGGCAGAAACGCTTGCCCGGGGCACCTGCGGTCAGCAGGAATGCGCCCATGCTGCAGGCCTGACCGATGCAGGTGGTCGACACGTTCGGCTTGATGAACTGCATGGTGTCGTAGATCGACATGCCCGCTGTCACCGAACCGCCCGGGGAGTTGATGTAGAGATGGATGTCCTTGTCCGGGTTTTCCGCTTCAAGGAACAGCAGTTGCGCGCAGATCAGGTTGGCCATGTAGTCCTCTACCGGACCAACCAGAAAGATCACTCGCTCCTTGAGCAGGCGCGAATAGATGTCATAGGCGCGTTCGCCACGAGCAGATTGCTCGACAACCATCGGGACCAGGCCGCCGGCGGCCTGGATATCAGAGTTCTGCTGAATATAAGAATTACGGAACATGCTCTGCAGTCGCTCCCAAATAGTTATGTCTTGAATACGCATAAGCCAGCTCGAGAGCTGGCTTATGGTGTGTACTTCTTAACGCAAAACCAATCAGTCGGCTGTTGGAGCTTCTACCGGCTTGACTGCTTCTTCGTAAGAGACCGCTTTGTCGGTCACACTAGCTTTCTGCAGAACAGTATCCACAACTTGCTCTTCCAGCACAACCGAACGCACTTCGTTCAGCTGCTGCTCGTTTTTGTAGTACCACGACACAACCTGCTCAGGCTCCTGGTAAGCGGAAGCCATTTCCTGAATCATTTCGCGGACGCGAGCGTCGTCAGGCTTCAGGTCGAATTGCTTGACCACTTCAGCAACGATCAGACCCAGCACAACGCGGCGCTTGGCTTGCTCTTCGAACAGCTCGGCCGGCAGTTGATCAGGCTTGATGTTACCGCCGAACTGCTGAACAGCCTGCACGCGCAGACGGTCAACTTCGTTGGACAGCAGAGCCTTAGGCACTTCGATCGGGTTGGTGGCCAGCAGACCGTCCATTACCTGATTCTTGACCTTGGATTTGATCGCCTGACGCAGTTCACGCTCCATGTTCTTGCGAACTTCAGTGCGGAAGCCGTCGATGCCGCTTTCCTTGATGCCGAATTGAGCGAAGAATTCTTCGTTCAGCTCTGGCAGCTTAGGCTCGGAAACAGTGTTGACAGTTACGGTGAACTCAGCGGTTTTGCCAGCCAGGTCCAGGTTCTGATAGTCCTCTGGGAAGGTCAGGTTCAGAACGCGCTCTTCACCGGCTTTAGCGCCAACCAGGCCTTCTTCGAAGCCAGGAATCATGCGGCCGGAACCCAGCACCAACTGAGTGCCTTTGGCGGAGCCGCCAGCGAATACTTCGCCGTCAACCTTGCCAACGAAATCGATGTTCAGTTGGTCTTCGTTCTGGGCAGCGCGATCGGCCACTTCAAAACGGGTGTTCTGCTTGCGCAGGATGTCGAGCATTTTGTCCAGATCAGCGTCAGCCACGTCAGCGCTCAGGCGCTCAACGGTGATGCCGTCGAAACCGGCAACGGTGAACTCTGGGAACACTTCGAACACAGCAACGTATTCCAGATCCTTGCCAGCTTCGAGCGACTTAGGCTCGATCGAAGGCGAACCAGCAGGGTTCAGCTTCTGCTCAACCACAGCTTCGTAGAAGGAGGACTGGATCACGTCGCCTACAGCTTCCTGACGAGCATCAGCACCGAAACGGCGCTTGATTTCGCTCATTGGCACTTTGCCTGGACGGAAGCCAGCAATCTTGGCCTTTTGGGCGGTCTGCTGCAGACGCTTGTTGACCTGAGTCTCGATGCGCTCTGCCGGCACGGTGACGCTCATGCGGCGCTCGAGAGCAGTAGTATTTTCAACAGAAACTTGCATGGATATTCCTCGTTGCACAGACGTTAGCCGGCCGTTTCCGACCCCAGAATCAAGGGCATGCATTCTAGTGGGTCAAACTCAAGAAGTCACCCTACTGAAAACGGGTAAAAAAACAGCAGGCATTTTATCGGGACCGCCACACCAATGCAGCGCGCCCCACAGGCGAATACAACCAATCACGCCAGGGCTCTGCGCCAACCGCTTCTATATATAGAAGAGACTGCCGATCACTCCCTGACGGCCGTTCTTGCAAGCAAGCCCGGCGAGCGGTGCAGCATCATCGAGCAACATAAATACGACGAAGCGCCCTACTCCTGCGTCCCGAAACCGGCCATGCCGGTTTTCAAAACCGCAAAACAAAAAAGGCGCCAGACTGTTAAATCTGGCGCCTTTCGAAATATGGGGTGGACGATGGGGATCGAACCCACGACAACGGGAGTCACAATCCCGTGCTCTACCAACTGAGCTACGCCCACCATATTGCGTAACAAAAAAGCCAAACAACTTCTTTGTTGAAACCTCACCAGCCCGAAGACATGAATGAAGCTTTAATTGGTGCGGATGAAGAGACTCGAACTCTTACGCCTCGCGGCGCTGGAACCTAAATCCAGTGTGTCTACCAATTCCACCACATCCGCAGGTGAAGCTTTAAAGCAAAGGCGCCAGACTGTTACATCTGGCGCCTTTCGAAATATGGGGTGGACGATGGGGATCGAACCCACGACAACGGGAGTCACAATCCCGTGCTCTACCAACTGAGCTACGCCCACCATATCGCGTTACTTGTGCCAAAGCTGCCTAATGGCGCACCCGGCAGGACTCGAACCTGCGACCATCCGCTTAGAAGGCGGATGCTCTATCCAGCTGAGCTACGGGCGCCTTATTAATCTGTACTCTTAAAGGACTACAAACTAAGTGCTTTCCAGTGTCGCAGAACCTTGATTCCGCTTCACCTTCTTAACCAGTGCTAGGCTGTGCCCGACAAGTGCGACGAATAGTATAGAGCGCTCCGAAGGTCGTCAAATCCTTTTTGAAAAAAATTCATTTAATTAAAGGAGTTAGAGGAATTTGCTGACCAAGCGCCTTTGCCCTCACCGCTCGACATGCGAGAATGCGTTCTCATTTTTTCCCCTCTCGATGGTTAATCACGCGCAATGACTGCACAACTAATCGACGGCAAATCGATCGCCGCCAGCCTGCGCCAGCAGATCGCCCAACGAGTTGCCGAGCGTCGCCAGCAAGGCCTGCGCACTCCCGGCCTCGCGGTGATCCTGGTCGGCAGCGATCCTGCCTCTCAGGTTTATGTCTCGCACAAGCGTAAAGACTGTGAAGAGGTCGGCTTCCTCTCTCAAGCCTACGACCTGCCCTCCGACACCACGCAAGACGCGTTGACCGATCTGATCGATCGCCTCAATGACGACCCTGCAATCGACGGCATCCTGCTTCAGTTGCCGCTGCCCGAGCACCTGGACGCCTCCAAACTGCTGGAGCGCATCCGCCCGGACAAAGACGTCGACGGCTTCCATCCTTATAACGTCGGTCGTCTGGCCCAGCGCATTCCGCTGCTGCGTCCATGCACGCCTAAAGGCATCATGACGCTGCTGGAAAGCACCGGCGCTGATCTTTATGGCATGGACGCAGTGGTCGTCGGCGCCTCCAACATCGTCGGTCGCCCGATGGCGATGGAACTGTTGCTGGCCGGCTGCACCGTGACCGTGACCCACCGTTTCACCAAGGATCTGGCCGGCCACGTCGGTCGTGCCGATCTGGTGGTGGTGGCCGCCGGCAAGCCGGGCCTGGTCAAAGGCGAGTGGATCAAGGAAGGCGCGATCGTGATCGACGTCGGCATCAACCGTCAGGACGACGGCAAACTGGTCGGTGACGTTGTCTACGAAACCGCCCTGCCCCGCGCCGGCTGGATCACCCCGGTACCGGGTGGCGTCGGTCCGATGACCCGTGCTTGCCTGCTGGAAAACACTCTTTATGCGGCAGAAACCCTGCACGCGTGAGTGGTACTTTCAGCACTAAGAAAAACCCGCCTCGTGCGGGTTTTTTCATGCCTGAGAAAAAACTGTAACCGTTCGCCGGAAACCCCTCTTTTTACAGGCCTTTTCACGAGATTTTCAGGTCACTCAAACAACCATCGACAGATCTTCAGCCATACTCCTAGAATGCGACGCTTTGAAGAAATAACCCGTTACAAACTAACGGAATATCCAACTTTTATGAGTTCGCCCGCGTGAAAATTCGTCTTTCGATTCTGAGCCTGTTTTTTGCAGTTTCAGGCACTTTCATCACGCCAACGATCAACGCTGCGGAAACCACCGCTGCCCCACGTGACGCTTCGAGCCTGAAGATCGCCTCCGGCAGCGCCCTGCTCATGGATATGCAGACCAACAAAGTCATCTACTCCAGCAACCCTGACGTGATCGTGCCGATCGCTTCTGTCAGCAAGTTGATGACCGGACTGGTAGTGGTTGAAGCCCGGCAGAACATGGACGAATGGATCAATGTCGATATCAGTAACACACCGGAAATGCGCGGTGTGTTCTCCCGAGTCAAACTCAAGAGTGAACTGCCGCGTCGCGAGATGCTGCTGATCGCCTTGATGTCTTCGGAGAACCGCGCGGCCGCCAGCCTCGCGCACCACTATCCGGGAGGTTACGCGGCCTTTATTGCGGCGATGAACGCCAAGGCCAAGGCACTGGGCATGACCAGTACGCACTTTGTCGAGCCGACAGGCCTGTCCGAGCGTAACGTTTCCACTGCCCGCGACCTGAGCAAGCTGCTGGTGGCCGCGCACAAGTATCCGCTCCTCAGTGAACTCACCACTACCAAGGAAAAAACCGTGTCGTTCCGTAAACCCAATTACACCTTGGGTTTCCGAAACACCGATCACTTGGTCAATAAAGCCGACTGGGACATCAAGATCACTAAAACCGGCTTCACCAACCCCGCCGGGCATTGCCTGGTTCTGGTGACAAAAATGGGCAATCGCCCGGTCGCATTGGTGATTCTCGACGCGTTTGGCAAGTACACCCATTTTGCCGATGCCAGCCGCATCCGCAGCTGGGTGGAAACCGGCCGAAGCGCCAATGTCCCTGCTGTGGCTCAGCAATACAAGGCGCAGAAAAACCTCAAATCGCGCCAGAGCGGCGTGGTGGAGGCCTCCAAATAACCCGTCGCACAAGAAAAAGCCCCGAACCTTCGGGGCTTTTTTTCATCCGTGAATCAGTCATTGGGCAGCGGCATCTGGTCGTCATCAGGGATGCCATCGCCCGCACTCCGGTCCCGCGAAGGCTCCGGGGTCATGATATTGGGCCGGGCCAACGGATCACGCAGCGGGCTGTCCGGATTGAGCACTGGATCAACCTCTGGTTCTGGTGTAGTGGGCACGCTATCCGGTTTTTGGTCATCGAAGCTTGAATCGGTACTCATACGCACCTCGCATCAAGGTTTCAGATTGGCTAACGGGTCATAAGGCTTGGCCGGCTTCTTGGCATCCTCGCCGGGCTCGACGTCGAGAGGCGCTTTGGCGGGGCCGACAGGATCGACCTGCGGATCATCAAGATCGGGCGAGTCCGGATCGAAACCCAAATCACCTCCCGAGGAATGCTCGGAGGAATGCGGGCCTTTCGCTGCTGGGGAATCTTTCATATCGCCTCCTGATTCACCCGCAAAACACGGGATGTATAAATAGGAGGCTTGCCGGGCGTCGTCGTGCCCGGCAGATGACGAACGGAAACCTCAGTGTGCGGCCAACGCCTTGCGAGCCTGCGCCGCTTCATTTTCCTGACCGGCCTGAGCCAGTTCATCGGCCGCTTTGAGCCAGCGCTGACGGTCAATGGCTGCCGGGATCTGCGACGGTTTCTGAATCAGCACGGCCCAGCCACCGGATTTCTCCAGTGCCGACTCAAAGGAACTGAAACTCATCAGTTCGCGACGGTTCATCCCGGCACGCAGCAAGACCTTCTGTTTGTTGCGGTCGTAGCCGGACAGGATCGCGTAACGCGGCTCGGCCCAGAACGCCGAGCCCTCGCTGAAGCGCACCATCACCGGATAACCCGCCGCCACTTGGGTCAACAGCGCGGGCAAATTGCTGTCCAGCGGATACACCACCATGCCGTACTCGCGGGCAAGGTTTTGCAGATTCTGCTGCAATTTGTCTTCGGCACCCGGCAGGTGCAATGGTTTCTCGAGCAGCCCCGGGGTAATCACGATGCCCTGCTGCGACAACAGGCTGGCCAGCACTTGCGGCCCACTCTGATTGGCTTCGCCGCGATAGAACGTGCCGCTGAGTTCGACCCGTTCCGGCAGACGCTTGACCTCGGGCGCCACAGTGCCTGCACACCCGGCCAACACGGCCGCACAACCCGCCACCAGCAGTGCCGCACGAATTCGAGAAAATACCTGCACCATCGTCACTCTCTGTTCAGACGCCGGTCATCGTGTTCCGGCAACGCCTGCGATCATAGAGCCGCGTCAGGCTGCGGTATAGCCTTAAGCGGCAGACACATCGATTGCATAGAGCAAACTGATTGGTCGCAATCGACCTTTGGTCAATAGTCTGAAACACCCCATTGTCTAGACTGTCACTGAAACAGAGCGAATTGAAAAAGTGTGCGCCCGATGCAGGGCGAAGAGGAGGCACTGATGAGCCTGACCATGACCATCGTAATGTTGATTGCCGGCTGGCTGGCCGTGGCCGCTGCCATGTTGTGGGGGGTGCTGCGGATTTCGCGGCGCCACCATCACCATCCGGTTCAGCCTGTTGCGGTTGAGAAAACCGAGAAGCACAGCCCGCGTCACGCAGCTGCGCATTGAGGCCAAACTTTAAAAGCAAAAGCCCCTCACCCTAGCCCTCTCCCGGAGGGAGAGGGGACTTACCGAGTCGCTATTGAGAAGTACATCGACGTGAAATATCGAGCCGAACTCAGGTTTAAAAACCACGCAGATCGGCTCCCTCTCCCTTGGGAGAGGGCTGGGGTGAGGGGCTGGTTCTATTCCACACTGCAAATCTTGAATCAAAAAAAAACCGCCTGACCTCTAAGAGTTCAGGCGGTTTTTGTACTTTCAGCGGTTACGCCTGCTCAGCCAGCTTCTTCTGCCTCGCCCGACGAGACATCATGTTCAGCACTTCAATCGCTGCCGAGAACGCCATCGCCGCATACACATAACCTTTCGGTACATGGGCACCGAAGCCTTCAGCGATCAAGGTCATACCGATCATGATCAGGAAGCCCAGGGCCAGCATCACCACCGTTGGGTTGTCGTTGATGAATTTCGCCAGCGGCTCAGCAGCAAACAACATCACCAGTACCGACACCACTACCGCGATGATCATGATCGGCAAGTGTTCGGTCATGCCGACCGCGGTAATGATGCTGTCGATCGAGAACACCATGTCGAGCATCAGGATCTGGCCAATAGCGGCAGCGAAACCGAGGGTAACCGTCGAGGTCGCCGACTTCGGATCTTCCGGTGCCGGGTCCATGCTGTGATGGATCTCGGTCGTGGCTTTCCAGACCAGGAACAGACCACCGGCAATCAGGATCATGTCCTTCCAGGAGAAGGCCTGACCCAGGATTTCGATCACCGGCGCAGTCAGTTGCACGATGAAGGCGATGGTGCTCAACAGCGCCAGACGCAGGATCAACGCCATGCCAATACCGATGCGGCGCGCCTTCTGCTGATATTGCTTAGGCAGCTTGTTGGTCAGGATCGAGATAAAGATCAGGTTATCGATGCCGAGCACGATTTCCATCACCACCAATGTGGCCAAAGCTACCCAAGCGGTGGGGCTGGCGGCGAGCTGTAACAGATATTCCATGGGTCAGTCCTGACTCTGTGTAAGACGAATTAGATGGTCTTGGAGGAAGATTCGGATTTTTCCGTGTCTTTTTCCGGTACTTCTTTTTTCTCGATCAACCCGCCGGTGGCATCGCTGAGTGCCTGCTCGGCAGCTTTATGCGTGTCGTCAATCGCTTGCTTGGCGCTTTCAGCGGCTTTGCCCATCAGTTGCTGGGCGCTTTTTTCAGCCTGATCGCAACCGGCCAGAAGCAGTAAAGACGTAAACATCAATGCTGGGATTGTATATTTCATAAGGTTTCCTTCGAATGAACAGACAGGCTCACAGACCGGCCGTCGATGGCTGGGCATTCTAGGGAGATGAACACTTCAGGAAAATTCGTATTTTTAGCGGCTATACTTCGGTTTTCACGAACTGTAGAACGTCATGCTCAATTACCGACAACTGCATTACTTCTGGGTCGTAGCCAAGACCGGCAGCATCGTGCGCGCCTGCGAGCAGCTGAACCTGACCCCGCAGACCATCAGCGGACAGATTTCTTTGCTTGAACAGACTTACGGCATCGAGCTATTCAGACGGGTTGGCCGGCAACTCGAATTGACCGAGGCCGGAAGACAAGCCCTGCCCTACGCCGAGCAAATGTTTCAACTGGGCGGCGAACTGGAATTGATGCTGCGCGCGCAACCCAACGAACAGCAGATTCTGTTCCGCGTCGGCGTGGCAGACGTGGTGCCCAAGTCCATCGTCTATCGCCTGATCGCGCCGACGATGGAGCTGAACGAACCGCTGCGCATCACCTGCCGCGAAGACAAACTCGAGCGTTTGCTGGCCGATCTGGCGATCCAGCGCCTCGACCTGGTGATTTCCGACAGCCCGATGCCCTCGCACCTCGACATCAAGGGCTACAGCCAGAAGCTCGGTGAATGCGGGATCAGCTTCTTTGCCACTGCTGAATTGGCGGCCAGGTACGGTCAGGATTTCCCGCGAAGCCTGCACGGCGCGCCACTGCTGATTCCCGGCGCGGAAACCGTAGTGCGCAGCCGCTTGCAGCGCTGGTTTGCCGAGCAGCAGATCCAGCCGCAAATCGTCGGCGAGTTTGATGACAGTGCGTTGATGCAGGCCTTCGGCCAATCCGGCAGCGGGATTTTTATTGGCCCGAGCGTGATTGCCGATGAGGTGAAGCGCCAGTACGGCGTCGAGTTGATTGGCCAGACTGACGCGGTGACCGAGTCGTTCTATGCCATTTCGGTGGAGCGCAAGGTCAAGCACCCCGGCATCGTTGCGATTACCGAAGGTGCCCGACGCGAGCTGTTTACTGCCTTATGAGGCCTCGGCGCACATCTCGCGCGGCTTGAGCGTCATCAGCACCATGGCGAGGAACACCGACAGCAAGATGAATCCGGCGGCGGCAAAGCCGAGGAAACCCAGACCTGCGCTGTCGATGACCCGACCACCAACAATGGCGCCCAGGCCGATCCCCAGATTGGCCCCGGCGATGTTCAACGAAGCGGCAAAGGCCGGCGCTTCCGGCGCGGCTTTCATCAGGCGCACATGACTGACCAGGAACAATGCAGCCTGGGTGATGCCCCAGATTCCCATCGCCACCGCCAGCCCCAGCGGCGAGTGAATGTTCGGCACCAGCGAGACCATGCCGGAAATCATGAACGCACAGAACAACACCGACGCCCCCAGCGGGTGGCGATCGACCGCTCGACCGCCCAGCGAGTTGCCAATCAGCCCGACCGCGCCGAAGGCCATCAGGCACCAACCGACCACGGTGCCGTTGAACCCGGCGAGGCGCTCAAGAATGTCGGCCAGATAGGTGTAAGCGGTAAACATGCCGCTGAACACCAGAATCGACAGCACGATATGGCCGATCATCAATGGGCTGCGCAGGATCTTGAATTGCGAGCGGAAGCTGACCTGATGCTGATGCAGACTGGTTTTCGGCAGATAAACAAACAGCAGCAAGGCTTTGGCAAAAGCGATGACCGCCAGAATGCCAAAGGCACTGCGCCAGCCGAAGGCGTCGGAAATCAGCGTGCCGACCGGAATGCCGAACACCGTGGCGCAAACAATGCCGAAGCCGATCTTGGCAATCGCGCGACCGGCGAAATCCGGGCCGACGATGTCCACGGCGGTCTCGCTGGCCAAGGCCCAGAACACCGGCAGACCAAGCGCCGGAATCAATCGGGCAATCGCCATTACCCAGATATTCGGTGCCAGCGCGGCCACGGTATTGGCCAGGCCAAACATGATCAGGATGCTGATAAACAGTTTGCGTCGCTCGAAGCGGGCGAAATACGCGGTCAGGAAAGGCCCGAACATTGCCACCGTGAAGGCGAACAGAGTCACCAGCAACCCGGCCTGCGGGATGGTGACTTCAAGGTCTCGGGCAATCGCCGGCAACAGGCCGACGATAACGAATTCCGTGGTCAGCACCGTGAACCCGGCAGCGGACAACAGAAGAATGGGCAACAGCATGCGCAACTCCAGCAAAACGACGACACCAGCGTTGACCCGGAGGCCCGCTGGCAGAATTTGAAAATAAGGATGCGCAATCTTAACAGAGTGTGTCCGGACTGACTTGCACAAACCTGTCTATCTGGTTGACTGCTCCGGTGGCAGATCGTCACATGCCTGAAGGATAAGGCCTACGCTGTGATAAAGTCCGCGCCCTGAAAAACGTACAGCCTGTTCAACGACCGGTTTATTGGCGTTGATGTCGCGTCAACACTTTCGGTTCGTGGCGGTGGCCTGCCCCTTTTCTGCCATCGCTTTACGCAACCTTGCACCCTATAAAAAATCAGAGATGCCGCTATGACTGCTTCATCCCCTTCTCTATTGCAACGCCTGAAGAACCTGAGCCTGGTCGCGCAGATCCTCATCGGCCTGATTGCCGGTATCGCCTTGGCGATGTTTGCCCCGGACGTGGCAAAAGACACCGCGTTCATCGGCAAAGTGTTCGTCTCGGCGTTGAAAGCCGTCGCGCCGATCCTGGTGTTCGTGTTGGTGATGGCCTCGATTGCCAACCACAAGCACGGCCAGGAAACCCATATCCGCCCGATTCTGTTCCTCTATCTGCTGGGCACCTTCGCCGCAGCAGTGGTGGCCGTGATCGCCAGCATGGCGTTCACTTCGCATCTGGTGCTGTCCACCGAAAACGTCGCGGTGACCGCGCCGGGTGGCATTGCCGAAGTGTTGCAGAGCCTGTTGCTGAGCGTCGTGGATAACCCGGTGAATGCGCTGATCAACGCCAACTTCATCGGCATTCTGGCCTGGGCGATCGGCATGGGCGTCGCGATTCGCCATGCTGGTGACACCACCCGCGAAGTGCTCGGTGATCTGTCCAACGGCGTGACCTTGATCGTGCGTGTGGTAATTCGCTTTGCACCGCTGGGCATTTTCGGTCTGGTCGCTTCGACACTGGCCACCTCCGGTTTCGGCGCATTGATCGGTTACGCGCACCTGCTGGCCGTGCTGCTCGGCTGCATGCTGTTCGTGGCGCTGGTGATGAACCCGCTGATCGTGTTCTGGAAGCTGCGTCGCAACCCGTACCCGCTGACCCTCAAGTGCCTGCGTGAAAGTGGCATTACCGCGTTCTTCACTCGCAGTTCGGCGGCGAACATTCCGGTGAATCTGGAGTTGAGCAAACGTCTGGGTCTGCATGAAGACACCTATTCGGTGTCGATCCCACTGGGTGCGACCATCAACATGGCCGGTGCGGCGATCACCATTACCGTATTGACGCTGGCTGCCGTGCACACATTGGGTATTGCCGTGGACATTCCTACCGCGATTCTGCTCAGCGTTGTCGCCGCGATTTGTGCCTGTGGCGCTTCGGGTGTGGCCGGTGGTTCGTTGCTGTTGATTCCGTTGGCGTGCAGCCTGTTTGGCATTCCGAGTGAGATTGCCATGCAGGTGGTGGCGGTCGGTTTCATTATTGGGGTGTTGCAGGATTCGGCAGAGACGGCGCTGAACTCGTCGACTGATGTGCTGTTTACCGCTGCGGCGTGCCTGGGTGAAGAAGCCAAAGCCCAACGCACTGCGTAACCGCCTTACCCTGTGGGAGCGAGCCTGCTCGCGAAGGGGCGGGTCAGTCGACATCGATGTCGCATGACACCCTGCATTCGCGAGCAGGCTCGCTTGTATGGTAGGACTTGAAGGGAGGAGGAGGGACAAGGCTCGATTCTGACTGTTGACGCAGTACAGACCGTGGGAGATTTCGCCCCTCCTCCTTTCACCCAAGCGCCGATAAAGAATGCATC
>NZ_FYDZ01000025.1:0-30253 GCF_900187515.1 Pseudomonas sp. Irchel s3f10
CGATGCTCAATGCCAGCGATTTCATTCGTGCGTGGGGCTGGTTGTGTGCGGCGCTGATCGCCGGGGCGTTTTGGAGCTGGCGCTTGTATCTGCGCAATCCGGCGGCGCGTTTGAGTTGGCATCATCGGGTGCTGAAATTGCCGCTGTTCGGGCGTTTCATCTTGGGGCTGAACACTGCGCGTTTCGCCTCGACGTTGGCGATTCTCGGCGGCGCCGGTGTGCCATTGTTACGCGCACTGGAGGCGGCGCGGCAGACCTTGTCCAATGACCGCTTGAGTTTGAGCGTCACTGAGGCCACGGCCAAGGTGCGTGAGGGTGTGAACCTGGCGGCCGCGTTGCGCGTGGAGAATGTGTTTCCGCCGGTGCTGATTCATTTGATCGCCAGCGGTGAAAAAACCGGTTCACTGCCACCGATGCTCGAACGCGCAGCGCAAACCCTGTCACGGGATATCGAACGCCGGGCGATGGGCATGACCGCATTGCTGGAGCCGCTGATGATCGTGGTCATGGGCGGGGTGGTGCTGGTGATTGTGATGGCGGTGTTGTTGCCGATCATTGAGATCAATCAACTGGTCCAGTAGTGGTGTTTCTGATGTTTTGGTGGTGTTTGGGCCGGCCCCTTCGCGAGCAGGCTCGCTCCCACAGGGGGAACGCATTTCAAATGTGGGAGCGAGCCTGCTCGCGAAGGGGCCAGCGAGGGCAACAAATAATCCAATCTTTTTTCCAGCACTTCAGCATCACCCGACCCTCAAATGAACCATCCTCGGGTTCTCCTTTCTGTCATCTGCAACCACGCGCCAACGCCTCCAGCCCGATTCCGCCAAACCCCCGATCCAGACGCTGCACGACACCCGACAAACACCCGAGAAAATCCCTTCAGAAACACCGCTCACCTCCCGAGGTTTTTTCCTTTATCTGTCACCGGAAACTGCGAATTTCTCAGTGCGACTTAACCAAGGCCAACGCTAGCGAGGGCCCCGGTGAGTCCTCCCAGTGTCATGCAAGTCACCCGAAAACCTGTGTTCCCAAACCTAGTTGAAAAGGAGATTCTTCATGTTCAAGCGCACTCTGATCGCAGCCTCACTGACCGTCGCCGCTCTGGCATCCGCCCAGGCCATGGCCGTAACCGGTGGTGGCGCTTCACTGCCTGCCGCTCTGTACAAAGGTTCTGCCAACAGCATCCTGCCTGCCAACTTCAGCTACGCCGTAACCGGTAGCGGCATCGGCAAAAGTGCTTTCCTGACCAACACCGCCGCACAGTTCAGCACCACTGGCACTGTGCATTTCGCCGGTAGCGACTCGATCCTCAGCGCTTCGGAAATCAGCACCTACAACACCAACTTCGGCGCTTCGTTTGGTCCGCTGATCCAACTGCCATCTGTCGCCACTTCGGTTGCCATCCCTTACAAAAAGGCCGGCAACACCACCCTTAACCTGACCAGCGCGCAACTGTGTGATGCCTTGTCGGGCACCAAGACTACCTGGGGCGCGCTGTTGGGTACCTCCGACACTACCGCGATCCGCGTTGTTTATCGCACCGCTTCGAGCGGCACCACCGAAATCCTCAGCCGTCACCTGAACTCGATCTGCCCGACCAAGTTCGCGGTCAACACCACCTTCACCAACGCACGTCTGCCAGCAGGTTCCGCTGTGCCGTCGAACTGGGTAGGCGTGGCCAATACCGCTGACGTAGCTCCAGCAGTCAACGCGGTTGACGGTTCCATCGGTTATGTCGGTCCGGACGGTGTCAACGCTGCGAGCAACGCTGTTGTTGCGCGTATCAATGGCGTTCAGCCAACCAGCGCCAACGTCAACACGGCTCTGGCTTCGGCTCCACTGCCAACCAACGCGGCCAACCCGGCGCAGTGGTCCCCTGTGGTTGCCAACCCGTCCAGCGGTTATGCAATGGCTGCTTACACCAACTTCATCTTCGGCCAGTGCTACAAGGACGCAGCCGTGGCTGCTGATGTCAAAGCGTTCCTGACCCAGCACTACAGCACTCCGGGCAACGCCGTGGCCACTGCCGCTCACGGTTTCATTCCGGTTCCAACCAACTGGAAAACCGCTGTAACCGCCAACTTCGTCACCAACTCCACCGGCAACAACCTGGACATCAACAACGCCAGCGTCTGCAACGCTGTGGGTCGTCCTTTGTAAGCATCACTTTGTAAGCCGCAACAGGAATGGCAGTCCCTTGGGGGCTGCCATTTTTTTTAGACAAAAATCCGAGATTTCGCACAAGGAGCTCATCATGTTCAAACGGACCTGCAAAGTTGCAAGTTTGGCTGTTGTCGCGCTGCTGTCCAGTCAGGTCATGGCGGTGACCGGTGGTGGCGCCTCGCTTCCTGCTGCGCTGTACAAAGGTTCCGCCAACAGCATCCTGCCTGCCAACTTCAGCTACGCCGTGACCGGTAGCGGCATCGGCAAAAGCGCTTTCCTGAGCAATAACGCTGCGCAATTTGGCACCACCGGCGCTGTGCATTTTGCGGGTAGCGACTCGATTCTCACGCCTTCTGAAATCAGCTACTACAACTCCTCCTTCGGCGCTGCTTATGGCCCGCTGATCCAGGTGCCATCTGTAGCCACCGCGGTGGTCATCCCTTACAAGAAAGCGGGTGTCACGGCGCTTAACCTGAGCAGCGCTCAACTGTGTGATGTGTTTTCGGGTAATAAATCGACGTGGGGCTCATTACTGGGCACATCCGACGCTACGCCAATCCGCGTGATCTACCGGCGGACTTCAAGTGGCACGACGGAAATGATGAGTCGGCATTTGAACGCCATTTGTCCTTCGGCGTTTTTGGTGAGCACGAACTTTGCGCAGGCGCGCCTGCCATCCGGGGCTCAATTACCCATCAATTGGATAGGAGTCGACGTAGATAGCGACGTCTTGCCGACGGTGAGCTATTTCGATGGATCGATCGGTTACATGGGACCGGATGGTGTGGATGCGAAAAACAATGCGCTAGTGGCGCGCATTAACGGTATCCAGGCAACGACTGCCAATGTGGTTCTGGCGTTGTCGTCAGCGTTTGTGCCGACCAACTCTGCCAGCGGTAATCCACAGCAATGGGTGCCTGTCGTCGCCAATCCTGCTTCCGGTTATCCAATCTCGGGTTATAGCAATTTGATTTTTAGCCAGTGTTACCTCGATGGCGGTGTGGCTGCGAATATTCGAGCATTCCTGACCACCCACTACAGTTTGCCGGGCAATGCACTGGCGACTGTGGCCCATGGGTTCGCGCCAATCCCCTCCATCTGGAAAAGAGCAGTCACCGCCAACTTCATTACCAACACCACCGGCAACAACCTGGACATCAACAACCCGAATGTTTGCACCGGCATAGGTCGTCCGTTGTAGGTCGTTGTTTCCTTCGAGCCTCTCGGCAGCCTGATCCAAAGGCTGCCAGTTCCGCTACACCGCGCAGTTACACCTCAATCATGAAGTTTGTGTGACATCCGTTCGGTCGCGCCCCTCGCCAACTGCCTATGTCGTAACAGCAGGTTTTAGCTGGCCTGCAGCTTTGTGTGGCAATCAAAAAGGATCTCGTAGTGATGCTCGCTCGCCCATCCCGTCGCAGTACCCGTGCCCCGATGCTCAAGCGTGAGGTCGCCGATCCGGCGCTGTGGCTGCTCAAGCCACTGGCGCACGCGGTGGCGTTGTGTCTGGTGGCGGGCAGTGCGCAGGCGCAAACGGCGTTCAGTTCCAGCTGGTTTTCCGCCAAGGGCGCCGCACAACAAGCGGCGGCAGCGCGGCCGAGTGTTGGCGGGTTGCCGGGGATGACGCCACCATTGGCCCAGCAGCAACGAGCCAATCAGCAATTGCAGCGCTCGTTGCAGACGCTCAACAACACCGTGGCGGCAATTGCCGCACAGCAGGCGGCTCAGGCGGCCGGGCGTGCGGTGGCGTTGGGCAGTGTGCAAAACGTGCCGGATGGATTGGGCGAGGGCGGCTTGAAGGTCGATAACAGCCTCAGCCAGGGTTGGCTGAACGCCAAGGGGCCGCAGCAGACTCTGGCTGACGGCAAGACCACGGTGAAGATCGAGCAGACCGCCGACAAGGCGATTCTCAACTGGGAAACCTTCAACGTCGGCCGCGACACCACGGTCGAATTCGCTCAGCAATCCAACTGGGCAGTCCTCAACCGGGTCAACGACCCAAGCGCGCGTGCGAGCCAGATCCAGGGGCAGATCAAGGGCGACGGCACGGTGATGCTGATCAACCGCAACGGCATCGTGTTCAGCGGCAGCAGCCAGGTCAATGTACGCAATCTGGTAGCCGCCGCAGCCAACATCACCGATATCCAGTTCCGCGACCGGGGCCTGTACTTCGACAGCACCGCCACCCAGCCGACCTTCACTGACGCAGCTGGCAAGGTGCTGGTGGAGCGTGGCGCCAGTATCCAGACCCATGCGCCCAAGGCGTCGACGGACGCTGGGGGCTACGCCTTGCTGTTGGGCAACGAGGTGCAGAACGATGGCAACATCGGCACCCCCAAAGGCCAGACGCTGCTCGGTGCAGGCGATCGCTTTTACATCCGTAAGGGTTCAGGTACCGATGGCAACGCCGTGTCCACGACCTTCGGCAACGAAGTCACGCCGGGCTTCAAGACCGGCGCCGTGGCCGGCAAGGTCAGCAACAATGGCTTGATCCAGGCCGCCACCGGCGACATCACGCTGACCGGCCATGAGGTGCTGCAAAACGGTGTGTTGCTGGCGAGCACGTCAGTGGCCACGCGCGGCACTGTGCACTTGCTCAACCCGGTGACTGACAACGCTGGCAGCGTCACGCTCGCTCAGGGCAGCGTCACCGCGATCATGCTCGATAGCAGCAATCTCACCGCGCTCGACAGTCAGCGTGACGCATCGCTACAGGCCGTCAGTGCCAACAACCGCATCCGTGGTGATCAGTCGCGCATCGACATCGGCAGTGGCGGCAGCGTCGAGTTTCAGAACGGTTCGATCACCCTCGCCACCGGTGGCCAGGTCGCTGTATCGGCGGGGCGTCGCAGCCTGGTGCGCGACGGCGCGTTGATTGATGTGTCCGGCGCTGTCGGGGTGAAGGTGGCGATGGAAGCCAATAACATCAAGATCAACGTGCAGGGCAACGAGCAACGCGATGCGCCGGTCAACCGCGAGGGCGGCGCGCTCAACAGCAACGACATCTGGGTCGATGTGCGTGAGTTGGTGTACGTGCCGGCCGGCACCAACGGTTACGCTACAGACCGTTGGTACACGGCCGGAGGTCTGCTGGAAGTCGGTGGCTATCTCGGCACTCAGGGCCACGGCATCGGTGAATGGATGGCGCAGGGCGGTTCGGTGAATTTTGCCGGCAACGATGTGGTCACCGAGAAAGGTTCGCTGATCAACTTGTCGGGCGGCACCCTCGACGTGCAGAGCGGCGAGATCCGGCAGAGCTGGTTGCGAGGCGCCGACGGGCATTTATATGAAGTCTCACGGGCGCCGGGGGATCTGCTTTATACCGGGTTGTACAAAGGCTATGAAGACAGCAGCGAGCGCTGGGGCCAGACGCAGTTTTTCTACAACCCGCTGATTGCACCGGGCTCGCGTCAGGAATCGGGCTACACCGTCGGCCGCGATGCCGGTCAATTGGTGATTGCCACCCGCAACGCGCTGGTCGATGGCCAGATTCTCGGCGAAGTGTTCCAGGGCGAGCGCCAGACACAAGCACCCCGCGCGGTGCTTGATGGCTATGAGCAGAGTCAGATTGCACGGGCTCGCCGGGCGCAATTGATCGTGGGTCAATACGATCCGGCCTGGTCGGCGACCGCCGGTGGCCTGCAGTACCTGCTCGATCCGCGACTGGACCAGGTGCAGATCGGCGGCACTCACGCAGCGGCGCTCATAGCGCCCGGCCTGACGGATGCCGTGGCGCAGGAGCGGGTCGGCAAGTTGTTTCTCGACAGCGATATGCTCAACGGCTTTCAGCTCGGTGCGTTGAAGGTCTCTGCCGCGAAAACCATTGTTGTCGATCAGGCGCTGGCCGTTGATTCCGGTGGTGACATCACCTTGTTCGGCCCACAAGTGCAGGTCAATGCGAACCTGACTGCGCGTGGCGGCAGTTTGAATGTGGGGGATATCCTGACCGGCAATTCCGCGTTGCCGGCACCGGCCGGGACGGCTGTCGGTGTCACGGTGGCCAAAGGCGTGCAGCTCGATGCCCGCGGACTGTGGAGCAATCTGCGTACCGATCCGGACGACGTGAACAGTCTGGCCTACCTCAATGGCGGCGTGGTGTCTGTGCGCAGTACCGGCAGCGTCAACCTGGGCAGTGGCAGTCTGCTTGACGTGTCGTCCGGTGGGGCGCTGTTGGCCAATGGCAAGACGCGCGGCGGCAAGGGCGGCGACATTACGCTGGAGTCGAGTCCGCTGACCCGTTCGGCGTCGTCACAATTGATGCTTGATGGCGACGTGCGTGGCTACGGTATCACCGGCGGCGGCAGTCTGACGATTCAGTCCGGCAACGTTTTGATCGGTGGAACCGGCGCCGCACACGGCGACAATACGCTGCAACTGGCATCGAGTCTGTTCAGCAGCGGTTTTGCCAGTTACAGCGTCACCGGCCTGACCGGACTGAAAGTCGCTGATGGTGCGCAGATCGATGTGGTGATGCCGGTCTACCGTTTCGGCGATGCGGCGCCGAACCAGTCCAGCGGCGCCGATCCGCGCACCGCCCTCGAATTGTGGACCCCCACGCTGTTTCAGGAGAACCCGGCCAAAGGCGTTCTGACCCAGCGTGGCGGCGCCAGTCTGGCTCTCCAGGCCGGCTCCAGTGAGTTAGCGCTGATTGACCCGGCGAGCAGTCCGCTGTCCATCGGCCACGGTGCACGTATCAGCGTCGACCCGGGGCAGCGCATCAAACTGCGCGGTGCCGGACAGATTACGGTCGACGGGCAATTGAACGCCTGGGGCGGCACTCTCGATATTCGTCAGCAACAGTTTGGCTCGCTGGACGCGGCGACCATGCCACAGAACGCCGACCCGCAGGCCCACAACCGTTCTATCTGGATCGGCGAAGACGCGGTGCTGGATGTTGCCGGTCGCGCCTACACTGCCGTGGATGCGTTGGGTCGGGTTTACGGCCAGATCGGCAAAGGCGGCAGCATTATTCTCGGCGGCGAGATTGATTCGAAGAAAATCACCGCGACGTCGGCCGATGCTTACGTGATTGTGCGCGACGGTGCACGCCTGGACGCCTCCGGTACGCACGCGGTTCTGGATGTCGCCGGGGGCGGACCGACCGACGTCGCCACCGATGGCGGGCGCATTGCCTTGAGTTCTTACAATGGCGTGTTCCTCGACGGTCAGTTGCAGGCTGCAGCGGGTGGCGTCGGCGCGTCGGGTGGACGTCTGGAGATTGTTCAGGACGCGCCGCTCTACCAGATGAATCTGGCGAGCAACGAAGTGCGTGCGCCCCGCGAAATGATCATCAGCCAAGGCTCGGATGGCTCGCTGCTGCCGGCGCATCTGCAGGCCGGCGAAGGCGCGGCGCAGTTGCGTTACGGTCAGACCCGCTTGAGCGCGGAGCGTTTGATGTCGGGTGGTTTCGATCACCTGAGCCTGTTGAGTAACGGCTTGCTCACATTCGCCGGCGACGTCGACCTGCGCATGAATCAAAGCCTGAATCTGTACACTGGCTCGATCTCGCTGGCGCAGGCCGCCAGCGACTCGACGCGGATCAATCTGGCCGCGCCATACATGCGCTTGTCGGGGCTGGGTCTCTACGTGCCTTCGGATGTCAGCATGCGTCCACGGGTGCTGGCCAACGCGACCACTCAGCTGTCGAACGCCCGCTTCACCGCCACCGCTGACCTGCTTGATCTGAGCAACACCTTGTCGTTCGGCACCGAAGGGACGATCGCGCAGCTCGACGCGCCGGCCGCTGCCGTCAGCCGTCGTGGCTTCGACCAGGTCACCCTCGACAGTCGTGGCGACATGCGTTTTCTCGCGCCGAACGATAACGAACGCAGCTCGCGTTTGTGGACACCCGGTGATCTCGACTTGCGCGCTGCGCAGATTTATCCGGCCACGGGTGTTTCGGCCGATGTCCGTGTCGGTTATCAGGGCTATACGGCCGTCCCGGAACTTGCGCGCACCTTGCGTATCAGCAGCCATGGCGAGGCACCGCAGGCCTTGCCGTATTCCGCGTTCGGCAACTTGCTGCTGGTTGCCGGCAAGATCGAGCAGGGCGGCGTCATCCGCGCCCCGTTGGGGTTGATCAGATTGGGCGAGAACTCGCTGGGCAAAACCCAGGAGCTGCGCCTGTTGCCCGGCAGTGTCACGTCGGTCAGCGGCGCTGGCCTGGTCATGCCGTATGGCGGTACCACCGACGGTATCGACTATCGCTACGACGGCAAATCCGTGGTGTTGCACGGGATCGCCAGTGCTCTGGATGGCGTGGTCCTTACCGGGCAGTACGTCGATGTGCAGGGCGGCGCGTTGATTGACTTGTCAGGCGGCGGCGATCTGCGTGGCGCCGGTTTTGTCTCCGGGCGCGGCGGCTCCACCGATGCCCGATTCAATCCGTTGGTGCGCAACGCTGCCGATGGCACATTCAGTTTGCCGGGCCTGAGCAGTAACCCGGTGTACGCCATTGTGCCAGGCAACCAGAGTGCCTTTGCACCGGCACTCGCCGAGGCCGGCGCAAGCGATCCGCGCATTGGCCAGCAAATTACCGTCGGCGCCGGTGTTCCTGGCCTGGCCGCCGGCACCTACACCTTGCTGCCTTCAACCTTTGCCTTGTTGCCCGGCGCGTTCCGGGTCGAGGTCAACGGCCAGGCGACGCCGGGCATGACCAGCGGCGCGTTGAAAATGCGCAATGGTTCGTGGTCCAGTGCCGGGCTGATGTCGATTGCCAACAGCGGTGTGCGCGACAGTCTGCCGAGCCAGGTGATCCTGACGTCGGCCGATGTTCTGCGTCGCTATTCGCAGTACAACGAAACCAGCTTCACCCAGTTCATCGAAAGCGATGCGGCCCGTCGAGGTGTGCCACGTGCGTTGGCGCCAATGGATGCGAAATCGCTCAACGTGCAATTGGTGGCCGGTGGCACGCACGATATCGACATGAACTTTCAGGGCCAGGCCCTGTTTGCCCCGAGCAAAGGCGGCGTGGCCGGGAGCGCTGTTGTGTTGGCCCAGGACCTGGAGGTGCTCGGTGAAGGCCGCTCGCGCACGCCGGGGTTTACCGGGATTTCGCTGTACGCCGGCAGCCTTGACCGGCTCGAAGCCGGACGGCTGAGCCTTGGCGCCACGCCGACGGTGGAATACGGCTCGGCGGGTAACTTCATTCGCTTTGAGGGTTCGGCTGCCAACATCACTCTGCGTGAAGGCGCAGTGTTATCGGCACCGGAAGTGCTGTTGCGCACTGACAAAGTCGACGGTGGCATCACGCTGGAAGCGGGGGCCGGTATCAACACCCTCGGCCGCGGTGATGCGCCTTACGACTCGACCGACGGCTTCATTTATCAGCCGGGTTCCGCCAGTCTGTTGGTCGTGTCCAACGGTTGGACCAGCACGCTCGCACCGACGGTCGCCACCTATTCGGAAGGCCCGGGCAGCATCCGCATCGGTACGTGCGCTGCGCAGCCATGCGCTCAGCCAACGTTGCTCTATTCCAATGGCAGCATTACCGCTGCCACCGATAACCAGTTCGAACTGAACGAATCCGTGCGCTTCGGCACCCGTCACCTGGCGCTGGCCGTCGGCGCGGTCAATGCCGGTAGCGCCGAGGCGCTGGCCGCGGCAGGTCGCGTACCCAGTGGCCTGACCTTGAACCAGAACGTGCTCGATCGCCTGCTGCGCGGCGATACGCAGTTCGGTGCTCCGGCACTGGAAACCCTGAGTCTGACCACTCGCGACGCGTTCAACTTCTTCGGTAACGTCAGCCTCGATACGCTTGACCCGCAGACCGGCGTCAGTCGCTTGCAGAACCTTTTATTGGCCACGCCCGCCGTCTATGGCTGGGGCGAGGCTGGCGATGTGGCGACCATTCGCACCGCCAACCTGATCTGGAACGGTGCAACCCAGGCGCCGGGCGCGGTGGCCAGTGGTGGCGCCGGGACTGGAAGCGGCACACTGGACATTCAGGCGCAACGCATCGAGTTCGGTTATGGCCCGAACCCGCAACCCAACGGCCTGGATCAGAACAACCGATTGGCGTTGGGTTTCGCCAACGTCAACCTCAACGCCAGCGAGCGCATCACCGCCAACCACAAGGGCAGTCTTGCGGTGTATCTGGCGCAAGGGGCTTACGACCCGATTTCCGGCTACGTCTACAGTGGCGGCAACCTCAATCTGCGCACGCCGTTGCTCACTGGTGAAGCGGCCTCGGTCAACCTGCTCAAGGCGGGCGACGACCTGACGGTGAGTGGCGTTGCGAATGCTGCGGTGGCCGATGCCTTGGGTGCGGAGTTGACGCTTGAAGGGCGCAATGTGCTGCTCGACGGTCGCATTGCACTGGCCAGCGGCAAACTGGTGGTCAAGTCCGAGAACGATCTGACCCTGACCAACGCCGCGTACCTGGACCTGGCCGGGCGTACCTTGCCCTTCAATGACGTCAGCAAATACAGCTGGGGCGGCGATGTGGCGCTGTACAGCAGCCACGGCAATATCCGCCAGGCAGCCGGTTCACGTATCGATCTGTCGGCGCACAACAACCAGGCCGGCAATCTCAGTGCGGTGGCGCTGGCAGCGGATGCCGGGGTGGTCGATCTGCAAGGCGAGATCCTCGGTGCCAGCAGCGGTTACTACGATGCCGGTGGCACGCAGGTGCCGTACAAGGCCGGTGGCGTGGACATTCGCGCACAACGGCTGGGCGACGATTTGAACCAGGACTTCGCTGCGCTGAACCAGCGCTTGAACGCCGGGCAGGTGTTCGGCAGCCGCAGCTTCCAGCTCAAGCAGGGCAGCCTGGTGCTCGGCGACGGGCTCAAGGCCGGTGAAGTCAATGTCTCGGTGGACAACGGCAGTCTGACCGTGGCCGGCCTGATCGACGCCAGTGGTGAGCGGGTCGGCAGCATTCGTCTGTCCGCCAATAACGGTCTGACTCTGACTGGCAATGCCGTGCTCGATGCCCATGGTCGCGTGCTGCGTGTCGACAGCTACGGCAAGATCATCGATGCCCCCAACCGCGCCATGGTCGAACTCGATTCCGGCAATGGTTTGCTGACGCTGGCGTCAGGCGCACGGATCGATTTGCGCCACGGCACCGACGCGCCGCTTGGCAGCGCAGCCGGTCACAACGATGGTCTGCCGCGCGGTGCGCTGGAGCTCAATGCACCGCGTATCGGCGCCGACGACATCGCCATCGAAGCCAGCGGTGTGCTGAACATTCAGGGCGCGCGTTCCATCGGCCTGAACGCCATGCGCCGCTACACCGATGCAGCCGACGGCACCGATGCCGCCGTCAGCGGGCGCCCGTATCAGGTGATCGATCAGGCTTATCTGGACGGTATCCATGGCGACAGCACGGCGTTCATCGATGCGGCGCTGGGCAACGGCGATTTGCTGCAACGCAAACTGGCCGGATTGAATAACGCGGCTTATAGCGATGCGTTCCATCTACGCCCAGGCGTCGAGCTCGCCAGCAAAACCGCCGACGGCGATCTGGTGGTGCAGGGCGATCTGGACCTGTCCGCTTACCGTTACGCCAGTCTGAATCCGCACACGCAAAAAACCGCTGTTTATGGTTCGGGCGAATCCGGCAGCCTGCTGATCCGCGCCGGCGGCAATCTGGATATTTACGGCAGCATCAACGACGGCTTCGCGCCGCCGCCGGAAACCGTTGACGACGCCGGGTGGAAACTGGTGCCGGGCATCCAGCCCTTTGGTGGTGACCTGATCGTTCCGGGCGCCGGGGTAACGCTGGCAGAAGGCACCTCGTTCCCGGTCGGCACGACGCTCAATTACGACTTGCCGATACAGGGCGCGACGCTGGCCAGCGGCACGCTGCTGCCAACCCAGGGCATCCTCGCCGGGCCTTACACACTGACGGGCGGCACAGTCCTGGCCGGTGCGGTGTATGACGCCGCCGGCAACCTGCTGTACGCCGCCGGTACCTTGCTCAGCGACAACGTGACCTTGCCGGCGGGCAGCCGCCTCGGTGCCGGGACGCGGTTGAACGTGGCCACCGCCATGCAGGCGATGCTCTGGCCCAAGGGCGTGCCATTGCCTGGCACGTTTGCCGACAACAAAATCGTTGGCGTGAAATTAAGCGGTGCATTGGCGTTGTTGCGCGGCTCGCTGATTCCGTCGATGACCGACGTGGTGCTGGCCGACGGCACAGCGTTCATCGATTTGCGTCCGTTGAACGGCACGCAGCAGGGACGCAACTGGGCCCTGGCGAGCATGCTGCCGTCGGGCAGCACCTCGTGGTCGATGCGCGTAGTGGCGGGGGCGGATCTTGATGCTGCCGACAGTCGCACCGTGAAACCGCTCACCAGCGAAGGTCACTTGCGACTGGCGGATACGCATTACGGCATGGTCGTCACCACGAAAACCCTCGACACCACCTGGGCGGTCGACAATGCGTTGGGGTACCCGGCCGGGGAGGTGGTGAAGGAAGATGAAATGTTCTGGTGCGACGCGATCCCGGGTGTCTGTGTCGCGCCCGCCAAGTTCCTCTGGACGGACGGCAATCCGATGGGCGCACCGGCCGGGTCGCCGGTCAGCGAAGACGATCTGTTCTGGTGTGATATTGACCCTGCTTATTGCGCCGCCAACGTAGGCGGTACCACGGTCTCCACTCATTCGCAGATGTTCAGCGTTTTGCGAACCGGCGCCGCCGATCTGGACGTGATGGCCGCTGGCAATCTGAGCATGGAATCACCTTTCGGGGTGTACACCGCGGGTACCCCATCCAGCGATGTTGACGCGCGTTACAACCAGCCGCGCGGTCGTTTATCGGACGATGGTTCGGTGCTGGGCAGCGCGGGCAGTGATAACGAAAAATGGGTAGATGGTGGTAGCGACAGTCTGTATCAGGCCTGGTATCCGCAACTGGGTGGTAACCTCACGATTGGCGCCGGCGGTTCTGTTTCCGGCGATGTCGTCGGGCGACGTGCGACCAGTATCGCGATGGAAACCCCAGAGCAGGTGCCAAGCGTTGCCGTTGGCAACTGGCTGTGGCGTCAGGGTACGGGGAACGACGAAATACCGACCGCCTGGTGGATCAACTTCGGCAGCTATGCCAGTCAGCCGTTGGCGGATTCGAGCAGGAGTACCGCGCCGTATCTGGTGGGTTTTACGGGTTTCGGCACTCTTGGCGGCGGTAACATCAGCCTGCGCGCTGGCGCAGACGGTGGCATGCTTGACCCGGTCGGTGATGGCCGCAGTAATCTTTATCCGCGTGGCCAGGGCCTGATCGTCGCCGTGGGCAGCACCGGGCGAGTGGGCAGCGATGGCAGCCTGCAACTGACCGGTGGTGGCGATATCGACATGCGTCTCGGCGGTTCGCTCAACCCCTCGCTACAAGCCCGGGCGGGAGAAACCGGAACGCAAGCGCCGCGCCATGATCTGCAAGGCGCGGTGATCAACTTGCGTGGCGCAGCGCAAATCAGTGCCAGTGCCGTGGGCGGCGTCAATCTGCAGTACGGTGCGTTTTCCCTGGATCAGGATTCGCGCGAAGTCCGTGCATACGATCCATTCAAATCGACCCTGGGCAGTGCCTCCGGCGGTCTGGTACTGATGCCGGGAGATTCGGGGATGCGCCTGAGCACCCGTGGTGACCTGGTGTTGGGCGGTGCAGCAGATCCGGGGCGCGTGCGCTTGCAAAACTCCACAGCCTTTACTGACGCCAGTGGGGTGGGCCATGCAGGCGGCGGATTGACCGGTTTCTCGCTGTGGACCGATCACACTGCGATCGATCTGTTTTCGGCGGGGGGCAACCTCACACCCAGCACGCAGTTGGCCGAATCGGACAATCTGTTGGTTTCCACATCCAATACATCACCCACTGACGGTCGCTTCGTCTATCCGTCGATCCTGCGTGCCGTGGCTGCCAAAGGCTCGATTTACGCGGGATCCTCGGCCGCTTATGGCACGGGCAATGTTCCGCCGGCCGAGGGCTACTCGTTGCTGTTGGCACCGTCTAGCTCCGGTCAGCTGGAACTGCTGGCAGGCGATTCGATCTATGCCGGCGGTTATGCGATCAATCAGTCAGGCGCCAGTCCAGCGGCGATTACTTCGCCATTTGCGCCGTCCTTCAATGGGTTCGCCAGCAACAGCGCGGACAGGCCGCTCATGACCAATAACAGCGTTGACGGCGTGGCGACGCAACGCAACGCGCGCTACCCATTATTTGCGTTTGGTGCCAATAGCTATTCCGGGTTGAGTGGCGTGCAAGGGCCCGCACGGTTTTACGCGTTGACCGGAGATCTGGTCGGAGTCCGCAGTGGCGAGACGCTGACATTCTTTAGGTCCGGCGTACAGCAGCGCACCTGGTACGAAGCGGCAGGGCCTGTGTGGATGCTCGCCGGGCGCGACCTCGTCGCCTCGGGCACTTATCTGGGCCAGCCAACAGCCGTACCGAATGAAGTACTGAGCTACAACGGCGACGAGATCAGATCCACCGGCAACCTGTTCATTCACAACCGGCCCAACGATGTGTCGCGGGTTGCGGCCGGGCGCGACATTCTCTACAGCAGCTTCGATATCGCCGGCCCAGGTGTGCTTGACGTCAGCGCAGGGCGCAACCTCCTGATGGAGGACCGTGCCAGCATCACCAGCATCGGGCCGGTGCTGGCAGGCGATAGCCGACCGGGTGCCAGTGTGGTGCTGCAGGCCGGTGTCGGTGCGCAAGGGCTGGATTACTCACGGTTCATCGCGCGCTACCTCAACCCGCAGAACGTTGCTGATTCGCAGGTCTCTCTCAACGGCCAACCGGGCAAAGTGGTCAAGACGTACCTGGACGAACTGCAGAGCTGGCTGACCCTCGGTTACGGCTTCAAAGGCAGTGATGAGCAGGCGCAAGCGTTCTACGCCGCACTGCCGAGTGCCGAACAGGCGATCTTCGCGCGGCAGGTGTACTTCGCCGAACTGCGTGCCGGTGGCCTGGAATACAACGATGTCGACGGCCCGCGTACTGGCAGTTATCTGCGCGGTCGCAACGCCATCGCTGCGTTGTTCCCGACCACCGATGTGGCGGGCAATCCGATCCGCTACGATGGCGACATCACGCTGTACGGCGGAGCAGGGGTCAAGACTCTGTTTGGCGGCGACATCCAGATGCTCACCCCGGGCGGCGGTCAGGTGTTTGGCATCGAAGGCGCAGCGCCGCCATCGACGGCGGGGATCATCACTCAGGGGTCGGGCAATATTCAGCTCTATTCGCAGGGCAGCATTTTGCTCGGCCAGAGCCGGATCATGACCACGTTCGGCGGTTCGATTCTCGGCTGGTCGGCCGAGGGCGATATCAACGCCGGTCGTGGCTCGAAAACCACCGTGGTCTACGCCCCGCCGAAACGCGTCTACGACACCTGGGGCAACGTCACGCTGTCGCCGTCGGTGCCAAGCACCGGCGCCGGTATCGCCACGCTCAACCCGATCGCCGAAGTGGCACCGGGCGACATCGACCTGATCGCGCCACTGGGCACCATCGATGCCGGCGAGGCGGGGATTCGCGTGTCGGGCAACGTCAACATCGCCGCGCTGACGGTGGTCAACGCCGCGAACATTTCGGTGCAGGGCAAGGCGACCGGTGTGCCGGTAGTGTCGGCGGTGAATACCGGGGCGATTACTTCGGCCAGTTCGGCGGCATCGTCGGCGACGCAGGCGGCGGAAGATGTCGCCCGTCAGCAGCAAGCGGCTGCGCGGCAGAATCAGGCTTCTGTATTCACCGTGCAGGTGTTGAGTTTCGGCAACGAACAACTCGCGCCGTCCCGCGATGGCGCCAGCCGTGCGCCGGCACCGGGTTACAACCCGAACAGCCCGGTGCAGGTGTTGGGCGCCGGGGCGCTGGATGAACAGGCGAAGCAGCAGTTGACCGAGGAGGAACGTGGGCAACTGTCGTTGTAAAAGACTCTCGTGTAGTACGTTTGGGCGACCGGTTGGTCGCCCTTTTTTATGTTGATGAAGTTAAAGGGTATTTTTGCCGGGCGTGAAGCACCCTCAGTATTCTGATGCGCCCATTCACTCGATAGACCAGCAGATAGTTCGGATGAATCACCATCTCACGAGTACCAGGCACTCGGCCAGGTCGGTAACCGTAAGGTATTGATGAAAGCCGTTGTGCTGCCGCACCAACCTTGTGTCTTAGCGAAATTGAAGCGTTGGTGTTGTGTTGCTCGATGTATTTGAAGATGTCAGCCAGTTGACGCGAGGACTTGCTGCTCCATTCAAGCAGCAGAGCGGCGCTTCCTGCGCATCTCTTCCAGCATCTGGTCGAGCATCGCCATAGCCTCATCATGGGGAATACCAGGACTAGGATCATCGAGTGCAGCCTGTACCTCTGCACGAAACCAGCGATCGTAGCTCTCGGCCTCTTCTTCGGATTCGAAGTCAGAGTAAAACGGGGAAAGTAATATGCTCATAGTGATCTCCGTGATCAATCTCGGCAGTTTAAGGGGGGACATGGTCCATTGTCGTCACTGGCAGACGATGCACCCCATGAGCCCTTGAGCAACCATGGGATAACGGAGCCCAGTATCTGCAAGCGCACCCTTTAAATCTGCCAGACGTTTCCCCCTGTTGTCCGGTAATCTCGACCGTCGCTGTAGGCGTATTCCACCCATGCGTTTTTCAGGTTTTCAGGCTACAAATCCAGGTGCGCTTTCCTACAAATACACTCAGAACGCATAGGGAATACTCACCTTCGCCCACAACATTTCGCCTTCCGGGCGGTTCTCCACATCAAATTCCTTGGCCCAGCGAATCTCCGCACTGGCGTACTTGAGAAAGGTGAAGTGCAGCGCCGGGCCAATCGCGAACACCTTGCCGCGCACACCATCATCGACGTCCTGCCCGGCAAACTGCACGGTGTGGCCGAACTGTTTGTCGTCGGTGGTCTGCTTGAGGAAGTAGCCGTTGACGCCGAGCATCAGGTCGTCGGTGATCTTGTAGCTGGCCGAATAATCGAAGTGGAAGATCTGCCCGGACTTGTAGTCAGTGTCCTTGTTCTTCTCGTTGAAGCTGTAGGTGGTCTTCATCGAGACTTCGGTGCGTTCAGTCGGCAGCCAGGTGAACGAGAACAGCGGCTTGTAGGTGTAGAAATTGTTGCTGGTGTTGGCCAGTCGATCGACGCTGTATTCGCCGGTGGGCACGGTGATTTCCACGGCGGCGCCGAGGGTCAGGTTTTTGCCCATGTCCCACAGAATGATCGGCGCGAAGGTGGTATCGCCCATGCCTTCGCGGGTGTCGCTCAAGCCGAACACCGAGACTTCCTGCTTCAACCACGGCTGGGCGATGTACCCGGCCAGACGTCCGCCGAACACGCGCACCGGGCTTAAATAATCGAGGCGCGGAATCACGGCCGTGGATTCGATCTCGACATTCGGCACCTTGCCACCCAGCGAGCTGATGTTGAGCTTGGTCGATTTGTAATGGTTGTAGTAGAGGTTGAACGCGACCATGTTCTGCGGAAGGCTGTCGACTTCCAGCGGCAGCATGAAGAAACCGTCGGTGCCGGTGCCGATGTTGTCGACGCCGGCTTCGGTGGCCAGGGCGGGCAACGTCAGAGGGCAACCCGCGATGAAAAGGGCGAGCGGCAAGAAGGATGTTGCACGGTTCTGGCTCATGACTGTCCTCATTATTATTGTGATTGGGACCTGGTACCGGTCGCTCGGAGCGCCGGTACGCTAGAAATAAGCGTTTGGCGTACGTTGGGGCAGGGTATTGGCGGACACCGAGGGGGGCATCTGCGGACAGTTCGCGCACCCTGTGCTAACTTCCTTCGACATAACCGGTTACAAAAATAACAATCAAGCGTGATCCGGAATGTCAGCCCCCATGAACGTAAAAGTCCAAGACCCGACCTTCGAACTGGCGCTGGTCTCGCCATTTCTTTTGCAAACCCTCGCTGAAGTCGCACAGAACAAAGGCATCGATCCCCAGAGCCTGTGTCGTGGCCTGGGTTTCACCCTTGAGGATCTGCAGGATCCGGCGCAGCGGATTTCCTATCGCCAAGCCGTGGCGATGATTCAGCGCGCGCTCAAAGTGCTGCCCAATCAGGGGTTGGGATTGTGGGTCGGCGCGCAGAACGTACTCGGTACTTTGGGTCTGCTTGGGCATGTGTTGTCGCTGTGCAAGACCTTGCGTGATGCCTTTGCGCTAGGCATTCGTCATCAACACACCTCGGGCGGGATTGTGGTGTCCAGTGTTGATGTGGTCGACGGGCAGGTGCATCTCGATGCTGAATGCCGCTTGCCGTTCGCTGATGTACAGGTGTTTGCAGTCGAGGAGTTTTTTGCCAGTTTGCTGGTGTACGGCCGCGCGCTGGTGGGGGCCGAGTTCAAGGCGCTTGCCGTGGAATTCGTGCATGCCGCGCCGGATTATCTGAGCGAATACCAGCGTTTGCTCGGGCCGGAGGTGCGCTTCGGCTGTCTGCACAATCGCATGCTGATCGATGCGCAGTGGCTGGACGTGAATCTGCCCAATCATCATTCGCTGGCGCTGCGTCAGGCCGTTGCATTGCTGGAGCTGGAAGCGGCGCAAGTGCATCAGAAACTTGATTTGATTCAGGCTGTGGAACGGGCGATTGCGCGGATTTGAGTAGCGGCAGTCACATCGAAAAGATTGCTGGCGATTTGAATATGAGTAGCCGTACGTTGCGCCGGCGGCTGACCGAGCATGCGTTGACGTTTGAGGCTTTGTTGGAGCAGGTGAGGCAGGCGCGGACCCTGAGTTTGCTGGCCAATCCCGATATGCCGATCGAGCGGATTACCGAGGAAGTCGGCTACAGCGATGTGCGCAGTTTTCGCCGGGCGTTCAAGCGTTGGACGGGGCTGAGCCCTAGCGCCTGGCGTAATGACGCTAACCCTCACCCCAGCCCTCTCCCAGAGGGAGAGGGGGCCGACCGCGGTGTCTTGTGAGTTACATCGACCTGAAGAATTGTGTCGATTATGGACTTGAGAGATTGGGCCGACCGCAGTGTCTTTCGTCATACATCGACCTGAAAGATTTTTGTCGATTATGGATTCGGTACAGCACTTTCAAGTCGGCGTATCTCCACAGCATCCCCCAATCAGTTCCCTCTCCCCCCGGGAGAGGGCTAGGGTGAGGGGGCTTTTGACTCCCGCCAAACCCACACAAACCCTCCGGCCACAGGTAAACTCCCGCGCACTTTCCCAAGGAGTTCACATGAGTTACTACCAGCCGGGCATTCTCGCCACCCCAGTTCCTGCGCAAGCACGTCACCTGTTTTTCGCCCTTGAGTCGGTGGAAACCCTGCCGCAGGCGATCGACAACCTGATCAATCAGGTGGACGGCCAGTCGGCGGTGGTCGGTTTCGGCGAATCCCTGGCCAAAGCCCTTAACGTGCAGATCGACGGCCTGCGCAGCTTTCCGGCCATGACGGGTGTCGGCGTCGAGAACCCGTCGACCCAACACGCGCTGTGGGTCTGGCTGCACGGCGTCGACCGTGGTGACCTGCTCAACCGCTGCAACGCCCTCGAAGCTGCACTGGCCCCGGCCCTGCGCCTGGTAGAAATGCAGGAAGCCTTCCGCCACAAGGACGGCCACGATCTGACCGGCTATGAAGACGGCACCGAAAACCCGCACGACGAAGCCGCCATCGCCGCCGCTCTGCAAAGTGCAGGCACTGACGGTATGATCGGCGGCAGCTTCGCCGCGATCCAGCAGTGGCAGCACGACCTCAAGGGTTTCCACAAACTCTCGTCCGAGGACAAAGACAGCATCATGGGCCGTCGCCTCAGCGACAACGAAGAGATTGACGATGCGCCAATCTCCGCCCACGTCAAACGCACCGCGCAGGAAAGCTTCGCCCCGGAAGCGTTTGTCGTGCGCCGCTCGATGCCGTGGATCGAAGGTGATCGCGCCGGCCTGATGTTCCTCGCTTTCGGTTTCTCGCTGGATGCCTTCGAAGCGCAACTGCGCCGTATGAGCGGTCTGGAAGACGGCATCACCGACGGCCTGTATCGCATCAGCCGACCGATTACTGGCGGCTACTACTGGTGCCCGCCGCTGAAGGACGGTCACCTCGATTTGCGCGCTTTGCGCATTGGCTGATCTTGAAAAAAAGGGACTGAAAAATGAACGTGGTGCGCTGGGGTATGATCGGTTGCGGTGATGTCACTGAACGCAAGAGCGGGCCGGCCTTCTACAAGGTGCCCGGTTCGGCCTTGGTGGCGGTGATGGGCCGACGGCTTGAGGCGGTGACTGACTACGCCGCGCGCCATGGCATCACCCGGGTCTACACCGATGTCGATGCGCTGATCAACGATCCCGAGGTGGATGCGGTATACATCGCCACGCCACCCGACAGCCACCACGCCTACAGCCTGAAAGTCGCCGCGGCCGGTAAACATTGCTGTGTGGAAAAACCCATGGCGCTGAACGCCGGGCAAAGTCGCGAGATGCAACAGGCGTTTGCCGAGGCCGGTTTGCACCTGTTCGTTGCCTACTACCGTCGCTCATTGCCGCGTTTTGCGCAGGTGCGGCAATGGTTGGAGGAGGGACGCATTGGTGACGTGCGGCACTTGAGCTGGACGCTGACCAAAGCGCCATCGCCGGCAGATCTGGACGGTCGCGACAACTGGCGCACCGATCCGGCGGTAGCCGGTGGCGGGTACTTCGCTGATCTGGCCAGTCATGGCTTTGACCTGTTCCAGTATTTGCTTGGCGACATTGTCGACATCGCCGGTTTCACCGCGCGTCAGGCCGGGTTGTATGTTGCAGAAGACGCGGTCAGCGCCAGTTGGCGTTTCGCGTCAGGCGCGTTGGGCATGGGCTGCTGGAGCTTTGTCGCGGATCGACGTGAGGATCGGGTCGAGATCATCGGCAGCCTTGGGCGGATCAGTTTTTCGGTGTTTGATGAACATCCGGTGCAGTTGCAGGCCGATGAACACATCAGCCTGGAAATCCCCCATCACGAGCACATTCAGTGGCATCACGTGCTGGGCATGAATGCGCATATTCGTGGCGAATCACAACACCCCGCCGTCGCCGAACAAGCCCTCAAGACCGACTGGGTCATGGACCAGATCCTCAAACGCCAGTAGCACACAATTCCCCTGTAGGAGTGAGCCTGCTCGCGATAGCGGTGTGTCAGACAACACATCAATGACTGACCGACCGCTATCGCGAGCAGGCTCACTCCTACAAAAAGCGATCGTGTGAAGCATCTAAGGTTATGCCCATTCGGTATTTCTCAACCTCGTCATAACAACTCTAAGATCACGTCATAACTCGTTATAACAAGTGATCCCGTGATGACCGATAACGTTCTGTCCTTAAGCCCGCTCTCCTTATCAAGTGTCCCGCTGCACACCCAGCTGCGCGACGTCCTTCGTGCGCGGATCCTCGACGGCGAATACCCGCAAGACAGCCAGATGCCCTCCGAGAGCGAACTCGGTGCACTGTTCAAAGTCAGCCGCATCACCGTGCGCCAGGCGCTCGGCGATCTGCAAAAAGAAGGGCTGATCTTCAAGATCCACGGCAAAGGCACCTTCGTCGCCAAGCCGAAAACCTTTCAGAACGTCAGCAGCCTGCAAGGCCTTGCCGAGTCGATGACCGGGCGTGGCTATGAGGTGATCAACCGCCTGCGCAGCTTTAAATTCATCCCGGCTGACAAGCGCGTCGCCGAGCGTTTGCAAGTCGCCGAGGGCGAGATCGTCACGCAAATCAAACGTGTACGGCTGATCAACCGCGAGCCGATCTCGCTGGAAATCACCTACCTGCCCAAAGCCGTCGGCGAGCGCTTGGAGAAGGCCGATCTGGTCACCCGCGACATCTTCCTGATCCTTGAAAACGATTGCGGCATCGCCCTCGGCCACGCCGATCTGGCCATCGACGCGGTGCTCGCTGACAGCGACCTGACCCAGGCGCTGAACGTCGAGGCCGGCTCGCCGATCATGCGTATCGAGCGTCTGACGCACGACGCGCAAGGCCAGCCGCTGGACTTCGAACACCTTTACTATCGTGGCGATGCGTTCCAGTACCGCCTGCGTATCGACCGGCAAAAAGGGGAGCAGGCATGACCCGCAACGTGCTCGAACAGGAATACGACATCGTCGTCATCGGCGGCGGCACCGCAGGCCCGATGGCCGCGATCAAGGCCAAGGAAAAGAACCGCGATCTGCGCGTGTTGCTGGTCGACAAGGCCAACGTCAAACGCAGCGGCGCGATCAGCATGGGCATGGACGGCCTGAACAACGCGATCATTCCCGGCCACTCGACGCCTGAGCAGTACACCAAGGAAATCACCATCGCCAACGACGGCATCGTCAATCAGGCCGCCGTTTATGCCTACGCAACGCACAGCTTTGAAACCATCGAACAGCTCGACCGCTGGGGCGTGAAGTTCGAGAAGGACGAAACCGGCGATTACGCGGTGAAAAAAGTCCACCACATGGGCGCCTACGTGCTGCCGATGCCGGAAGGGCACGACATCAAAAAAGTCCTCTATCGCCAGTTGAAACGTGCGCGGGTGAGCATCACCAATCGCCTCGTCTGCACGCGGTTGCTGACCGACGCGGAGGGCACCGTCAACGGTGTGATGGGCTTCGATTGCCGCACCGCTGACTTCCATGTGATCAAAGCCAAAGCGGTGATTCTCGCCTGTGGCGCGGCCGGGCGCCTTGGGCTGCCGTCCTCGGGTTATTTGATGGGCACCTACGAAAACCCGACCAATGCCGGCGACGGCTACGCGATGGCCTATCACGCCGGCGCCGAACTGGCCAACCTCGAATGCTTCCAGATCAACCCGCTGATCAAGGATTACAACGGCCCGGCCTGCGCCTACGTCACCGGCCCGCTGGGTGGCTACACCGCCAATAACAAGGGCGAACGCTTCATCGAGTGCGACTACTGGAGCGGGCAGATGATGTGGGAGTTCCACCAGGAACTGGAGAGCGGCAACGGCCCGGTGTTCCTCAAGCTCGATCACTTGGCCGAGGAAACCATCCAGAACATCGAGGAAATCCTGCACAGCAACGAGCGGCCGAGTCGCGGTCAGTTTCACGCCAATCGTGGCACCGACTACCGCACGCAGATGGTCGAAATGCACATCTCCGAAATCGGTTTTTGCAGCGGCCACTCGGCGTCTGGCGTGTGGGTCAATGAACGCGCCGAGACCTCGGTGAAAGGCTTGTACTCGGCGGGTGACATGGCCGCCGTGCCGCACAATTACATGCTCGGTGCCTTCACCTACGGCTGGTTCGCCGGGCATAACGCCGCAGATTTTGTCGCCGGCCGCGAGTTTTCTGCGCTGGATAACGAGCAGATCGAGAAGGAGAAGGCCCGGGTCTACGCCCCGCTGGATCGCGAACACGGTCTGCCGCCGGCCCAGGTCGAGTACAAGCTGCGGCGCTTCGTCAACGATTACCTGCAACCGCCGAAAGTCACCAAGAAGATGCAGATCGGCCTGCAACGCTTCAGCGACATCGAGCGCGATCTCGAGCAGATGAAGGCCAACAACGCCCACGAACTGATGCGCGCGATGGAAACCAGCGTGATTCGCGACTGTGCCGAAATGGCCGCGCGCGCCTCGTTGTTCCGCGCCGAAAGCCGCTGGGGCTTGTACCACTATCGCGTCGATCACCCACAGCGCAACGACAGTGAATGGTTCTGCCATTGCCATTTGAAGAAGGGCGATGACGGCCAGATGACCAGTTTCAAGAAAGCCGTCGAGCCTTACATCATCCCGCTCGATGCTGAAGAAATGCAGGCTTACGACCGTTTGCGGGTCGGTGCATTCGCCGCTTGATACATCAATAAATCAAAGAGTCCGAACCATGGCCTATCAAGCTCAGGAAATCTTCTTCCGCTCCAACGCGCCCGTCACCGTGGACGAGGACAAATGCATCGCTGAAAAGGGCTGCACCGTGTGTGTCGACGTTTGCCCGATGGATTTGCTGGCGATCAACCCGGCGACGCAGAAGGCCTATATGGCGTTCGACGAATGCTGGTACTGCATGCCGTGCGAGAAGGACTGCCCGACCGGTGCCGTCAAAGTCGACATTCCCTATCTCCTGCGTTGAAACGCTTTCCCCTGTAGGAGTGAGCCTGCTCGCGATAGCGGTGTGTCAGTCAGCACATCAACATCTGGAAAACCGCTATCGCGAGCAGGCTCACTCCTAGATTTGGAACTGTGACAACCCAAAGCCATCCGGTGAACCCCGGACGCTGGAATAACCGAAAACCCCTCGTTTCCCACCGCGCCCTGATCGCGGCGGAGACGAACTCAAATAAATGATTCGAGGGGAAACAACCATGTTGCGTGCAGCAATCGCCGGTCTGGTACTGGCTTCGTTCACCTTGTCGGCCTCAGCCGAAACCATCCGCATTGCCATCGGCACCCAGGACACCACCATCAACTGCGCCGCCGGCGGCTTGTTGATTCGTGAGCTCGGTCTGCTCGACAAATATTTGCCCCACGACGGCGCCTACAAAGACGCCAAATACGACGTGCAGTGGAAGAACTTCACCAGCGGCGCACCGCTGACCAACGAGATGGTCGCCGGCAAACTCGACTTCGGCGCCATGGCCGATTTTCCCGGTGCGTTCAACGGTGTCGCGTTTGAAACCGCCGGCAAGCACAGCCTGTTTATCAGCGTGTTGTCGGGGAGCATCAAGGGCAGCGGCAACGGCATCGTCGTGCCGAGTGCATCCGGGGTGCAGGCGCTCAGCGAACTCAAAGGCAAGACGATTTCCGTGCCGTTCGCCTCCACGGCCCACGGCATGTTGCTGCGCGCGGTAGCGGCGCAGGGCTGGGATCCGCTCAAGGACGTCAACATCATTGCCCAGCCGCCGGAAGTCGCCGGCTCCGCGTTGCAGGCCGGCAAGATCGACGCCCACGCCGATTTCGTGCCGTTCGCCGAGCTGTTCCCGAGCCGGGGTTTCGCCCGCAAGATTTATGACGGCGCTCAGGCCAATGCGCCGACGTTCCATGGTGCGCTGGTGGATCAGGCGTATGCGAAGAAGTACCCGGAAGTCATCGTCGCGTACTTGCGCGCCAGCATCGAGGCCAATCAACTGCTCGCCGCCGAGCCTGAGAAGTACAGCGAGCTGATCGCCAAAGTCACTGGCGTCGATGCCGAGGTGAATTACCTGTTCCACGGCCCGCTCGGCGTGCAGACCCGCGACCTGAGCTGGAAGCCGGAATATCGTCAGGCGGTTGGTACGGCCATCGATACGTTGAAGCTGTTGAAGAAGGCTGATCGTGGGCTCGATCTGAATACGTTTATTGACGATCAATACATCCGGGCGGCGTTCAAGGCGTCGAACCTGGATTACACGGCGCAGTTGGCCAACTACGCGCAGACACCGTTGAAGGCTACCGGTAAAGCGATCACTGACTTTAGCCACGTTGCAGAAATCTGGGTGCGCGGTGAGAGCAAGGTGCGGCAGTACGCGTCTGCGGAAGAGGCGTTCGCTGCACTGGCCGCGTTGAAGCAGGAAGGCAAAACCATTCGCGCGGTGTATGCGCAGGCCAGTGACAGCGGGATCAAGTTGCTCGCGGAGCAGGCGTGGTTTGCCAGTGATGCGAAGGGACGGTTAAGTGCGTTTTTGCTTAAGGGGCAGGCTCAGCAATATGCCTCAGCGCAGGGTGGCAAGGTTTTCGATTTCAGCGATGCCACTACCCAGGCTGTTGCTGCTCGCTGATTGAAGATCAAAAGCCCCTCACCCTAGCCCTCTCCCGGGGGGAGAGGGGACTGACCGCGGTGATTGGGCGAGGTACGCCGACCTGAAATACCGAGTCGAACTCAGGTTCTGAAAAGCATGAAGATCGGCTCCCTTTCCCCCTTGCACCCCAGAGGGAGAGGGGACTGACCGAGGTGATTGGGCGAGGTACGCCGACCTGAAATACCGAGCCGAACTCAGGTTTTGAAAAGCACGAATATCGGCTCCCTTTCCCTCTTGCACCCCAGAGGGAGAGGGGACTGACCGAGGTGATTGGGCGAGGTACGCCGACCTGAAATACCGAGCCGAACTCAGGTTTTGAAAAGCATGAAGATCGGCTCCCTTTCCCCCTCGCCCCCTTGGGGGAGAGGGCTGGGGTGAGGGGGGTAAATCTCAGCCACAACACAGCTCCACAACCGGAAACCCGATCCATGAAATCACCCACCCTACGCTGGACATCAAGAGCCACATCCTTGCTGCTCTGCCTGCTGTTCTGGCAACTCGCCGCCAGCCACCACTGGAACCTCGGCCTCGTCACCTTCGCCAACGTGCCGACACCTATCGCGGTGATCGAAGCGGCGCTCGGTTTGGGCGATTCTGGCAAGTTGCTCCAGCACCTCACCGCCAGCCTCAGCCGCGTCTTCGCCGGTTACCTCGCTGCACTAGTCATCGGCATCGCCCTCGGTCTGGCCATCGGCCGCTCGAAATGGGCCGAAGACCTGCTGCTGCCCCCACTGGAAGTCCTGCGCCCGATCCCCGCCGTGGCATGGATTCCATTGGCCATCCTGATGTTTCCATCGTCCGAACTGTCGATGGTCTTCATCACCTTCACCGGCGCGCTGTTCCCGATCCTGCTCAACACCGTGCACGGCGTCGAAGGCGTCGACCCGCGCCTGATCGCCTCGGCGAAAAGCCTCGGGGCAGGGCGCCGCGCAATCCTGCTCGAAGTGATCCTGCCCGGCGCCGCCCCCAGCATCATCACGGGTCTTGCGATCGGCATGGGCACATCTTGGTTCTGTCTGGTCACGGCGGAAATGATCTCCGGCCAGTTCGGCATCGGTTACTACACCTGGGAGTCCTACACCATTCAGAACTACGCCGACATCGTCGTCGGCATGTTGCTGATCGGCGTGTTGGGCATGGGCAGCAGTCTGCTGATCAAACGCCTCGGCGGGTTGTTCACGCCTTGGCATCGACCGCGAGGAAAAGCCTGATGAGCGTGATGCAAACCCCTGAGGGGCGGATCGACATTCGCCAACTGTCCATCGTTCTCGGCGCAGGGCGGGAAGCGTTCGAAGCGGTGCGCGAACTCGATTGCCAGATCGAACCGGGCCAGTTCGTCTGTATTCTCGGCCCGTCCGGTTGCGGTAAATCGACCTTGCTCGGTGCGTTGGCCGGGCATCTGCAGGCGCACGCCGGTAGCCTGAAAGTCGATGGCGCGGCGGTGTCCGGCCCGTCACCGCAGCGCGGCATGGTGTTCCAGCATCACACGCTGTTTCCCTGGCGCACGGTGCGCGACAACGTGGCTTTTGGCCTGAAGATGCGCGGCATCGGCAAGGCCGAACGTCATCGCACCGCCGACGAAATCCTCAAGCTGGTCGGCCTCGAAGGCTTTGCCGAACGCTGGCCCGATCAGCTGTCCGGCGGTATGCAGCAACGCGTTGAGATCGCCCGAGTGCTGGTCAATCGGCCACGGCTTTTGCTGATGGACGAGCCGTTCGGCGCGCTGGATGCGCTCACCCGTTTGAACATGCAGGAACTGCTGCTGGACATCTGGACACGCATCCGCACCACGGTGGTGTTCGTCACTCACGATATCGACGAGGCGCTGTTCCTCGCCGATCGCCTGCTGGTGATGAGCGCGCGGCCGGGGCGAATCATCGAAGACTTGCGCCTGGATTTCGCCCGGCCACGCACCAGCGAACTGGTCACCAGCCCCGAGTTCTCGCGCCTCAAGCGCCACTGCCTGGACCTGCTGCGCCACGACGATGACCGACCGCTGCCGCGCCTCAATCCGCTCGGCCTGCCTCCCGAAAACCCTTTGCCGCGATTTGCCCTATGACCTCTATTTTTGCTGTGACCGATAACCAAGACATTCTCGATCTGCAACCGCGCCTGACTGCTGAAGATGCTGGCGTGCGGCGTATTGCGCTGATTGATCTGGCCGATCTCGAAGAGCCCGATGGCTTGCTCTGGCTGGTCGATCGCCTCGGCCAGGATCCTGCCGAAGACGTCCGCGCTGAAGCCGCGCGTTTGCTGGAGGCCTGGGAGGATGAAGACGTTGTGCAAGCCTTGTGCGAGGCGCTGACCGACCCATCGCCCGCTGTGCAATCTGCCGCTGCGCAGAGCTTGAGTCTGCTCAAGACTGAAGCGGCGGGGCGGGTGATTCTGCCGTGGACCGATCACGCCGACGTCAGTGTGCGTATCGCCGCGTTTCGCGCCTTGCGCGAGTTGCGTTTCGCCGACGCGGCTCCTTCAGCCGTCGCGGCATTGAACGATGCCGACGCCAATGTCCGTCGCGAAGCCGTCGGTGTGCTCGGCTGGCTCAAGCAGCTCGACGCGTTACCGGCGTTAGCAAGATTGGCCAGTGACGATCCCGATACCGAAGTTCGCCGCGCCGCCACCGGTGCATTGGGCCTGGCCTCCGGCGCCGAAGTATTGCCAGCCCTGCGCTTGGCCCTGCAGGACAATGCCTGGCAAGTGCGCGAAGAAGCCGCAACGACACTGGGCAAAGTCGGCCACCGCGACGCGGGCCCGGCGCTAGTCGAAGCCTTGAGCGACGATTACTGGCAAGTGCGCCTGCGCGCCACTCGCAGCCTCGGTCGGCTGCGTTTCGCTCCAGCGCTGGACGCGTTGATCGAGACCCTCGGCCATCGCATCAGCAACCTGCGCAAAGAGGCCGCGCTGGCCTTGGGTGAATTGAATGATCGTGGTGCTGTGGCGGCATTACAGGCCGCCAAGGACGACGGCGACCCGGAAGTGCGCAAAGCCGTGCGCATCGCCTTGAGTCAGTTGCAATGAACCCGCTGTCGGTGGGTAACTCACAAAGCGAGCAAACCCTTCGGCTGACTTGGCCTGACGGGCACGAACAACAACTCAACCACGCCGAGCTGCGCCGCCAGTGCCCGTGCTCGCAATGCCGCGCGTTTCGCCTCAAAGGCCTGACGCCCATGGTCGATGACCGCGTACGCCTGATCGAACTCAACCCCCAGGGCTACGGTGTGCAACTGGTGTTCAGCGACGGCCACCAGCGCGGCATTTACCCGTGGGCCTATCTGGCAAACCTCAATTCCTGATACACCACAATCCCCCTGTAGGAGTGAGCCTGCTCGCGATAGCGGTGTGTCATTCAACAATGATGTTGGCTGATCCACCGCTATCGCGAGCAGGCTCACTCCTACAGGGGGATTTCAGTAGGTCAGAAAGATTTGCTGACGCTGGCCACGACTGTGGCGGTGCAGACGTCTTTGAAACCCCAGTTGCTCAGGCACTGGCTCTGCGACAGGTTAGTGTCGATGTAGCTAAGGCCCAGCACCACGCCGGCCAGATTGTGGGTGACTTTGACTTCCCATTCGCGATAACTGTCCTCAGCCTGCCCGGACGCCGAATACAAATGCGGATCCTTGAAATCCATATTGCCGTAACGCAGCTTCAAGCCTGAATCGTACGGCAATTCAGTTTCATAACTGATGTAGGTATAGAGCGAACTCTGCTGGCTATCGATCCCCGGTGCATCGCTGGAGTAATACGCCGCCAGTTTCACCCCATAAACCCCGAGAATCCCGTAAACCTCGCTCTGGTTGAACTGGCTTTCCTTGGGGTAGGCGTACTTGATGTAACCCAGATCGAGACTGACATCCTCGGTCGCCTGCCACAGCCAACCGCCGTAGTAATCGACTTCCTGACGGGTTTTCAGACCACCGCCGAAATCGACGTTGGAACTCCACGCACCGAGGTACAGACCGCTGCTGTGGGCGAGGGTCAGGCCGGCTTGTACGGCGGGGTCATTTTGCGTTTGCGAGATGCCGCGGGTGCGGTAATCGCTGGTGAGGGTCAGGTCTACCTCCAGCGCAAAGTCATCGTTCAAGGGGATCGCTTGGCTGCTCAACGGCAGCAGACTGAAAAAACTCAGGGCGAACAAGGGCAAGGCTTTCATGTGAAGTCCCGATGTTGTGATTATTTTTGGGCAGAAAGAGAACTGCGGGGGGATTCGATTTCGACCACCCTCACAGACCCTGTGGGAGCGAGCCTGCTCGCGAAAGCGCTGGTTCATTCAGCATTGATGGCGACTGATACGCCGCCTTCGCGAGCAGGCTCGCTTGTATGGTAGGACTTGAAGGGAGGAGGAGGGACAAGGCTCGATTCTGACTGTTGACGCAGTACAGACCGTGGGAGATTTCGCCCCTCCTCCTTTCACCCAAGCGCCGATAAAGAATGCATC
>NZ_FYDZ01000023.1:0-74512 GCF_900187515.1 Pseudomonas sp. Irchel s3f10
GCGTCGGTTTCGATCACCACGTCACCGACGTTATCGACGTAGTAACTGTCGAAACCACCGCCACCGATCATGGTGTCGGCCCCGAGGCCGCCGTCCAGGGTGTTGGCCTGTTCGTTGCCGGTGATGCCGTTGTCCAGTTCGTTGCCGGTGCCGTTGACTGTATTGAGGCCGGTCAGAGCGAGGTTTTCGACGTTGGCGCCCAATGTGAAGGCCACGGAGCTTCGAACCGTGTCGATTTCACTGGCAAGGGTGCTGGTTTCCGTGACCGTATCACCGAGGTTGTCGACGATGTAGGTGTCGTTGCCCGCGCCACCGATCAGGGCATCTGCGCCCTGACCGCCGTCGAGGACGTTATCGCCGGCTGTGCCGATGATTGTATTGCTCGATGCATTACCGGTGCCATTGAGGTTGGCGACGCCAGCCAGCGTCAGGTTCTCCAGGTGCGCCCCGAGAACGTAACTGATGGAGGAAACGACGGTGTCGGTGCCCATGCCCGGATAATCGAAAATAACGTCCCCGGCATTGTCAACGTAGTACGTGTCGTTGCCTGCGCCACCGTACATGGTGTCTGCGCCGCCATTGCCGTTGAGTACGTTATCCAACTCGTTGCCATACAGAATGTCATCGAAATTCGAGCCGATGGCGTTTTCGATTTTTGCGCCATACGCAATCGCAAGACCGTTATTGATGAGACTTGCCGTTGACTGGTCGACAAACGCCTTGCCGATCTGGCTGAACGTACCTTCATTCAGATTGAGGGTTACGGCCGCCAGTTGGTTGCTGCCATCGAGGGTGTCGATGCCGCCACCATCCCAAATGGTTTCGAAAATTGACTGGTCAGAAGCCCATGAGTAGACGTTGTTTCCGGTCTGCCACTGCATGTTGGCGCCATACAGGCTCTGAATCGCCAGGATGTCGAGCAGCATCGGCGTGGTCGGCTGATAGGAATAGTTGCTGTTGTAGCTCATCACTGTGTAGTGAGCATCGTCCAGCGCCGAGTCCAGCAGCGTCTTGTTGCTCGAACTGACATCGAATGGATGCTTGAGCCCGAGCGCGTGTCCGATTTCGTGGACAAAGGTCAGGTAGTCGTAGGTGCCTTTACCCGGATTCGGGTCGTTGGTCTCCGGGCCGATCCAGACATCGCCGGCGGTTGGATTGTTGGCCGGGAAGTAGCCCCAGGCAGCTGTCTGGTTATCCATCAACCGATAGCCGCCGAAGCGAAGGTCACCCACGTTGTTGATGTCATCGCTGGTTAGCGTGAAGCTGAGGTTGGCGACAGCACTCCAGGTGGCCAAGGCATTGGTCACCGCAGTTTTCTGCCCGCTCGTCAGTTCGTACAACGCGTTGTATTCGTTGTCAGGGCTGTAGTTAGTGATGAAGTAAGAGGTATTGGGCGCCATGAAGCTGTAGCTAAGGCTGGTCGGACCCGAAGCAGGCCAGTTTGCCCCCAGCCAATATGTTCCGGAGATCAGGCTGTCAGCGTACTTGTTGCCGGTCAGTGATGAAGGAAACGAAAATGAATACGATGAAGGTGTAGGCATGGTTTTCCCTGGGCGCTATGCGACCCATCCTGAATGCGGTCGCTACAAAAAAGAATCCGATTTTGCATGAGAATTTATAAAAATGACATCATTTGGCCACCATTTTCAGATTGGTGGCGTCAAATTACTGGCCTGGTTTTTTGTATCGGCTCCTGCAGTAGAATCCTTAGTAAGCGCCATCAGCCGTTTGTCGAGGATTCTTATGCCTGCAACCACCCCGTCGCTCATCCGCGAAACCTTCCCCGTCGGCCCGCTCCAGTGCAACTGCACCATCATTGGCGACCCTGCTACAAAGAAAGCCATCGTCGTTGATCCGGGTGGCAATCCGGATCTGATCATGGCGCGACTCGATGCTCACGGCCTTAAGGTCGTCAGCATCATCCACACCCACGCGCATCTCGATCATTTCCTCGCTTCCGGGCAGATGAAGGAAAAAACCGGCGCGACCCTGCATCTGCATAAGGATGACCAGTTCCTGTGGGACAACCTCGAGATGCAATGCCAGATGTTCGGTGTTCCCTACACGCCGGTGCCAGCGCCGGATCGCTGGTTGAGCGACGATGAAGAACTGGCCTGCGGTTGCGGCGTGGCCCTGCATACGCCGGGACATACACCCGGTTCCATGAGCTTTTGGTTTTCCGAGGCTAAGCTGTTGATAGCCGGCGATACGTTGTTTCGTCGCGGCGTAGGGCGCACGGATTTGTGGGGCGGCGATCAGGCGACCATCGTGCGTTCGATCAAGCAGCGGCTATATACGCTGGACGAGGATGCGACCGTGGTGACCGGTCACGGGCCGGATACGCGTCTGGGTGATGAAATGCGCGAAAACCCGTTCGTCAGGGCCTAAATATTTTGTCACGAGTGTCCGGCGGAATTTTTGTGCATTGTCATGATCAAACGCCCGCGCAGGTCCATTAACCAATTGGGCCGCTGCACCACAGAATGCGAAAACCAGGAGCTCTCCATGTTCACCACGCGTCGTTTGATTATTGTCGCTACTGCCGTGGCCGTGCTGTCCGGCTGCGCCTCGCCTAACCCGTATGACAATCAAGGCCAGGCCGACGGTGGCTCGCAAGGCATGAGCAAAACCGCCAAGTACGGCGGCCTGGGTGCTCTGGCCGGTGCGCTTGCCGGCGCCGCTATCGACCACAACAATCGCGGCAAAGGTGCCTTGATCGGTGCCGCCGTGGTGGGCGCTTCCGCTGCCGGTTACGGCTACTACGCCGATCAGCAGGAAAAGAAACTGCGCGCGAGCATGGCCAATACCGGTGTTGAAGTGCAGCGTCAGGGCGATCAAATCAAACTGATCATGCCGGGCAACATCACTTTCGCCACCGATTCGGCGAATATCGCTTCCAGCTTCTACCAACCGTTGAACAACCTCGCGGGCTCGTTGAAAGAGTTCAGCCAGAACCAGATCGAAATCGTTGGCTACACCGACAGCACGGGCAGCCGCCAGCACAACATGGACCTGTCCCAGCGTCGTGCACAGAGCGTGGCGACTTACCTGACCTCGCAAGGTGTCAGCGGTGCCAACCTCTCGGCCCGTGGCGCCGGTCCGGATAACCCGATTGCCAGCAACGGTGACGTGAATGGCCGGGCGCAGAACCGTCGCGTTGAAGTCAACCTGAAGGCGATTCCGGGCCAGCAGTATGGTGGTCAGCAGCAACAGCAGCCGGGTACGGTTCAGCAGTATCCGTAAGCGCTTGCCTGAATGAAGAAATGCCCGGTCCGGTGATCGGGCATTTTTTTGTCTGGCCTGTGTCAGCCCCTTCGCGAGCAGGCTCGCTCCCACATTTGAAATGCATTCCCCTGTGGGAGCGAGCCTGCTCGCGAAGGGGGCATAACAATCAGGCACAAATCATCGGACACAAAAAAGCCCCCGGACACATCACTGTCCGGGGGCTTTTGGTTTGTCAGCGAAGGCTGATTACTTCTTCAGACCATAGTGCTCATCGAGCATGCCCGGCGAGTTCGGGGTCTTCGGTGCGTAGTCGCGTGGCGGCTCCTGATCGCGCGGTGGCGTCAGGCGTTCGCGTGGCGCGACTGCCGCGTCAGCGTGCAGGGCAGCGATCAGGCGCTGGCGGGTCTGCTCGTCCAGGGCCAGACGATTGGCGCCCTCGGCGAGATGGTCCTGCACTTCCTGATAGCTCTGGGTCAGTTTCTTGACCAGCATCGCGGTGCTGTTGAAGTGGGTGACCACCTCGTTTTGATAACTGTCGAAACGCTCCTGGATATCATCCAGTTGACGCTGCGTACGGCTCGGCGCGGCGTTCGGTGCAACGCGCGCGATCAGGAATCCAATGGCGACACCCACAACCAGGGCAAGAGTCGGTAACAACCAAACTAAGAGCGAGTGTTCCACGAGTCCTTCCTCTATAAACGGCTTTGCTTTACGTTAACGGCTCGAACCTGCGCTGTATACCGCGATTCACTCGCAATAGATTGGCACAGACAATTTGCTAGACGAGTCGACCCGATTCGAGGTCACGGAGTTCCTTCCTTGCTGATGCGTGAAACCCCTGTAGTGATTGACGGCCCGGTGGGTCAACTTGAGTCTCTGTACCTGGATAACGAGCAGCCAATCGGCATCGCGCTGATCTGCCATCCGAACCCCGTGCAGGGCGGCACCATGCTCAACAAGGTCGTCTCGACCCTGCAGCGCACCGCGCGCGACGCGGGCCTGATCACCTTGCGCTTCAACTATCGCGGCGTTGGTGCCAGCGAAGGTTCGCACGACATGGGTACCGGTGAAGTCGACGATGCCCAGGCTGCCGCCGCATGGCTGCGGGAAAAACACCCGGATCTGCCGCTGACCCTGTTCGGTTTCTCCTTCGGCGGATTTGTTGCAGCAAGTCTCGGCGGTCGACTCGAAGCGCAGGGCGTACAGCTCAAGCACCTGTTCATGGTTGCGCCGGCGGTGATGCGTCTGGGCGAGCAGGATCAACTGCCGCAGCAGGGTGAACTCACGGTGATCCAGCCGGAAACCGACGAGGTCATCGATCCGCAGCTGGTTTACGACTGGTCGGAAAAACTCCAGCGCCCCCATGAGCTGCTGAAAGTGGCAGAATGCGGACACTTTTTTCATGGCAAGCTGACCGATCTCAAGGATCTGATCCTGCCGCGTCTCTCGAATTGATTGCAGTCTGACAAGCGATTACCCATGACGAACCGTACCCGTATCCTCACCGGCATCACCACCACCGGCACGCCGCACCTGGGCAACTACGCCGGCGCCATCCGCCCGGCGATCCTTGCCAGCCGCGACAGCAATGCCGATTCGTTCTACTTTCTGGCCGACTACCACGCCCTGATCAAATGCGATGACCCGCTGCGCATCCAGCGCTCGCGTCTGGAAATCGCCGCGACCTGGCTGGCCGGTGGCCTCGATGTCGACCGCGTGACGTTCTACCGCCAGTCCGACATCCCGGAAATCCCTGAGCTGACCTGGCTGCTGACCTGCGTCGCGGCCAAGGGTCTGCTCAACCGTGCGCACGCTTACAAGGCGTCGGTGGACAAGAACGTTGAAACCGGTGAAGACCCGGATGCCGGCATCACCATGGGCCTCTACAGCTACCCGGTGCTGATGGCCGCAGACATCCTGATGTTCAACGCGCACAAGGTGCCGGTCGGTCGCGACCAGATCCAGCACGTCGAAATGGCCCGCGACATCGGCCAGCGCTTCAACCACCTGTTCGGTCAAGGCAAAGAATTCTTCACCATGCCCGAAGCGCTGATTGAAGAGAGCGTGGCGACGTTGCCTGGCCTCGACGGTCGCAAGATGTCGAAGAGCTACGACAACACCATCCCGTTGTTCTCCAGCGCCAAAGAGATGAAGGACGCGATCTCGCGGATCGTCACCGACTCCAAAGCGCCAGGCGAAGCCAAGGATCCTGACAACTCGCACCTGTTCACCCTGTTCCAGGCTTTCGCCACGCCAGCGCAGGCTGACGAATTCCGCAGCGAACTGTTGGGCGGTCTGGGTTGGGGCGAGGCGAAGAGCCGTCTGTTCCAGCTGCTCGACAACGATCTCGGCGAAGCGCGCGACAAGTATCACCAGTTGATCGAGCGCCCGGCAGATCTGGAAGACATTCTGCAGATCGGTGCGAAAAAGGCCCGTGCCGTGGCAACGCCGTTCCTCAACGAATTGCGCGAAGCCGTTGGCCTGCGCTCCTTCGTCAATCAGGTTCAGGTTGCTGCCACCACCAAGAAGAAAGCCGCGAAAGCCGCGCGTTTCGTCAGCTTCCGCGAAGACGACGGCAGCTTCCGTTTCCGTCTTTTGGCGGCCGATGGTGAGCAACTGCTGTTGTCGCGCAACTTCGCCGACGGCAAAACCGCAGGGCAGGTGACCAAGCAACTGCAATCCGGCCAGCCGCTGGACGTGCGCAGCGAAGACCTGAGCTTCAGCGTGTGGCTGGAAGGCGAGTGCGTTGGCGACAGCCCGGCATTCGCCGACGCTGCTGCGCGGGACGCGGCCATCGAGGCGCTGCGCGTTGCGCTGACCCCGGTTCAGGACTAATCGGCGGCACGGTCCGACCAAGGGCCGATTGCCATTCCCACGGGCCGTCGCTACAGTGACGGCCCGTTTTTGTTGCCTTGCTAACGAATTATGACGCCCCTAGAACGATACCAAGCTGATCTGAAACGCCCGGACTTCTTCCATGACGCCGCGCAGGAAACTGCTGTGCGTCATTTGCAGCGTCTGTACGAGGATCTGATCGCCGCCGATCAGAACAAGCCGGGTCTGCTGAGCAAACTGTTCGGCAAAAAGGATCAGACGCCGGTCAAGGGCCTGTATTTCTGGGGCGGCGTAGGTCGCGGCAAGACTTACCTGGTCGACACCTTCTTCGAAGCGCTGCCGTTCAAGGAAAAGACCCGCACCCACTTCCACCGCTTCATGAAGCGCGTGCACGAAGAAATGAAAACCCTCGGCGGCGAGAAAAACCCGCTGACCATCATCGCCAAGCGCTTCGCGACCGAGTCGCGGGTAATCTGCTTCGATGAGTTCTTCGTTTCCGACATCACCGACGCGATGATCCTCGGCACGCTGATGGAAGAACTGTTCAAGAACGGCGTGACCCTGGTCGCGACCTCGAACATCGTTCCGGACGGTCTGTACAAGGACGGTCTGCAACGTGCGCGCTTCCTGCCGGCGATTGCGCTGATCAAGCAGAACACCGAGATCGTCAACGTCGACAGCGGTGTCGACTACCGTCTGCGTCACCTCGAACAAGCGGAGCTGTTCCACTACCCGCTCGACGAAGCCGCTCACGAAAGCCTGCGCAAGAGCTTCAAGGCACTGACACCGGAATGCACTGCCGCGGTCGAAAACGATGTGCTGATGATCGAGAACCGCGAAATCCGTGCCCTGCGCACTTGCGACGACGTGGCCTGGTTCGACTTCCGCGAACTGTGCGACGGCCCGCGTAGCCAGAACGACTACATCGAACTGGGCAAGATCTTCCACGCCGTGCTGCTCAGCGGTGTCGAGCAGATGAGCGTCACCACCGACGACATTGCCCGCCGCTTCATCAACATGGTCGACGAGTTCTACGACCGTAACGTCAAGCTGATCATTTCTGCTGAAGTCGAGCTAAAGGACCTGTACACCGGCGGCCGTCTGAACTTCGAATTCCAGCGCACGCTGAGTCGTTTGCTGGAGATGCAATCGCACGAATTCCTGTCGCGGGCGCACAAGCCTTAAACAGAATCGGCAAAGAAAAAGGGCCTGCAATTGCAGGCCCTTTTTTTATATCCAGAATTCACCGCAATACCCTGTAGGAGTGAGCCTGCTCGCAATAGCGGTGGATCAGTCACATAAGTACTGCATGGACGGACGCAATCGCGAGCAGGCTCACTCCTACATGGGTTTGTGTATGGGCAGAGGGCTACGCAGCCTGCTGAAACTGCTGCCGATACTGGTTCGGCGACAGCTCCGTATGCTGGCGGAACAACCGCGCAAAGAAACTCGCGTCGTCGTAGCCGACCTCATAACTGATGGTCTTGATGCTTTTGCGGCTGCCGGACAGCAAGCCTTTCGCGGTCTCGATACGCAGCCGTTGCAAGTAATGCAGTGGCTTGTCACCGGTGGCGGTCTGGAAGCGCCGCATGAAGTTGCGGATGCTCATACCGTGCTCGCGTGCGACATCTTCGAAGCGGAACTTGTCGGCGAAGTGTTCTTCGAGCCAATGCTGGATCTGCAGAATGATCACGTCCTGGTGCAGCTTTTGCCCACCGAACCCGATACGCCCCGGCGCATAGCTGCGCTGCACTTCATAGAGAATATCGCGAGCCACCGCTTGCGCGACGTTGGCCCCACAGAAACGCTCGATCAAGTAGATGTACAGGTCGCAGGCTGACGTGGTGCCGCCGGCGCAATACAAGTTGTCGGCATCGGTCAGGTGCTTGTCCTGATTGAGATAGACCTTGGGAAAGCGCTCGGCGAAGGCATTGAAGAAGCGCCAGTAAGTGGTCGCTTCCTTGCCGTTGAGCAGGCCGGCCTCGGCCAGCCAGAACACCCCGGTGGCTTCGCCGCACAACACCGCGCCACGGGCGTGCTGTTCACGCAGCCACGGCAACACTTGGGGGTAACGGCCGCACAGCGTGTCGAAATCGTCCCAGAACGCCGGGAGGATAATGACATCGGCGTTTTCCAGACCGCCGTCGACCGGCATCACGACGTCACTGAAGCTGTTCACCGGTTTGCCGTCGGGGCTGACCAAGCGCGTTTCAAACGCCGGTGTCAGGCCGTGGCCCAGTTGTTTGCCATAACGCAGGCTGGCCAGATGGAAGAAATCCTTGGCTTGCATGAGAGTGGAGGCGAAAACCCGGTCGATTGCCAGGATGCTGACGCGCCGCAAGGGCGTGGAGACTTGCTTGGACATAATTCAACTTTTGTTTTGTTTTTATAAGGGAAAGTGGTCACCAGACGGCTGGATCGTCTTATTTTTTGTCGGATGTGTCCAGTGTCCTGTGTCAGAAGGGAGGCTTAGTCTCTGAAGGTCATCTCACTCCAACAAGAAAGAAAGGTGCCGCATGATCCCCAGAACCTTGTTCAGCTCCGAGCACGAATTGTTCCGCGACAGCGTACGAACCTTCCTCGAAAAAGAGGCCGTGCCGTTCCATGCGCAATGGGAGAAACAAGGCCATATCGACCGCAAACTGTGGAACAAGGCGGGGGAGGCGGGGATGCTCTGCTCGCACCTGCCGGAAGAATATGGCGGGCTGGGGGCGGACTTTCTTTACAGCGCGGTGGTGATTGAGGAGGTTGGGCGATTGGGCCTGACCGGCATCGGTTTCTCGTTACACTCGGACATTGTTGCTCCTTACATCCTGCATTACGGCAGTGAAACGCTGAAGCACAAATACCTGCCGAAACTGGTCTCGGGCGAGATGGTCACGGCTATCGCGATGACCGAGCCGGGGGCGGGTTCCGATCTGCAGGGCGTCAAGACCTCCGCCGTGCTGGACGGTGACGAGTACGTGATCAATGGTTCGAAAACCTTCATTACCAACGGCTTTCTCGCGGATCTGGTGATCGTCGTCGCCAAGACTGATCCGAAGGCCGGCGCCAAGGGCACCAGCCTGTTTCTGGTTGAAGCGAATACGCCGGGCTTTGAGAAGGGCAAGCGCCTGGAGAAGGTCGGCATGAAGGCGCAGGACACCTCGGAGCTGTTCTTCCAGGATGTGCGCGTGCCGAAGGAAAACCTTCTGGGGCAGGCTGGGGCAGGGTTTGCTTATCTGATGCAGGAGTTGCCGCAAGAGCGTCTGACGGTGGCGATTGGCGGCTTGGCCTCAGCCGAAGCGGCGTTGCAGTGGACGCTCGATTACACCCGTGATCGCAAGGCGTTCGGCAAAGCGATTGCCGACTTCCAGAACACGCGCTTCAAGCTGGCAGAGATGGCGACTGAAATCCAGATCGGCCGGGTGTTCGTCGATAAATGTCTGGAGCTGCACCTGCAAGGCAAGCTGGATGTGCCGACAGCGGCGATGGCCAAGTACTGGGGCACTGACCTGCAATGCAAGGTGCTCGACGAATGCGTGCAGTTGCATGGCGGCTACGGTTTCATGTGGGAATACCCGGTGGCCCGGGCGTGGGCGGATGCGCGGGTGCAGCGGATTTATGCCGGCACCAATGAAATCATGAAGGAGATCATTGCGCGGTCGCTTTGAAATTCTGGTGACGGTCAGACCGCTATCGCGAGCAGGCTCACTCCTACAGGGAAATGCGTTCCAGAATGTAGGAGTGAGCCTGCTCGCGATTGGCTCTATGAATCAATCACGGTGCAGGGTTCGGATGATCCTTGTGAATCGCCTCAATCCCTGCCAGCACTTCATCGGAAAGCTTCAGATCGAAACTGGCAATGTTGCTGTCCAGTTGCTCAAGCGTCGTCGCCCCAATGATGTTGCTGGTGACAAACGGCTGCTGCGTCACGAACGCCAGGGCCATTTGCGCCGGATCCAGACCGTGTTCACGGGCCAGCGCCACATAACGGCTGCACGCTGCTTCCGACTGCGCATTGAAATAGCGGCTGAAGCGACTGTAGAGGCTCAGGCGACCTTTCGGCGGACGCGCGCCACCTTCGTACTTGCCTGACAGGAAACCAAACGCCAGCGGCGAATAGGCGAGCAGGCCGCATTGTTCGCGGATGGCGATTTCCGCCAGGCCGACTTCAAAGCTGCGATTGAGCAGGTTGTACGGGTTCTGGATCGACACTGCGCGCGGCCAGCCACGGGCCTCAGCCAGTGCCAGAAAACGCATGGTGCCCCACGGGGTTTCGTTGGACAGGCCGATGTGGCGGATCTTGCCGGCCTTCACTTGCTCGTCGAGGGCTTCGAGGGTGTCTTCGAGGGGAGTCAGGTTGGCTTCGATCTTGTGTTTGTAGCCCAGTTGTCCGAAAAAGTTGGTGCTGCGCTCCGGCCAGTGCAACTGGTACAGATCGATGTAATCGGTCTGCAGGCGTTCGAGGCTGGCGTCCACCGCTGCGGTGATGTGCTGGCGGTTGTGGCGCAGGTTTTTGTCGCGGATGTAGTCGATGGTGTTGCCGGGGCCGGCGATCTTGCTGGCGAGGATCCAGTCGGCGCGGTCACCGCGACTTTTGAAGTAATTGCCGATATAGCGCTCGGTGGTGGCATAGGTTTCGGCTTTCGGCGGCACCGGGTACATCTCGGCGGTGTCGATGAAATTGATCCCGGCTTCTTTGGCCCGTTCGATCTGGGCGAAGGCTTCAGCTTCAGTGTTTTGCTCGCCCCAGGTCATGGTGCCGAGGCAGATTGCACTCACGTTCAGGTCGGTACGGCCTAGCTGGCGATAGTCCATCGGGTGCTCCTTGGGCAAAACAATCATAAAAGCAGGTTGAAATATTTTTCGCAATCTGCATAATTGCCGACCTCTTTCTGCAGTGGAAGTGATGCGCCGCCGCCGAAGAATCTTGCCGTTGAACGGACGCGCCGACCCGAGCCCCCGAAAGCGTCTGTATCCGGCTGCCTTTGACTTGTCAAAGTACGCACTATTCAGTAAGATCCGCCGTCTAATTTACAGGGCGGCCCCTGAGGCTATAAAGAATGAAAACTTTTACTGCTAAACCGGAAACAGTAAAGCGCGACTGGTTTGTCGTCGACGCTGCTGGTCAGACCCTGGGTCGTCTGGCCACCGAAATCGCGAGCCGTCTGCGTGGCAAGCACAAGCCTGAGTACACTCCTCACGTTGACACCGGCGACTACATCGTCGTAATCAATGCTGAGCAGATTCGTGTTACCGGTGCTAAAACCACTGACAAAATGTACTACTCCCACTCCGGTTTCCCGGGCGGCATCAAGTCGATCAACTTTGAAAAGCTGATCGCTAAAGCCCCTGAGCGCGTGATCGAGACCGCGGTTAAAGGCATGCTGCCTAAAAACCCACTGGGTCGCGACATGTACCGTAAGCTGAAAGTCTATGCGGGCGCTGCACACCCACATACTGCTCAGCAGCCCCAAGAACTGAAGTTTTAACGGAATAGTACATTATGTCGGCGACTCAAAATTACGGCACTGGCCGTCGCAAGACCGCAACCGCACGCGTTTTCCTGCGTCCGGGTACTGGTAACATCTCCATCAACAACCGTTCGCTGGAAAACTTCTTCGGCCGTGAAACTGCCCGCATGGTAGTTCGCCAGCCGCTGGAGCTGACTGAGACTGTCGAGAAGTTCGACATCTACGTCACCGTGATCGGCGGTGGTGTAAGTGGTCAAGCTGGCGCAATCCGCCACGGCATCACTCGCGCTCTGATGGACTACGACGAAACCCTGCGTGGCGCTCTGCGCAAAGCTGGCTTCGTTACTCGCGACGCCCGTGAAGTTGAACGTAAGAAAGTTGGTCTGCGTAAAGCGCGTAAGCGTCCGCAGTACTCGAAGCGTTAATTCCGCTTCCGCGTTCAAAAAGAACGCCCGCCTCCTCACGGAAGCGGGCGTTTTTTTATGCCTGTGATTTATCAAAGAATTGCGCTGCGACAACTTGCCACTTCCGTAGACCCCCTATACTGCAAGGCTTGAGGGTACGAGCTCCGGGTAATTCCCTTGTCAGAATTGGGGCTTTTCATTACCATCTCGGCAAAATTTTTATAAGTAACATTGATTTATTTAGTAGACGCCTGATTTAACAGGCCACAAAAGCTGATGGGAGAGGACTGAATGAGCAATGACGGCGTGAATGCAGGCCGGCGTCGCTTCTTGGTAGCAGCCACATCCGTGGTGGGTGCTGCAGGAGCGGTGGGGGCTGCGGTCCCGTTCGTGGGGTCATGGTTTCCCAGTGCCAAGGCGAAAGCCGCCGGTGCACCGGTGAAAGTGAATGTCAGCAAAATCGAGCCAGGACAGCAGATGATTGCTGAGTGGCGCGGCCAGCCGGTGTTCATTGTCCGCCGTACCGAGGAAATCCTGGGGAATCTCAAGAAGATCGAGGGCCAGCTCTCCGATCCAACCTCCAAAAACTCCACGCAACCCACCTATGTCGACCCTGAAGTGCGCTCGATCAAGCCGGAAATTCTGCTGCTGATCGGGATCTGCACGCACCTGGGTTGCTCGCCAACTTTCCGTCCCGAAGTGGCACCTGCGGATCTGGGCAAAGACTGGGTCGGTGGCTATTTCTGCCCTTGCCACGGTTCCCACTACGATCTGGCTGGCCGCGTCTACAAGTCGCAACCTGCGCCTTTGAACCTGCCAGTTCCCCCGCATTCCTATGAGACCGATGACCTGATTGTCATTGGCGTCGATACGGAGAAAGCGTGATGAGCAAATTCATGGATTGGGTTGATGCGCGCTTTCCTGCGACAAAAATGTGGGAAGACCATCTCAGCAAGTATTACGCGCCAAAAAACTTTAACTTCTTCTATTTCTTCGGCTCCCTGGCGCTGCTGGTGCTGGTCAACCAGATCGTCACCGGTGTCTGGTTGACGATGAGCTACACGCCGTCGGCAGAAGAAGCCTTCGCCTCCGTTGAATACATTATGCGTGACGTCGAGTACGGCTCGATCCTGCGTCTGCTGCACTCGACCGGCGCTTCGGCGTTCTTCATCGTGGTTTATCTGCACATGTTCCGTGGCTTGCTCTACGGCTCGTACCAGAAACCGCGTGAGCTGGTCTGGGTGTTCGGCATGCTGATTTACTTGGCGCTGATGGCCGAAGCCTTCATGGGTTATCTGCTGCCGTGGGGCCAGATGTCCTACTGGGGTGCCCAGGTGATCATCTCGCTGTTCGGTGCGATTCCGGTCATCGGTAATGACCTGACTCAGTGGATTCGTGGTGACTACCTGATCTCCGGGATCACCCTGAACCGCTTCTTTGCCTTGCACGTTGTCGCGCTGCCGATCGTGATTCTCGGCTTGGTGGTGCTGCATATTCTGGCGCTGCACGAAGTCGGTTCGAACAACCCTGACGGCGTCGACATCAAGAAGCACAAAGATGAAAACGGCATCCCGCTGGACGGCATTGCCTTCCACCCGTACTACACCGTGAAAGACATTGTCGGTGTTGTGGTGTTCCTGTTTATCTTCTGCTTCATTGTGTTCTTCTTTCCGGAAATGGGCGGCTACTTCCTCGAAAAACCAAACTTCGAGCAAGCCAACCCATTCAAGACGCCAGAGCATATTGCGCCGGTTTGGTACTTCACACCGTTCTACGCAATCCTGCGCGCGATCCCGGACAAGCTCATGGGCGTGATCGCCATGGGGGCGGCGATTGCGGTGCTGTTCGTACTGCCGTGGCTGGATCGCAGCCCGGTGAAATCGATGCGCTATAAAGGCTGGCTGAGCAAAATCTGGCTGGTGGTGTTCTGCATTTCGTTCGTGATTCTCGGCATTCTCGGTGTGCTTGCGCCGACGCCTGGGCGAACCTTGCTGTCGCAGGTCTGCACCTTCCTGTACTTCGCCTACTTCATTCTGATGCCGTTCTACACCAGGCTCGAGAAGACCAAACCGGTTCCGGAAAGGGTGACTGGCTGATGAAAAAGTTATTTTTTGCTCTGATTTTTGCTGCGTTGCCTGTCCTGTCTTTCGCTGCTGAACACGGTGGTCCGGAGCTGGAAAAAGTCGACATCGATGTCTCCGACAAAGCTGCCCTGCAGGACGGTGCGCGCACCTTCGCCAACTATTGCATGGGCTGCCACAGCGCCAAGTTCCAGCGTTATGAGCGCGTCGCCGATGACCTCGGTGTGCCGCACGAACTGATGCTGGAGAAGCTGGTGTTCACCGGCGCCAAGATCGGCGATCACATGAACATCGGCATGCAGCCGGCGGATGCCAAGACCTGGTTCGGCGCGGCACCACCGGATCTGACCCTGGTTGCTCGCGTGCGCGGCACCGACTGGCTCTACGGTTACCTGAAGTCGTTCTACGAAGATCCGGCACGCCCATGGGGTGTGAACAACAAGGTCTTCCCGAACGTCGGCATGCCTAACGTGCTGGTCGGTCTGCAAGGTCGCCAGGTTGTTGGCTGCAAGCAAGTACAGATCGTCGAAGACGGCAAGAAGCAATATGATCCGCTGACCGGTACGCCTCTGACCCATGAAGCGTGCGATCAACTGACCATCGTGCCGAAATCCGGTGCTCTGAACGAAGAGCAGTTCGATGAGAAGGTCAAGAATCTGGTAACCTTCCTGGCTTACTCGGCTAACCCGGTTAAGCTGCAACATCAGCGCATCGGTACTTATGTCTTGCTGTACCTGGCGTTCTTCTTTGTGTTCGCCTACCTGCTCAAGCGTGAATACTGGAAAGACGTGCACTGATACGCTTCAAGCATTGCTGTTAATCGCGCGCGCCCAAGGGCGCCTCCGATAACGCAACGTCTGGTCAGCCAGAGGTTGCGGGAGGCGCCCTCTGGGCGCGCGCGTTTTTCCGGTTCCGATAATTTCAACAAGCGAGGAGGATCGCCATGGGCGTGACCAATCGGTTGGCCTGTTACTCCGACCCCGCCGACCACTATTCCCACCGAGTGCGCATTGTGCTTGCAGAGAAGGGTGTCAGCGCCGAGATCATTTATGTGGAAGCTGGTCGTCAGCCGCCTAAACTGATTGAGGTAAACCCTTACGGCAGTCTGCCGACGCTGGTCGATCGTGACCTGGCGTTGTGGGAGTCGACCGTGGTGATGGAATATCTGGATGAGCGTTACCCGCACCCGCCGTTGATGCCGGTTTATCCGGTGGCGCGTGCCAACAGTCGTCTGCTGATTCATCGTATTCAGCGCGACTGGTGTGGTCTGGTGGATCTGATTCTGGATCCCAAGTCCAAAGAGGCCGCGCGTGTCGTGGCGCGCAAGGAATTGCGTGAAAGCCTGACCGGCGTGTCGCCGCTGTTTGCCGACAAGCCGTTTTTCCTCAGTGAGGAACAAAGTCTGGTGGATTGCTGCCTATTGCCAATACTCTGGCGTTTGCCGATTCTGGGTATTGAACTGCCGCGGCCGGCCAAGCCGCTGCTTGATTATATGGAGCGCTCGTTTGCGCGTGAGGCTTTCCAGGCGAGTCTGTCTGGTGTCGAACGCGATATGCGCTAAGGCTTAAGGAGCCGCTATGAACTCCAGTCGACCTTATCTGGTCCGCGCGCTCTATGAGTGGATTGTTGATAACGATTGCACCCCGCACATGCTGGTCAATTCCGAATACCCGGCGGTGCAGGTGCCGCAGGGTTTCGCCAGTGACGGGCAGATTGTCCTGAACATCTCGCCAAGCGCTGTGCGTCATCTGCACATGGACAACGACGTGGTGACCTTCGAAGGTCGCTTCGGTGGCGTCCCGCACAGTCTCTACGTGCCGATCAGCGCGATCCTGGGTATCTATGCCCGGGAGAACGGTCAGGGCATGGTGTTCGATATCGAGTCACCAATGGATGACGAGGATGACATTGAGCCGGATGACGACCTGCCGCCACCGGATAGCGAGCCACCGCGCCCTAGCGGTCGGCCGAGTTTGAAAGTGGTGAAGTAATAAAAAAGGCGATCCGGATGGATCGCCTTTTTTGTGCGCGTTACAAAACCAACAGAGATCGTGAATCAGTCGATGTACTCGAACAGCTTCACGATTTTCTGTACGCCAGAAACGCCCTGAACCAGATTGGTTGCCTGAGTCGCTTCCTGTTTGGTCAGCAGACCCAGAAGGTAGACGATGCCGTTCTCGGTCACGACCTTGATGCGCGAGCCAGGGATGCTGGCGTCGGTGAGCATCTGGGTCTTGATCTTGGACGTCAGCCAGGTGTCGTTCTGGCGCGCCAGGAAGCCGGACGGCGGTATGACTTGCAGTTCGTTATGAACGGTTTTTACCCGTTGGACCGCCGCTGCCGCCTGTTCAGCTTTGGCTTTCAGGTCTGCGCGAGGTGTCTGGCCGGCCAGCAGTACGACACCGTTGAAGCTGGTGACGACGATGTGCGAATCGTTGTCCAGTGCCGGGTCGGCTTTGGCCACGTTCACGCCCACTTTGGTTTCAATCAACGAGTCGTCGATCTTGCTGCCGAAGGTGCGGGTGCCGCGGTCGTCATCAATCGGCGCTTCACGGCTGGCGTTCACCACCGAGGTGCAGCCGCTGATGCCGAGGCACAGGGTCAAGGCCAGAAGGCCAAGGCGATTAGGGGTCATTCTTCACTCCCGAACAGTTGGCTGTCGATCAGATCGCAAAGGCAATGGATCGCCAGCAAGTGGACTTCTTGAATACGTGCAGTGACATTGGCCGGTACGCGAATCTCGACGTCCTCGGGCAACAGCAGCGACGCCATGCCGCCGCCATCGCGTCCGGTCATAGCTACGACAATCATTTCGCGATCATGTGCGGCCTGGATCGCTTGAATAATGTTCGCCGAGTTGCCGCTGGTCGAAATCGCCAGCAAGACATCGCCTGGCTGACCGAGCGCACGGATCTGTTTGGAGAACACTTCGTTGTAGCTGTAATCGTTGGCGATCGAGGTGATCGTCGAGGTGTCGGTGGTCAGGGCGATCGCCGGCAGGCTCGGGCGCTCGCGCTCGAAGCGGTTGAGCAACTCGGAGGAGAAGTGCTGGGCATCGCCGGCCGAGCCGCCGTTGCCGCACGAAAGCATTTTGCCTTCGTTGAGCAGGGCGTTGACCATGATCTGGCTGGCTTGCTCGATGTGCGGTGCAAGTACGTCCATCGCCTGTTGCTTGGTGTCGATACTGGCCTGGAAAAGCTGGCGAATTCGGGATTGCATGTCCATCTGTGTGACCTTAAGTAGCGCGGCTGTCCGGCACATGAATGTGCAGCCCGCAAAGCAAAGAGCAAAATTTGTCGGTGGGATTGTCCGGGTCGCAACGCCGACGATCAACTGTCGAAAGCATTCTGCAACCAGTTCAGCTGATCCGGATGGCTGTCGATGGCCACCACGTCGAAGCGGCAAGGGGAATTGGCCCAACGCGACTCGCGCTGAAGAAAATACTGCGCAGCGAAAATCAGTTTCTGCTGCTTGCGCCCATCGATGCTAGCGAGCGCGCCACCCCATTGAGTGTTTTTTCTGTAGCGAACTTCAACGAATACTACTGTATCGCCATCAAGCATGACCAGATCAAGCTCGCCGCGTTTACAAAACCAGTTCTGCGCCAGCAGGCGCAGACCTTGTTGTTGCAGATGCTCGAGCGCCTGGCGCTCGGCATCCTTGCCGCTTTGCGAGCGTGACCTGTCAGGCATCAGCGCGGGGTGTCCGGCAGGCGCTGCACCTGGCCGCTGACGAACTGTGCCCAAGGCAATTGACGCACGACGCGTTGGGTCTGGGTCATGCCGAGGCTGCCCGACTCACCGTCGATACGGCTGTCCGGCAGTGCTTTGAGCTGGCCCAGGCGCGGAGCCAGACGATAGGCATCCACACCCATCGCGTACAGGCGCCCGAGGCTGCCAGCGGCTTGTGGCCACTGCGCAACCACTTGCTGGCGCAGTGGGTCGCTGGTGTCCAGCAGCCATGGGGTTTCGCAGAAGCGAATGCCGTTCATGTCGTTGTACTGGTTGACGTCGCCGCTGGCGCTGTAAACGTGCGAGGTCGCGTAAACCGGAACGTCACCGGCGTACTGGAAGTTCAGGGTCGGCTTGATCTGCTGCGCCTGTTGCGGCGTTGCGGCCAAGAAGATGAACTCGATGTCCTGACGACGCGACGGCTGCGCGGCTACGTTGGTGCCAGCGGCATTTTGCAGGCTCTTGGCACGGGCCTCGCTCTGACGCAGTTGGAACATATCGGCGATCTGCTGGGCCAGTTGCACCGGCTGATCAACACGTTCGGTCGCTACGATGCTGCCGCCGTTAGCCTGCCAGTCCTGACTGAATGCGCGCAGTACGCGGTCGCCCCATTCGCCTTTCGGCACCATGATCGCGGCGCGGTGCAGGCCATCGGCGCGAGCGCGGCGCGAGACTTCGCGGGCTTCGTCTTCCGCGGCCAGGCCGAACTGGAACAGTTGCGCCGGACCTTGATCGCCTTCGCTGTAGTTCAGGGCGAGGGTGGTGATCGGCAGTTGCGGGCGAGTGCTCAGTTGTTTGACCAGTGGTTTTTCCAGCGGACCAACGACCAGTTGCACGCCGTCAGCCTGAGCCTTGCGGTAGAACTCGTCCATCGAGGTCAGTTTCGAGCTGTCGTAGAACTCGATCGCCGGCGGCTTCTGCCCGGCTTGTTGGGCCTGGTAGTGCGCAGCCATGAAACCTTCACGCAGTGCCTTGCCGACGGCGGCCAATTGACCGTCCTGCGGCAGCAGCAGGGCGATTTTGCTTAGCGGCTGGCTGGCCAGTTCCTTGAGCTTGGTCAGCGGCAGCGGCAGGTTGATTGCAGCCGGGTGCTTTGGATTCTGCGCGCGCCAGGTATCGATCGCGGCTTGCTGTTGTTCCAGGGTGCCGGCGGATTTCACCGCCATTGCCAGACCCATCCAGCCGCCGAGGTCGTCGGTGGTGTTGGGTTGCAGTTGATCAGTTGGCAGCGAGCCAATCAGGGTCCAGATCGCTTCGTGGTTCTTGCTCGCGGCTTCGCCTTGCAGCATCGGTGCGATGAACACGCGCTCGCGGGCGGCAGCCAAAGTCTGGCCATCGGCTTCAAGGGCGCGGGCATGCACGGTGCCGGTGCGCACTTGCTGCTCTTCAGGCATCTCGCCCAAATGTTGCAGGCTTGGATGGCTCAGGGCAGTCAGCGCAGCTTTCGGCTGATTGCGGGTCATGGCCAGTTCGGCGTTCAGCGTGCTGGCAAAAATCTGCTGGCCGGGCTTGAGTTGCTCCATCGGCACTTGTTGCAGGATCTGCGCGGACTGACCGGCGTTGCCTTGGCGATAAGCCAGGTCTGCAGCACTCAGGCGCAACAGGGCGGCTTTTTCCGGGGTTTTCGCCTGGGTAGCCTGTTCGAGCAGTTGCTCGATGCTGGCATCCGGAGTCCGTGGAAGTTCGCCAAGGCTGGAGGAAGGGGAGCTGGCGCAAGCCGCCAACAGGGCAGCGAGGCAGAGGGCAGTGAACAGCCGCAGGCAAGCGATCATGTAAGTGTTCCTGATACTCGATCAAATTAGCGTCGAATTGTACCCAAGCACTGGCCGGGGCGCGATGTTACTAGTGTGAATCGGACAATTTAGCTGGAGTAAATGTTGCGGCGGCGCACAACGGCGTGCAAAACCGGGTTCGGCTTGAACGCATCGCAAGCCTCGTGACGCGCTACAATGGCCGCTTTTACCGATCACGAGGTGTGCGCTTTGACTGCTCCAGGTTCCCTGAATTCCGCTGCTGGCTCGCTTTATGTGGTGGCGACGCCCATCGGCAACCTGGACGACATCAGCGCCCGGGCCCTGAAGATCCTCCGTGAAGTGGCATTGATCGCTGCCGAAGACACCCGTCACTCGGCGCGCCTGATGCAGCACTTCGGGATTGGCACGCCGCTGGCCGCGTGTCACGAACACAATGAACGAGATGAAGGTAGCCGTTTTATTACCCGCTTGCTGGCCGGTGACAACGTCGCGCTGATTTCCGATGCGGGAACGCCGCTGATTTCCGATCCGGGTTATCACCTGGTGCGCCAGGCGCGCGCGGCCGGGATCAATGTGGTGCCGGTGCCGGGTGCCTGCGCCCTTATCGCCGCACTGTCGGCGGCCGGTCTGCCGTCCGACCGCTTCATCTTCGAAGGTTTTCTGCCGGCCAAATCGGTCGGGCGCAAGGCGCGACTGGAAGCCGTCAAGGAAGAGCCGCGCACATTGATCTTCTATGAAGCACCGCACCGCATTCTTGAATGCCTGCAGGATATGGAAGAAGTGTTCGGCGGTGAGCGTCAGGCATTACTCGCCCGGGAAATCACCAAAACCTTTGAGACGCTAAAAGGTCTGCCGCTGGCTGAGCTGCGCGCGTTCGTCGAATCCGACAGCAATCAGCAGCGCGGTGAATGCGTAGTGTTGGTGGCAGGCTGGACGGCGCCGGAGTCCGAAGACGCCGTCAGCAGCGAAGCGATGCGCATCCTCGATCTGTTGCTTGAAGAGATGCCGCTCAAGCGTGCCGCTGCGTTGGCCGCGCAGATCACCGGCGAGCGCAAAAACGTGCTGTATCAGGTCGCGCTGGATAAACAGAAAGGCGTGTAAGCCGTCGCCCATAGCGGTCTTGAGGCTTTTAGCGCTTGTTCTTCAGGCGCTCTGCCGTTAACCTTCGCGGCGGAGAGTCGATCGGACAGTCGCTGCCCTCTATGAAAATTAGGGGGGGGAGGAAAGTCCGGGCTCCATAGGGCGAAGTGCCAGGTAATGCCTGGGAGGCGTGAGCCTACGGAAAGTGCCACAGAAAATAACCGCCTAAGCGCTTCGGCGCCGGTAAGGGTGAAAAGGTGCGGTAAGAGCGCACCGCACGTCTGGCAACAGTTCGTGGCTAGGTAAACCCCACTTGGAGCAAGACCAAATAGGGTCCCAAGGCGTGGCCCGCGCTGGGACCGGGTAGGTTGCTAAAGATGTCCAGTGATGGCCATCGTAGACGAATGACTGTTCAAGACAGAACCCGGCTTACAGATCGACTCTCCACCTTTTTCTTTCCCTGCTTGAATCATTGGCAACAGGGCTGTGTAATATCAGCAGGCCTGCTCTGAAAGTTCGGCAGCGGCACACGCAGTAATAGCCATTTCCCACCTTGCTTCAATCAACAGCAGAAGCGCTTCTGTAATACCGAAAAAATCTTACTCTTAACAAATTACTTTAACTTTCGAGCGCAGCTTTCAGTGCTGCATCAAGTTATTGGTCAAAAGTATCCGCCAGATTCTCGTTGCACCTCCTTTTATGCTCCTAAATCTCCGTTCTGTAAGGGTTTTCCTTTAATCCGCGCCTTGACGGTGTGGTGGGCGCATTCCTATAGTGTGCGCAAGTGGCGGAAAGTGGCATGAAGTGGGTTTTTTGAGCTCAAAACGATAAAAATTGGAGAAACGCAGACGTGTTTCGCGGAGCTAACGCTATCAGTCTCGACGCAAAGGGCCGTCTCGCTATGCCGAGCCGGTACCGTGACGAGCTCGATTCGCGCAGTTCCGGCCAATTGATCGTGACCATTGATGCCGTTGATCCGTGTTTGTGTGTCTATCCGCTCGACGAGTGGGAAATTATTGAAACCAAGTTGCGCGCGCTTCCTTCGCTTCGCGAAGAGAACCGTCGCCTGCAACGTTTGCTGATTGGTAATGCCGTCGACCTCGAACTCGATGGCAGTGGTCGTTTTCTGGTTCCACCGCGTCTGCGCGAATACGCCAAGCTCGATAAGCGCGCGATGCTGGTAGGCCAACTGAACAAGTTCCAATTGTGGGACGAGGATGCATGGAACGCGGTATCTGCCGCTGACCTTGCTGCTATTCAACAACCGGGCGCGATGCCTGATGAACTGCGTGATTTGATCCTGTGACTATTGATAGCGGCTTTAACCACATCACCGTACTGCTTGACGAAGCCGTCGAGGCTCTCGCCGTACGTCCTGATGGCTGCTATCTGGACGGTACGTTCGGGCGCGGCGGACACAGCCGTTTGATCCTCAGCCAGCTCGGCACGGACGGTCGGCTCATCGGATTCGACAAAGATCCACAAGCGATTGCCACCGGGCAAACGCTAGCGGCCGAAGACGGCCGCTTTGTCGTTGTGCAGCGCAGCTTTGCCGAGCTCGGTTCCGTCGTCGCTGAACAAGGTCTGAGCGGCAAGGTCAGCGGTATTCTGCTCGACCTCGGCGTGTCTTCGCCGCAGCTCGACGACGCTGAACGCGGCTTCAGCTTCCTCAACGACGGCCCGCTGGACATGCGCATGGATCCGTCCCGTGGCATCAGCGCTGCCGAATTCGTCAACACCGCGCCGGCTGAGGAAATCGCCCGGGTGTTCAAGGAATACGGCGAAGAGCGTTTCTCCGGGCGCATGGCGCGTGCCGTGGCCGAGCGTCGCGATATCAAGCCGTTCGAGCGCACTGCCGATCTGGCCGAAGTATTGAAGGTCGCCAACCCGGCATGGGAAAAGGGCAAGAACCCGGCCACCCGTGCATTCCAGGGTTTGCGCATTCACGTCAACAACGAACTGGGTGATCTGGAAGCCGGCCTCGAAGCCGCACTGGACGCTCTGGAAGTTGGCGGCCGTCTGGTGGTGATCAGCTTCCACTCGCTGGAAGACCGCATCGTCAAACTGTTCATGCGCAAGCTGGTGAAAGGCGAAGCGGACAACCTGCCGCGCAACCTGCCCGTACGCCACGTCGCGTTCGAACCGAAAATCAAAGTCCATGGCAAAGCGCAGACGGCCTCCGACGCCGAACTCAAAGCCAACCCACGTTCCCGTAGCGCCGTCATGCGCGTCGCGGAGAAGCTGCGGTGAGCAAGCTTTTCGCCAAGCCACTGCCCGGCGGCAGCTTTCTGATGCTGCTGCTGTTTGTCGGCGTGCTCGTCTCGGCCATTGCCGTGTCGTACAGCGCGCACTGGAACCGGCAGTTGCTCAACACCCTTTATAACGAACTCAGCGTGCGTGATAAGGCGCAGGCCGAGTGGGGGCGCTTGATTCTCGAGCAAAGCACCTGGACCGCGCACAGCCGCATCGAAGTGCTGGCCACCGAACAACTGAAAATGCACATCCCCGGCGCGGCTGACGTGAAGATGGTGGCGCCATGATGAAACTCGAAGGGGCACTGTTCCCATGGCGCTTCCGCCTGATGGTGGCGCTGCTCGGCATCATGGTCGCGGCGATCTGCTGGCGCATCATCGACTTGCAAGTGGTCGACCGTGACTTCCTCAAAGGTCAGGGCGACGCGCGCAGCCTGCGCCACATTCCAATTCCCGCTCACCGTGGTCTGATCACCGACCGTAACGGCGAGCCTTTGGCCGTGAGTACGCCGGTGACCACGCTGTGGGCCAACGCCAAGGAAATGCAAACGGCGAAAGAGAAGTGGCCGGCACTCGCCGCCGCGCTGGGTCAGGATCCGAAAGCCCTGACCGAACGCCTCGAAGCCCAGGCCAACAAAGAATTCATTTATCTGGTGCGCGGGCTGACCCCCGAGCAGGGCCAGTCTGTGCTCGATCTGAAAGTGCCGGGCGTCTACGGCATCGAAGAATTCCGCCGGTTCTACCCGGCCGGTGAAGTCACCGCGCACATGGTCGGGTTTACCGACATTGACGATCACGGTCGTGAAGGTGTCGAGCTGGCTTATGACGAATGGCTCGCCGGGGTGCCGGGCAAACGACAGGTCATCAAGGATCGGCGCGGTCGGCTGATCAAGGATGTCCAGGTCACCAAAAACGCCAAGGCCGGCAAGCCCTTGGCGTTGTCCATTGACCTGCGTTTGCAATATCTGGCCAACCGCGAGCTGCGCAACGCGATCATCGAGAACGGCGCCAAGGCTGGCAGTCTGGTGATCATGGACGTCAAGACCGGCGAAATTCTGGCCATGGTCAACCAGCCGACCTACAACCCGAACAACCGTCGCAACCTGCAGCCGGCGATGATGCGTAACCGCGCGATGATCGACGTGTTCGAACCGGGTTCGACCATGAAAGCCATCTCGATGGCTGCCGCAATCGAAACCGGCCGCTGGAAACCGAGCGACACCGTTGAGGTGTATCCGGGCTCCCTGCAGATTGGCAAATACACGATCAAGGACGTTTCCAAGAGTGAAGGTCCGGTGCTCGACCTGACCGGCATCCTGATCAATTCCAGTAACGTCGGCATGAGTAAGGTCGCCTTCGATATCGGCGGCGAAACGATTTTCCGCCTCGCGCAGAAAGTCGGCCTCGGCCAGGACACCGGCCTCGGCTTCCCGGGCGAACGTGTCGGCAACCTGCCGAACTACCGCGATTGGCGCAAGGCTGAAACCGCAACGCTTTCTTACGGCTACGGTATTTCCGTGACCGCGATTCAACTCGTCCACGCGTTCTCGGCGCTGGCCAACAACGGTCGTCTCGCGCCGCTGACCCTGATCAAAACCGACAAGCCGCCGCAGACCACGCAAGTGCTGCCGGAAGCCGTGGCGAAAACCCTGCAAGGCATGCTCACCCAAGTGATCGAAGCGCCGCGCGGCGTGTTCCGTGCGCAGGTGCCGGCGTATCACGTGGCGGGCAAGTCGGGTACTGCGCGTAAGACCTCGGTGGGCACCAAGGGCTACGCGGAAAACTCTTATCGCTCGCTGTTCGCCGGTTTCGGCCCGATGAGCGATCCGCGATACGCGATTGTTGTGGTGATCGATGAACCGTCCAAGGCCGGTTACTTCGGTGGTCTGGTTTCCGCGCCGGTGTTCAGCCGTGTGATGTCCGGCACCCTGCGCCTGATGAACGTGACGCCGGACAATCTGCCGACGACGCAACAAGCCAACGCCACCCCGGTCGTTCCGCTGAAAGCCAATGGAGGGCGCGGCTGATGTCATTAAGTCTGAACAAGATATTCCCCCACGCCGGCCACGATCTGTTGATCCGTGAATTGGCGCTGGACAGCCGCAACGTACGCGCAGGCGATTTGTTCCTCGCTGTGCCGGGCGGTAAATTCGACGGCCGTGCGCACATTGCCGATGCTCTGGCGCGCGGCGCTGCCGCTGTGGCCTATGAAGTGGAAGGCGCCACGGTGCTGCCGATCACTGACGTGCCGCTGATTCCGGTCAAAGGCCTGGCAGCGCAGTTGTCGGACATCGCCGGGCGTTTTTACGGCGAGCCGAGCCATCACCTGAATCTGATCGGCGTGACCGGCACCAACGGCAAGACCAGCGTGACCCAATTGGTTGCGCAGGCGCTGGATCTGCTCGGCCAGCATTGCGGCATCGTCGGGACCTTGGGGTCCGGTTTCTATGGCGCGCTGGAAAGCGGTCTGCACACCACGCCGAATCCGATCGCTGTGCAAGCGACCCTGGGCGACCTGAAAAAGGCCGGCGCCAAAGCCGTGGCCATGGAAGTCTCGTCTCACGGTCTGGATCAGGGCCGCGTCACGGCGCTGGCGTTCGACGTCGCGGTGATGACCAACCTGTCCCGCGATCATCTGGATTATCACGGCACTATGGAAGCGTACGCCGAGGCCAAGGCTAAGCTGTTCGCCTGGAATGATCTGAAGTGCCGCGTGGTCAACCTCGACGACGATTTCGGCCGGCAACTGGCCGCTGAAAAACGTGAATCGCGCCTGATCACCTACAGCCTGCTCGACAGCAGTGCCTATCTGTTCTGCCGTGAAGCGCAGTTCGACGACCATGGCGTGCGCGCCACGCTGGTCACCCCGCAGGGCGAACATCATCTGCGCAGCACGCTGCTCGGCCGCTTCAACCTGAGCAACGTTCTGGCGGCAGTCGGCGCATTGCTTGGCCTGGATTACGCGCTCGACGAAATTCTCAAAGTACTGCCGAAACTCGAAGGCCCGGCCGGTCGCATGCAGCGTCTCGGTGGTGGCACGCAGCCGTTGGTGGTGGTCGATTACGCCCACACCCCGGACGCGCTGGAAAAAGTCCTGAGCGCATTGCGCCCGCACGTCAAAGGTCAGCTGCTGTGCCTGTTCGGCTGCGGCGGTGACCGTGATCGCGGCAAGCGTCCGTTGATGGCCGAAGTGGTCGAGCGTCTGGCCGATCAGGTACTGGTCACCGATGACAATCCGCGCACCGAAGATCCTGCAGTGATTTTCGATGACATCCGCGCCGGTTTCACGGCTGTGGATAAAGTCACCTTCGTCGCCGGCCGTGGTCAGGCAATTGCACAACTGATAGCCGGCGCGTCCGCCGATGACGTGATTGTTCTGGCCGGTAAAGGTCATGAGGACTATCAGGAAATCAACGGCGAGCGCCACGCTTTCTCCGATCTGGTCGAGGCCGATCACGCCCTGACCGCTTGGGAGGTGGCCCATGCTTAAGGCCCTGAAACTCAGCGAACTGACCAACGCGCTCGACGCACGTTTGATCGCCGGCGATGCCAGCTTCGACGGCGTCAGCATCGACAGTCGCGCGATCCAGCCCGGCCAACTGTTTATTGCGTTGACCGGCCCGCGTTTTGACGGTCATGACTATCTGAACGATGTCGCTGGCAAAGGCGCCGTCGCTGCGCTGGTCGAGCGTGAAGTCGCCGACAGCACGCTGCCGCAACTGCTGGTCAAAGACACCCGTCAGGCCCTCGGCCAATTGGGTGCTTTGAACCGTGCTGCATTCACTCAGCCAGTCGCAGCGATCACTGGTTCCAGTGGCAAGACCACGGTCAAGGAAATGCTCGCGAGCATCCTGCGCACGCGCGGCCCGGTGCTGGCGACCCGTGGCAACTTGAATAATGACCTCGGCGCACCGCTGACCCTGCTCGAACTGGCCCCGGAGCACACTTCGGCTGTCATCGAACTGGGCGCCTCGCGTCTAGGCGAAATCGCTTACACAGTCGGGCTGACCAAACCGCACGTAGCGATCCTGAACAATGCCGGCACCGCGCACGTTGGTGAGTTTGGCGGGCCGGAAAAAATCGTTGAAGCCAAGGGTGAAATCATCGACGGTCTGGCAGCTGACGGCGTCGCCGTGCTCAACCTCGATGACAAGGCCTTCAGTATCTGGAAAACCCGTGCGGGCGCGCGCAAAGTGCTGACCTTCGCCCTGAGCAACCCTCAGGCGGATTTCTACGCCAGCGACCTGAGCACCGATGCCCGTGGTTGCCCGGCCTTCAATCTGCACACACCTGAAGGTGTCGAGCGCGTTCAACTGAACCTGCTCGGCACGCACAACGTCGCCAATTCCATGGCCGCCGCCGCTGCCGCATACGCCCTGGGCGTGTCGCTGTTCGGCATCGCCACCGGGCTTGGCGCCGTGCAACCGGTCAAGGGTCGCACCGTCGCGCAACTGGCGAAAAACGGCATGCGCGTGATCGATGACACTTACAACGCAAACCCCACCTCAATGTGCGCGGCCGTTGATATACTCGCCGGCTTTTCCGGCCGCACCGTCCTGGTGCTCGGAGATATCGGCGAGTTGGGCGATTGGGCGGAGCAGGGGCACCGCGACGTGGGCGAGTACGCCCGGGGCAAGGTTTCCGCGCTTTATGCCGTTGGGCCAAACATGGTTCACGCCGTAAACGCTTTCGGTGAACAGGCGCATCACTTCGGCAGCCAAGCCGAACTGATTCAGGCCCTCGACGCCGAGCAGGACACAAACACCACCATTTTGATCAAGGGTTCGCGCAGTGCAGCGATGGAAAACATCGTTGCGGCTCTGTGCGGGTCCAGTCTGGAGAAACATTAATGCTGCTGCTGCTAGCGGAGTATCTGCAACAGTTCTACAAAGGCTTCGCGGTCTTTCAGTACCTGACCCTGCGCGGGATCCTCGGTGTGCTGACCGCGCTGGTTTTGTCGCTGTGCTATGGCCCGTGGATGATCCGCACTTTGCAGAACCGTCAGATCGGTCAGTCCGTTCGTAATGATGGCCCGCAATCGCACCTGTCCAAGTCGGGCACCCCGACCATGGGCGGCGCGCTGATTCTGTCTTCGATCGGCGTCAGCACTCTGCTTTGGGCTGACCTGAGCAACCGCTACGTCTGGACTGTTCTGTTGGTGACGCTGTTGTTCGGCGCCATCGGCTGGGTCGACGATTACCGCAAAGTCATCGAGAAGAACTCCCGTGGCTTGCCTAGCCGCTGGAAGTATTTCTGGCAGTCGGTGTTCGGCCTCGGCGCGGCGATCTTCCTTTATATGACCGCTTCCACCCCGGTGGAAACCACGCTGATCCTGCCGATGCTCAAGGACTACAGCATTCCGCTGGGCCTCGGTTTCATCGTGCTGACCTACTTCGTGATCGTCGGTTCGAGCAACGCGGTCAACCTGACTGACGGCCTCGATGGCCTGGCAATCATGCCGACCGTGATGGTCGGCGGTGGCCTCGGCATCTTCTGCTACCTGTCGGGTAACGTGAAATTCGCTGAATACCTGTTGATCCCTTACGTGCCGGGTGCGGGCGAACTGATCGTGTTCTGCGGTGCGCTGATCGGTGCCGGTCTGGGCTTCCTCTGGTTCAACACCTATCCGGCGCAAGTGTTCATGGGCGACGTCGGTGCACTCGCGCTCGGCGCGGCACTGGGCACCATCGCGGTGATCGTCCGTCAGGAAATCGTCCTGTTCATCATGGGCGGCGTGTTCGTGATGGAAACCCTGTCAGTCGTCATTCAGGTTGCGTCCTTTAAACTGACCGGTCGCCGTGTGTTCCGCATGGCACCGATCCACCACCATTTTGAACTCAAGGGCTGGCCCGAGCCGCGCGTGATCGTCCGTTTCTGGATCATCACCGTGATTCTCGTGTTGATCGGCCTTGCCACCCTGAAGCTGAGGTAGAACGAGTGTCTCTGATCGCTTCTGACCACTTCCGCATCGTTGTCGGCCTCGGCAAGAGCGGCATGTCCCTGGTTCGCTTCCTGGCGAACCGGGGCACGTCGTTTGCCGTCGCCGATACGCGGGAAAATCCACCGGAACTGGCCACGCTCAAGCGTGACTATCCGCACGTGGAAGTGCGTTGTGGCGAGCTGGACGTCGAATTCCTCTGCCGTGCCGACGAGCTCTACGTGAGCCCCGGCCTGGCACTGGCGACCCCGGCCCTGCAAGCCGCTGCGGCCCGTGGCGTGAAACTGTCCGGCGACATCGAGCTGTTCGCGCGTAACGCGCGGGCGCCGATCGTGGCCATCAGCGGTTCCAACGCGAAGAGCACCGTCACCACCCTGGTTGGCGAGATGGCGGCAGCGGCCGGCAAACGTGTCGCCGTCGGCGGCAACCTCGGCACCCCGGCGTTGGACCTGCTCAGCGACGATGTCGAGCTGTACGTGATGGAATTGTCGAGCTTTCAGCTGGAAACCACCGACCAGCTCAACGCTGAAGTGGCCACCGTGCTGAACATCAGCGAAGACCACATGGATCGCTACAGCGGCCTGCCGGCGTACCACCTGGCCAAGCACCGGATTTTCCGTGGCGCGAAGCAGTTCGTGGTCAACCGTCAGGATGCGCTGACCCGTCCGTTGATGGGCGAGGGCCAGCCGTGCTGGACCTTCGGTCTGAGCAAACCGGATTTCAAAGCCTTCGGTATCCGCGAAGAAGACGGCGAGAAGTATCTGGCCTTCGAATTCCAGAACCTGATGCCGGTGCGTGAACTGAAGATTCGCGGCGCCCATAACCAGTCCAACGCCCTCGCGGCATTGGCGCTTGGGCATGCCGTGGGCTTGCCGTTCGACGCCATGCTCTCGGCCTTGCGTACCTTCGCCGGTCTCGAACATCGCTGCCAGTGGGTACGTGATCTCGACGGCGTGGCTTACTACAACGATTCCAAGGCCACCAACGTTGGCGCAGCACTGGCCGCCATCGAAGGCTTGGGCGCGGATATCGACGGCAAGGTCATCCTGATCGCCGGTGGCGATGGCAAGGGTGCCGAATTCAACGATCTGCGTGATCCGGTGGCGGCCAACTGCCGCGCCGTGATCCTGATGGGCCGCGACTCCGACAAGATCGGCGCAGCCATCGGCGATGCCGTGCCGCTGATTCGCGCGACCTCGCTGGTCGACGCCGTCGCACAATGCCGCGCCGCCGCCCAGCCGGGTGATGTGGTGCTGCTGTCGCCGGCCTGCGCCAGTTTCGACATGTTCAAGAACTATGAAGATCGTGGTCACCAGTTCGTCCGCGCTGTGGAGGACCTGGCATGAGCCTGTTCAATATCATCAAGCCGTACCCGTCGCCGATTATCACCGGGCGCGGCATCGACCTCGATTTCCCGATGCTCGCCGGTTGCTTGGCGCTGCTCGGTCTCGGTTTGATCATGATCGCCTCGGCTTCCACCGAAGTCGCGGCGGCGCAGTCGGGCAGTCCGCTGTATTACATGATTCGCCACCTTATTTATGTGGTGCTCGGTTTGGGCGCGTGCATCGTCACCATGATGATTCCGATCGCCACCTGGCAACGTCTCGGCTGGCTGATGCTGATCGGTGCGTTCGGCTTGCTGGTGATGGTGATCATCCCCGGCATCGGTCGCGAAGTGAACGGTTCGATGCGCTGGATCGGTTTCAGCTTCTTCAACGTGCAGCCGTCCGAGATCGCCAAAGTGTTCGTGGTGATCTACCTCGCCGGTTATCTGGTGCGCCGTCAGAAAGAAGTGCGCGAGAGCTGGATGGGCTTCTTCAAGCCATTCATCGTGCTGCTGCCAATGGCCGGTCTGTTGCTGATGGAGCCGGACTTCGGTGCCACCGTGGTGATGATGGGCGCTGCGGCGGCGATGCTATTCCTTGGCGGGGTCGGGCTGTTCCGCTTCTCGCTGATGGTGGTATTGGCGGTCGGCGCCGTGGTGCTGTTGATCCAGATGCAGCCGTATCGAATGGCGCGTCTGACCAACTTCGCCGACCCGTGGGCCGACCAGTTCGGCGCCGGTTATCAGTTATCGCAAGCCTTGATCGCTTTCGGTCGCGGCGAATGGCTGGGCGTCGGTCTGGGCAACAGCGTGCAGAAGCAGTTCTACCTGCCGGAAGCGCACACCGACTTCGTCTTCTCGGTATTGGCCGAAGAACTCGGCGCGGTCGGTTCGCTGTGCACCGTTGCGCTGTTCGTGTTCGTGTGTATTCGCGGGATGTACATCGGCCTGTGGGCGGAGAAAGCCAAACAGTTCTTCGCCGCTTATGTGGCTTACGGTTTGTCGTTCCTGTGGATTGGTCAGTTCCTGATCAACATCGGCGTGAACGTCGGCTTGTTGCCAACCAAAGGTCTGACCTTGCCGTTTCTCAGTTACGGCGGCAGTTCGTTGGTGATCTGCTGTGCCTGCCTCGGTTTGTTATTGAGGATTGAGTGGGAGAGTCGAACCCACCTGGGCAGTGAAGAGATGGAATTCCATGAGAGCGACTTCGCCGAGGAGCCGAATCATGGGCGCTAACGTATTGATCATGGCCGGCGGAACCGGCGGCCACGTGTTCCCGGCGCTGGCCTGTGCCCGCGAGTTTCAGGCGCGCGGTTACACCGTGCACTGGCTCGGCACGCCACGCGGGATCGAGAACGAACTGGTGCCGGCCGCAGGGCTGGAACTGCACCGCATCAACGCCACCGGCCTGCGCGGCAAGGGCAAGCTGTCGCTGCTCAAGGCGCCGTTCATGCTGCTGAAATCGGTGTGGCAGGCGCGGGCGATCATTCGTCGCTTGAAGCCAGTGTGTGTGGTCGGCTTCGGTGGTTATGTGACTGGCCCCGGTGGTCTTGCCGCGAAACTGGCCGGCGTGCCGGTGATCGTTCACGAGCAGAACGCCGTGGCCGGCACCGCCAATCGGTTGCTGGTGCCGTTCGCCGCCCGAGTGTGTGAAGCGTTCCCCGACACCTTTACTCTGTCGGACACCCGCCGTACCACCGGAAACCCGGTGCGCAGCGAGCTGTTCCTCGACACATCGCGACCAGCCCTGGCCGGTCGCAAAGCGCGTTTGCTGATCCTCGGCGGAAGCCTGGGCGCAGAACCGTTGAACAAGTTGCTGCCTGAAGCCCTGGCCCAAGTCGCTGCCGATTTGCGCCCGGAAGTGTTCCATCAGGCCGGCAAAAACCACGATGAAGTGACTGCAGAGCGCTACCGCGCCGCCGGCGTCGATGCGCAGGTGCAGCCGTTCATCAAAGACATGGCCCAGGCCTATGGCTGGGCTGACCTGGTGGTGTGCCGCGCAGGCGCGTTGACCATCAGTGAGCTGGCTGCCGCCGGTCTGCCCTCGATGCTGGTGCCTTTGCCCCACGCGATCGACGATCACCAGACCCGCAACGCCGATTATTTGGCCCGTGAAGGCGCTGCCTTCCTGATGCCGCAAAGAACGACTGGTGCCGCGGACCTTGCCGCGCGCCTGACAGAGGTCTTGATGCAACCGCAACGACTCGAAGATATGGCCCAAGCGGCCCGCCGTCTGGCGAAACCCGATGCCACCCGTAGCGTGGTCGATACCTGTCTGGAGGTGGCCCATGGTTGAGAATCAGAAAGCCATGCCGCAACCGGAAATGCGCCGCATCCGTCGCATCCACTTCGTCGGTATCGGCGGCGTGGGCATGTGCGGTATCGCCGAAGTGTTGTTGAACCTGGGCTATGAAGTCTCTGGTTCCGACCTGAAGGCTTCGCCGGTCACCGAGCGCCTGGAATCGTTCGGCGCGCACATCTATATCGGCCACCGCGCCGAGAACGCCGCGACCGCCGATGTGCTGGTGGTGTCGAGCGCTGTGAACACCTCCAACCCGGAAGTCGCGACTGCGCTTGAGCGCCGCATTCCGGTGGTGCCGCGCGCAGAAATGCTCGCCGAGCTGATGCGCTATCGCCACGGCATCGCCGTCGCCGGTACGCACGGCAAAACCACCACCACCAGCCTGATCGCTTCGGTGTTCGCCGCCGGTGGTCTGGACCCGACGTTCGTGATTGGGGGTCGTCTGAATGCCGCGGGCACCAATGCCCAACTGGGCACCAGCCGTTACCTGATCGCCGAAGCCGATGAGAGCGATGCGAGCTTCCTGCACCTGCAACCGCTGGTGGCCGTGGTCACCAACATCGACGCCGACCACATGGCGACCTACGACGGTGACTTCAACAAGCTGAAGAAAACCTTCGTCGAGTTCCTGCACAACCTGCCGTTCTACGGTTTGGCGGTGATGTGCCTGGACGATCCGGTGGTGCGTGAAATCCTCCCGCTGGTGAAACGTCCGACCGTGACCTACGGCTTCAGCGAAGACGCTGACGTCCGCGCGATCAATATTCGCCAGCAAGGCATGCAGACCTTCTTCACCGTGTTACGTCCGGATCGTGAGCCGCTGGATGTTTCCGTGAACATGCCGGGCAACCACAACGTGCTCAATTCGCTGGCGACCATTTGCATCGCCACCGACGAAGGCGTCAGCGATGAAGCCATCGTCCAGGGCCTGTCGGGTTTCCAGGGCGTTGGTCGACGCTTCCAGGTCTACGGTGAACTGCCGGTGGACGGCGGCAACGTGATGCTGGTCGATGACTACGGTCACCACCCGACCGAAGTCGCCGCAGTGATCAAAGCCGTGCGCGGTGGCTGGCCGGAGCGCCGTCTGGTGATGGTGTACCAGCCGCACCGTTACAGCCGCACCCGCGATCTGTACGACGACTTCGTCAATGTATTGGCCGATGCCAACGTGCTGCTGCTGATGGAAGTCTATCCGGCCGGCGAAGAGCCGATCCCGGGCGCCGACAGCCGCAAGCTGTGCAACAGCATCCGTCAGCGCGGTCAGCTCGACCCGATCTACATCGAGCGTGGCGTCGATCTGGCGCCGCTGGTCAAGCCGCTGCTGCGTGCCGGCGACATCCTGCTGTGCCAGGGCGCTGGTGATATCGGCGGTCTCGCGCCGAAGCTGTTGAAAAGTGAATTGTTCGCTGGCGCCGTGGCGGCGTCGGTCGAGGGGAAGTTGAAATGACTGCTGCCTACGCCAACCTGTTCTCCACCATCGCGCCGAAAGACTTCGGCCGCGTCGCCGTGCTCTTCGGCGGCCTGAGTGCCGAGCGTGAGGTGTCGCTGAAATCCGGTAACGCCGTGCTCGACGCACTGCAAAGCGCTGGCGTGGACGCATTCGGCATCGACGTTGGCGACGACATTCTGCAACGTCTGCTCAGCGAAAAGATCGACCGCGCCTTCATCATTCTTCACGGCCGTGGCGGTGAAGACGGCTCCATGCAGGGCCTGCTCGAAGTGGCGGGTATTCCGTACACCGGCAGCGGCATTCTGGCTTCGGCACTGGCGATGGACAAACTGCGCACCAAGCAGGTCTGGCACAGCCTCGGGATTCCGACGCCGCGTCACGCCGTGCTGTGCAGCGAAGCTGATTGTATTTCGGCAGCGACGGAACTGGGCTTCCCTTTGATCGTCAAACCGGCGCATGAAGGTTCAAGTATCGGGATGGCCAAAGTGAGTTCTGCGTCCGAGTTGATCGACGCATGGAAAGCGGCCAGTACCTACGATTCGCAAGTCTTGGTTGAGCAATGGATTCAAGGTCCGGAGTTCACCATCGCCACCCTGCGTGACCAGGTGTTGCCTCCTATCGCCCTGGGTACACCGCACACGTTCTACGACTACGACGCCAAGTACATCGCCAACGATACCCAGTACCGCATTCCGTGCGGGCTGGATGCCGCCAAGGAACAGGAACTCATGGATCTCACGGCCAAGGCCTGTGAGGCGCTGGGTATTGCCGGTTGGGGCAGGGCGGACGTGATGCAGGACGCCGACGGGCAGTTCTGGTTTCTGGAAGTGAACACCGCTCCGGGCATGACCGATCACAGTCTGGTGCCGATGGCCGCGCGTGCGGCCGGTCTGGATTTCCAGCAACTGGTTCTGGCCATTCTGGCCGCCAGTGTTGAAGACGCTCGAGGTTAAGACGATGCAAGGCGCTCAGCTCCGACATCAGCCTCCCGCACCCGGCCGCAAGCCGGTGCCACGGGGTGCCAGCCGAATGGTGGCGAAAGAGCCGATGTCCGCGCGCCTGCCGAAAGCCAATTTCAGCTTTCTGAAAAGTCTGTTCTGGCCGGTGCTGCTGGTGGTGCTGGGCTTTGGTACTTACGAAGGCGCGACGCGTCTGCTGCCGTACGCCGACCGGCCGATCACCAAGATCGCCGTGCAGGGCGACCTGAGCTACATCAGCCAGCAAGCGGTGCAGCAGCGTATCGCCCCATATGTGGCGTCGAGCTTCTTCACCATCGACCTGGCCGGTATGCGCACCGAGCTTGAGCAGATGCCGTGGATCGCCCACGCCGAAGTACGTCGGGTGTGGCCGGACCAGGTGGTGATCCGCCTCGAAGAGCAACTGCCAGTGGCGCGTTGGGGCGATGAGTCGTTACTGAACAACCAGGGCCAGGCGTTTACGCCAAAGGAGCTGGCGAACTACGAACACCTGCCACAGCTGTTCGGCCCACAACGGGCCCAGCAGCAAGTGATGCAGCAGTATCAGGTGCTGAGCCAGATGCTGCGGCCGTTGGGCTTTTCGATTGCACGCCTGGAACTGCGTGAACGCGGAAGCTGGTTCCTGACCACCGGTGCCGGCAGTTCTGGCCCCGGCATCGAGTTGCTGCTGGGACGCGGCAACCTGGTGGAAAAGATGCGCCGTTTTATCGCCATCTATGACAAGACGCTTAAAGACCAGATTACGAACATTGCGCGCATCGATCTGCGCTACGCCAACGGCCTCGCTGTTGGCTGGCGGGAACCAGTAGCGCCGACGACAGCCCAACCCGCTGTCGCAAAGAATTAAGAAGAGGCAGGACCCATGGCAAACGTGCAAAGCGGCAAAATGATCGTCGGTCTCGATATCGGCACCTCCAAGGTGGTGGCGCTGGTCGGCGAGGTCTCCGACGACGGCTCGCTGGAAATCGTCGGGATCGGTACCCATCCGTCCCGTGGCCTGAAGAAGGGCGTGGTGGTCAACATCGAGTCCACCGTGCAATCGATCCAGCGCGCGATCGAAGAAGCCCAACTGATGGCGGGCTGCCGCATTCACTCGGCGTTCGTCGGCGTGGCGGGCAATCACATCCGCAGCCTGAACTCCCACGGCATCGTCGCGATCCGCGATCGTGAAGTCAGCTCGGCTGACCTTGAGCGCGTCCTCGACGCTGCTCAGGCTGTGGCGATTCCGGCAGACCAACGCGTGCTGCACACCCTGCCGCAGGATTACGTGATCGATAACCAGGAAGGCGTTCGCGAACCACTGGGCATGTCCGGCGTACGTCTGGAAGCCAAGGTTCACGTGGTCACCTGCGCCGTCAACGCCGCACAGAACATTGAAAAATGCGTGCGTCGCTGCGGTCTGGAAATCGACGACATCATTCTCGAGCAATTGGCCTCGGCCTACTCGGTACTGACCGATGACGAGAAAGAGTTGGGCGTGTGCCTGGTCGATATCGGCGGCGGCACCACCGACATCGCGATCTTCACCGAAGGCGCGATCCGTCACACCGCAGTGATCCCGATTGCCGGTGACCAGGTGACCAACGACATCGCCATGGCGTTGCGCACTCCGACCCAGTACGCCGAAGAAATCAAGATCCGCTACGCCTGCGCTCTGGCCAAGCTGGCCGGTGCCGGTGAAACCATCAAGGTGCCAAGCGTTGGCGACCGTCCACCGCGCGAACTGTCGCGTCAGGCGCTGGCCGAAGTGGTCGAGCCACGTTACGACGAACTGTTCACGCTGATTCAGGCCGAGCTGCGTCGCAGCGGCTACGAAGACCTGATCCCGGCCGGCATCGTCCTGACCGGCGGTACGTCGAAGATGGAAGGCGCCACTGAACTGGCCGAGGAAATCTTCCACATGCCGGTCCGCCTCGGTGTGCCGCATGGCGTGAAAGGCCTGGATGACGTGGTGCGCAACCCGATTTATTCCACTGGCGTTGGCTTGTTGATGTACGGCCTGCAAAAGCAGTCCGACGGGGTTTCGTTCTCCGGCATCGGCAGCCGCGACAGCTACAGCAACGAAGAGCCACAGGCGCCGTTGCTGGACCGATTGAAGAAGTGGGTTCAAGGCAACTTCTAAAGCTTTACCGCAACACCGCAACAAAAAAGCAGTAGGCGAAAAAACTAGAGAATGTAAGGAGAGGGAAAATGTTCGAACTCGTAGACAACATCCCCGCAAGCCCGGTAATCAAAGTTATCGGTGTTGGCGGTGGCGGCGGCAACGCTGTCAATCACATGGTCAAGAGCAACATCGAAGGCGTTGAATTCATCTGCGCCAACACTGATGCTCAAGCGCTGAAAAACATCGGCGCGCGCACCATTCTGCAACTGGGCACCGGCGTGACCAAAGGTCTGGGCGCTGGCGCCAACCCTGAAGTAGGTCGTCAGGCCGCTCTCGAAGACCGTGAGCGCATTGCCGAAGTCCTGCAGGGCACCAACATGGTGTTCATCACCACTGGCATGGGCGGCGGTACCGGTACCGGTGCTGCGCCGATCATCGCCGAAGTGGCCAAGGAAATGGGCATTCTGACCGTTGCGGTCGTAACGCGTCCGTTCCCGTTCGAAGGCCGCAAGCGGATGCAGATCGCCGATGAAGGCATCCGCATGCTCTCGGAAAGCGTCGACTCGTTGATCACCATTCCCAACGAGAAGCTGCTGACCATCCTCGGTAAAGACGCCAGCCTGCTGTCGGCTTTCGCCAAGGCTGACGATGTACTGGCCGGTGCCGTTCGCGGTATCTCCGACATCATCAAGCGTCCGGGCATGATCAACGTCGACTTCGCCGACGTGCGTACCGTGATGAGCGAAATGGGCATGGCGATGATGGGCACTGGCTGCGCCAGCGGTCCGAACCGTGCACGTGAAGCCACTGAGGCGGCGATCCGCAACCCGCTGCTGGAAGACGTGAACCTGCAAGGCGCACGCGGCATCCTGGTGAACATCACCGCCGGTCCTGACCTGTCTCTGGGTGAGTACTCCGACGTGGGTAGCATCATCGAAGCCTTCGCTTCCGAGCACGCCATGGTCAAGGTCGGTACCGTTATCGATCCGGACATGCGCGACGAGCTGCACGTAACTGTAGTTGCCACTGGTCTGGGCGCGAAAATCGAGAAGCCTGTCAAGGTCATCGACAACACCGTTCACACCTCCATGGCTTCCGCCCAGGTGCAACAACCGGCTCCGGCCCGTCAGGAAGCGCCAGCGGTGAACTACCGTGATCTGGACCGTCCGACCGTCATGCGCAACCAGGCTCAGGCCGGTGCTGCGGCTGCCGCGAAGATGAATCCGCAAGATGATCTGGACTACCTGGACATCCCGGCTTTCCTGCGTCGTCAGGCCGATTGATGGAATGTATCAGGGCTATGAAGGTGATTGGTGTTCAGCAAAGGCATGGTCTGCTATCATCGCCAGCCTTTGTTGATACCAGTTCGCAATTTGCGCTGAAGCGGCCCAAGCCATGATTAAACAACGCACACTGAAAAATATTATCCGTGCCACAGGTGTAGGCCTGCACTCCGGTGAGAAGGTCTATCTGACCCTCAAGCCTGCGCCTGTCGACACTGGCATTGTGTTTTGTCGCGCTGACCTCGACCCTGTGGTGCAGATTCCTGCCCGCGCGGAAAACGTCGGTGAAACCACTATGTCGACGACGCTGATCAACGGCGACGTCAAAGTGGACACGGTAGAGCACTTGCTCTCGGCCATGGCTGGCCTGGGCATCGATAACGCCTACGTCGAGCTCTCCGCGTCCGAAGTCCCGATCATGGATGGCAGCGCTGGACCATTCGTATTCCTGATTCAATCGGCAGGCCTGGAAGAACAGGACGCCGCCAAGAAATTCATCCGCATCCTGCGTGAAGTGACAGTGGAAGACGGCGACAAGCGCGCCACTTTCGTCCCTTTCGAAGGGTTCAAGGTGAGCTTCGAGATCGATTTCGATCACCCGGTATTCCGGGACCGCACCCAAAGTGCAAGCGTGGATTTTTCCAGCACTTCGTTCGTAAAAGAAGTCAGCCGCGCCCGTACCTTTGGTTTCATGAGTGATATCGAGTACCTGCGCAAGCACAACCTCGCACTCGGCGGCAGCGTTGAAAACGCAATCGTGGTCGATGCTGATGGCGTGTTGAACGAAGATGGTCTTCGCTATGAAGACGAATTCGTGAAGCACAAGATCCTCGATGCGATTGGCGACCTGTACCTGCTGGGTAACAGCCTGATTGGTGAGTTCAAGGGCTTCAAGTCCGGTCATGCACTGAACAACCAGCTGCTGCGCAAGTTGATTGAGCAGACAGATGCGTGGGAAGTGGTGACGTTCGAAGACGCCAGCACCGCACCAATCTCTTACATGCGCCCTGTTGCGGCAGTGTAAGTAAAAAACCTCTCTAGTTTTTTGAAGGCCATCCTCGGATGGCCTTTTTTTATGCCTGCGGTTTTTGTGTTGCCTGGGCCGGCCTCATCGCGAGCAGGCTCACTCCTACAGGGGCACGCATTTCAAATGTAGGAGTGAGCCTGCTCGCGATAGGGCCGGTGAGGCCCCAGCAAACCTATCAGGCAGCCACCACCACCCGATTGCGCCCACCTTCCTTGGCCTGATACAACGCCTTGTCCGCCGCAAACAGCAACTGCTCCAGGGTCATCTCACTCGCCGCCGTCCACGTCGCGATGCCAATACTCACGGTCATCGGCCGCTCGGCTCCGTCGACCAATGGCAACTGCTCCACCGCCTGACGAATATGCTCGGCAAGCTGCTGTGCGCCGTGACCGTCGGTCTCGGCGAGAATCACCGAAAACTCCTCACCCCCATAACGCGCCACCAGATCCGCCGGTCGCCGCACACTTTCAGTAATGACCCTGGCCAGCGTCTTCAACGCCTGATCCCCGGCCTGATGCCCATGGCGGTCATTGAAGGCCTTGAAGTGATCGGCATCGATCATCATCACCGACATCGGTTTACCCGAGCGCTGAGCGCGGAACCACTCGTGACGCAATGCCTGATCAAGCATCCGACGATTGGCCACCCCCGTCAGCGCGTCGGTGGCGGCCAATTGCGCCAGTTCGTGCTCGGCACGCTGACGTCGGCGCAACTCGCGGGCCAGCAACCAGGTCAGCCATAACAAACCCACGCACAGCACGCCGGTGGCCCCACTGATCAACAGCGCGGTGCGGCGCCAGGTGCCGAACACCTCGTCGCTGGACAGCGCGACCATCACGATCAACGGCAGATTGCCGACCCGCGAATAGGTATACAGGCGTTGTTGATGGTCGATGCTCGAAACGCTATTGAAACTGCCATTGCCACTCTTGTCGCGCAGTATCCGTATCACGTTGGGCCGGTTGCCGAAGCTTTTGCCGATGGAATCACTTTGCAGATAAGGCTTCTGCGCCAGCAGGACGCCGTCGTTGTCGATGATGTTCAGCGTACTGTCTTTGCCGATGTCGAGGCTGTTGAACAACTGGTCGAAGTAGTCGAGCTTCATCGACGCCACGGCCACGCCTGCAAACTCACCGGTCTGCGAGGAAATCCGTCGGCTGAAACTGATCCGCCATTGATTGGCTTCGTCGCAGTCGCAGCGGGTCTTGAACGGCCGGCTGATAAACATACCGACATCGCGGTTGAGCGCGTGGGCAAGGAAGTAGTCGCGGTCGGCAAAGTTGCCCGGTTTCGGCTCGATTCGCGAAGAGTCGGCGACCACATCGCCGTGTTTGTCGAGCAACAGGATGTCGCCCTTGAAGCGCGCCGTGGTGGAGCGGTCGAACAGCGCCAGATGACGGATCTGCGGTGAGACAGTTTGCAGATCATCGCGTTGGGCGGCAGCGATCAGGCCTTGCAAGGTCAGGTCGTACAGCTCGACCGTGCGCAGCACATCAGCGTCGATCAGTTGCGCGATAGTGGTGGCGCTGCGGGTGGCCGATTCCTGAGCGTTGGCGTGCTCGCGGATCAGCAGGAACGTGACGATGCACAGAATCGCGATCACGGTCAGCAAACTGCCGCAGATCAGCAGCAGTTCGGGGCGTCCGGTCTTGCCCGCAACGGGTGGGGTACGGCTCGCGATCATGATTGGGCTGTCGGTTGGGGGGAGTCTTATAAGCGTAGTAGGCCAAACACCACAGCCGAAGCCAGAAACCATTCCCAATGTGGGAGCGAGCCTGCTCGCGAAAGCGGCGTGTCATTCAACATAGATGTCGATTGATTGACCGCCTTCGCGAGCAGGCTCGCTCCCACAGGGTGCATCACTGAATTCAAGACGCTGTTATGGCGCCGATCTTAGAAGACGTTGATCGGGTAGTCGATGATGACGCGGTATTCATCTGTGTCTGAATCGATCGCGCCGTAACCATTGCCACCGCGGTTGGTCGCCCATTGCAAGTGCACCGCCAGATCCTTGGCCTGACCGCTTTGCACAACGTACTGCAAATCGAGATCGCGCTCCCAATGCTTGGCGTTGCGGCCGTCGGCGCTGTACCAGTTGGAATAGCCTTTGCTGTTCGGATCCACCTTGGTCAGGTCCACCGTACCGCGCGAATAGGAGACTGCCGAGGTCAGCCCCGGCACGCCGACACCGGCGAAGTCGTAGGCGTATTTGAGTTTCCACGAGCGCTCGTTCGGGCCGTTGAAGTCGGAATACTGCTGGGAGTTGTCGAGGTAAACGCTGTCGCCCTGGCTGATGTAGTCGAACGGCGTGTTGCCGTTGACCCGCTGATATGCGGCGGTGACGCTGTGATTACCGACGCCAACGGTGAAATGCAGGCTGTAGGTGTTGTTGTCAATGTTGCCCAGCAGCGCATCACCGGTGTCTTGCGTGTGATAGAAGTGCAAACCCGGGTTGAGGCTGACCAGATCGCTCAACTGCCAAGTGTAGTCGAGATCGTAGTAGTACTGGTTCCAGATGTCTTTGAGCTCAGAGGCGTACAGGCTGCTGGTCAAGCCTTCGACACCGCTCCAGGCCACACCGGCCCAGTTCAGGTGCTGACTTTCATCGCCATCGGCCAATGTCCCGTAGGAAGTGCCAATGCGCGTGTGACCACTCTGGTTGTAAGGCTTGGTGAAACTCGCCTGGCCGCCTTCGATCAACCAGCCATCGAAGCTGTGGTTGGTCAGGCTCACACCACGGAAAGTCTGCGGCAGCATGCGTGTTTCACCGCCAGCAATGACCGGGTTGGTGAGGAACAGGTCGCCGGCCTTCAATTCGGTATCGAACGCACGCATTTTCAACGTGCCCCCGGCGGTGGAGAACGCTCCCGGTGCTTTGCCGCCATTCTCTCGGACCGGCAGGATGCTCGAACCGTCGGTGCCGCCACCGCCATCCAGCTTCAACCCGAGCATGGCGTGGGCATCAATGCCGAAACCGACCGTGCCTTCGCTGTAACCCGACTTGAAAATCCCAAGAAAGCCTTGGCCCCACTCGATGTTGTCGTCCGCTTTCTGCAAGCGGTTGCGATTCATGTAGTAGTTGCGGGCGTTGAGGTTGAGGCTCGAACCCTCGACGAAGCCCTCTTTAGCGGGTTCTTCAGCGTGAGCGGCAGGGGCAATCGTTGCGGCAATTGCAATGAACAGCGGAGTGAAACGGACTGGGTAACGCACGTGCAATGGAGCTCCTTGGGTCAACTGGCACCTCTATATTTTGAGGCGCTCAATGTTTCTTGTTGTTACAGACGAACCAAACGGCTTTCAGACCACAACGAAAAAAGGCCGCTGAAAGGCAGCGGCCTGGAATGACGACAGTTGAACGGGAAGAGCCAAACAACCGCGTCGAGGGAAACGTTGGCGCGGTGCGCGACTCAGCTGTCTTTCTCGCTTGCTTGAGTCTGGGAAGTGGCAGCCTGTGGGGCTTGCGAGGCGTCCTGAGCCTTAGCCATCACTTCGGCCTGATGCTGATCGAAGGCCTGAGCGCGAGCGACATTTTGCGCCACGAACGACTGCGATTCTTCAGCCATCGCCATCGGCGACAGGATCAATGAGGACAAAACGAACGCGCTGGCAATACCCATACTGTTGGACATCTTGAAAACCTTCTCGCTTGGCGAGTGCTGTTTGGTGCGGGCAAAGATAAGGTTGCCGGGCGTTGGGAAACAGCGTGATTTTCATAAATGACTGTTGCGCGGGAGGTAAAAGTCGAAGATCGCGGTGCAGCCAAGAGCAACCCCCTCACCCCAGCCCTCTCCCCCAAGGGGGCGAGGGGGAAAGGGAGCAGATCTTCATGATTTTCAGAATCTGAGTTCGACTGGATATTTCAGGTCGGTGTAACTCGAAAGAACACCACGGTCAGTCCCCTCTCCCTCCGGGAGAGGGTTAGGGTGAGGGGCTTTTCAAACCGGCAAATAAATCCCGAAGGTATTCATCCCCCGATCACTGCGCACAAACACATCTCCACCATGCATCAGCGCAATCGCCTTGACGATCGCCAGCCCCAGCCCATGGTTATTGCCACTGTTGCTACGCGACGCATCGACCCGATAAAAGCGCTCAAACAGCCGTGGCAAATGCTCACTGGCAATCGGCGATCCGGGGTTGGCCACACCAATACTCACCTGATGCGCTTCAACCTCAATCCGTACCTCGATCACCTGTCCCGGCCCGGTGTGCTGCACCGCGTTGCTGAGCAAGTTGATCAACGCCCGGCGCAAATGCGCGACCTCGATCTGCACCAGCGCATCACCGCTGACCTGCACCTGAACCTGCGCGTCCTCGAGAATGAAATCCAGATATTCCAGCGTCGTTGCCACCTCATCAGCCAGCGAAGTGGAGGTGAGTTTGGTCGCCTTGTTGCCCTGATCGGCACTGGCAAGAAACAGCATATCGTTGATGATCGAGCGCAACCGTTCCAGCTCTTCAAGATTCGATTGCAGCACTTCGAAATAGTGTTCGGCAGAGCGCCCACGGGTCAGTGCCACTTGCGTCTGGCCGATCAGATTGGTCAGCGGCGAACGCAGTTCATGGGCGACGTCGGCGTTGAACGACTCCAGTCGCGAGTAGGCCTGTTCGACCCGTTCCAGCGTCGAGTTGAACGAGTCGACAAACTGCGCAAGCTCCGGTGGCAGCGGCGACAAACGCAAGCGCCCGGCCCTTAATGGGGGCGCCAAGCGTTGAGCTTCGTGGGACAGTTTGATCAACGGCTTGAGACCAATCCGCGCGACCCAATAACCCAGCGCCGAAGCCATCAGCACGCCGACAATCGCCAGCCCGATCAGCGCGATCAAGAGGTTGTGTTGAGTCTCGTGGAAGGTCTCGGTATCGATGCCGATCATGAAGCGCAGCGGCGGGCGCTGATCCTTGGCCGGCAACTCGGTCAGCAGCACCTTCAGCGGATACGGCTGGCCGGGCAACTGCAAGTCATGCATGCCCACTGGCCTTTGGGCGAAAGCGCGGATCGCGGCATCCGGCTGGCCGAATTCATAACCCGGATCATTACTTACCACCCAGAAACGAATGCGTTTGTCTTCTTCGCCGAGCAGCTTCAACTTGGCGTTGATCTTCAGCCAATGCTCCGGCGTGCCGAAGCGATTGAGCGCAGATTCAAGCACGCTGTAACGCGCATCCAGCTCGGCTTCCGGGAGCAATCCCAGGCCTTTGTCGACCTGCTGATACAGCGCGCCGCCGATCAACAGAAACACCACTAACGCCACCAGCGTGAACATTCCACTGAGGCGCAGGGCAATCGAGTTACTGGACACCACGGCTCTCCAGCACATAACCCATGCCGCGAATGGTGTGCAGCAGTTTCTCGTCGAACGGCCCGTCGAGCTTGGCGCGCAGGCGTTTGATCGCCACTTCGACAACGTTGGCATCGCTGTCGAAATTGATGTCCCAGACCATCTCGGCAATGGCAGTTTTCGAGAGGATTTCACCTTGGCGGCGGGCGAGAACACTGAGCAGAGAAAATTCCTTGGCCGTCAGATCCAGTCGGGTGCCGGCGCGGGTGGCCTTGCGGCTGATCAGATCTATCCACAGGTCGGCGATGCTCACTTGCACCGGTTCATGGCCGCCGCTGCGCCGGGTAAGCGCTTGCAGGCGCGCGACCAGTTCGAGGAAGGAAAACGGTTTGCCGAGGTAATCGTCGGCACCGTCGCGCAGGCCTTTGATGCGGTCTTCGACGCGCTCGCGGGCGGTGAGCATGATCACCGGGGTCTGCTTGCGTGCACGCAACGCGCGCAGTACGCCGAAGCCGTCGAGGCCCGGCAACATGACGTCGAGGACGATCACCGCGTAGTCGCTTTCCAGCGCCAGATGCAGACCCTCGACGCCGTCGCGGGCCAGATCCACGGTGTAACCCTGTTCCGTCAGACCGCGGTGCAGATAGTCCGCGGTTTTTTCCTCGTCTTCGATAATCAGAACGCGCATGACCCTGCCTCAGTCTGTGGTCGCCAATGCCGGTGAGGGCATCGGTTTGGGCCGGTGGAACAACCGCTCAAGCCACAAGTATATGACTGGAGTGGTGAACAACGTCAGCATCTGGCTGACCAGCAAACCGCCCACCACCGCGATCCCCAGCGGTTGGCGCAGTTCGGCGCCGGTGCCGTAACCGAGCATCAGCGGCAGCGCGCCGAGCAGAGCGGCGAGGGTGGTCATGATGATCGGCCGGAACCGCGTGATGCACGCCTCGAAAATTGCATCCTGCGGCGACAGACCTCGATGGCGCTGCGCTTCGAGGGCGAAGTCGATCATCAGGATGCCGTTCTTCTTGACGATACCGATCAGCAACACCAGGCCGATCAAGGCCATGATCGAAAAGTCCTGACCGCAGATCCATAGCATGATCACCGCACCCAAGCCTGCCGCTGGCAACGTCGAAATGATCGTCAGCGGATGTACGAAGCTTTCATAAAGCACACCGAGAATGATGTACACCGCCACCAGCGCCGCGAGGATAAGCCACGGCTGACTGGCCAACGAACTCTGGAACGCTTGAGCCGCACCCTGGAAATTGCCGCTGATCGCGGTTGGCATGCCGATCTCGGCCTTGGCCTGATTGAGCAGAATCACCGCATCACCCAACGCCACACCGGGCGCCAAGTTGAACGACAGGTTGGCCGCCGGGAACATCCCGTCATGGGCAATCGACAACGGGCCAATGGTCGGCGCATCGAATTTGGCCAGCGCTGACAGCGGCACCATCTCGCCACTCAGCGGTGAGCGCAGGTAGAAATAGTTGAGGCTTTCGGCCTTGCCGCGTTGTTTGGTGTCCAGCTCCAGAATCACGTTGTACTGATTGACCTGAGTCTGGAATTCGTTGATCTGCCGCTGGCCAAAGGCGTCGTACAGCGCCTCATCGACATCGCTGGCGGTCAGGCCGAAACGCGCGGCGGCGCTGCGGTCGATGCTGATGTGGGTGATGCTGCCGCCCAGTTGCAGGTCGTTGGAAATGTCGCGGAACGCCGGGTTGCTGCGCAGTTTTTCCGTGAGGCGTTGCGTCCATGTCGCGAGGGTCGCGCCGTCATTACTCTTCAGCACATATTGATACTGCGCGCGGCTCGGGCCGGAGCTGAGGTTGATGTCCTGGCCGGCGCGCAGATAGAGGACGATGCCGGGGACTTTCATCAGTTGCGGACGGATGCGGTCGATGAACTGGCTGGCGCTGACGTCACGGTCGCCGCGTTTTTTCAGGGCGATCCAGAAACGGCCGTTGGCGATGGTTTGGTTGCTGCCGGAAACGCCAACTGAGTGGGAAAACGCCTGCACGGCTGGGTCGGCGGCGACGATTTCGGCCATCGCCAAGTGTTTTTTCACCATGTCGCCGTAGGAAATATCCGCCGCGGCTTCAGTGGTACCGAGGACGAAACCGGTGTCCTGCACCGGGAAGAATCCTTTCGGGATAAAGATGTAACCGCCGATGGCCAGCGCCAGCGACAGACCGAACACGCCAATCATCAATTTCTGATGGGCGAGGGCGCGGCGCAAACCTTTCTCGTACCAGCCGAGCAAGCGTTCGCTGAAGCCCGGTTTGGCGTGGGCGTGATGCTCCGGTTTGCGCATGAACAGCGCTGCCAGCGTCGGCGCGAGGGTCAACGAGACCACCACGGAAATCATGATGGTCGAGGTCGCGGTCAGGGCGAATTCCTTGAACAGTCGACCGACTACGCCGCCCATGAACAGCAGCGGAATGAATGCCGCCACCAGCGAGAAGCTGATCGAGACCACGGTGAAGCCAATCTCGCCGGCGCCCTTGATCGCCGCTTCGCGCATGTCGTCGCCGGCCTCCAGATGCCGGTGGATGTTTTCCACCACCACGATCGCATCGTCGACGACGAAGCCGACCGCGACGACGATCGCCACCAGCGTCAGGTTGTTCAGGCTGAAACCGAGGATGTACATCAGGGCGAAACTGGCGATCAACGACACGCCGAGCACTGCCGAGACAATCAGGGTCGCCGACAACTGGCGCAGGAACAGTGCCATCACCGCGACCACCAGCATGATTGCGATCAACAGGGTGATTTCCACTTCATGCAGCGAGGCGCGAATGGTCTGGGTGCGGTCGATCAGGGTTTTGACTTGCACCGAGGCTGGCAGCATCGCTTCGAGGCCGGGCAGGGCGGCTTGAATGCGGTCAACGGTTTCAACGATGTTGGCGCCGGGCTGGCGCGAGATCACCAGGTTCACACCGGGTTGATCACCGGCCCACGCTTGCACGTAGGCATCTTCCGAACCGTTGACGACTTTGGCGACATCACGCAGGTGAACCGGGGCGCCATCCTTGTAGGAAACGATGAGTTGGCTGTAGTCCTCGGGGTGGAACAACTGGTCGTTGGTCGACAGCGTCGAGATGCTCGATTCGCCGTACAGCGCGCCTTTGGCGAGGTTGAGGCTGGTCTGCTGAATCGCCAGTCGGATGTCGGCGAGGGTCAAGCCGATCGCCGCGAGCTTGTCCGCCGAGGCTTGTACGCGGATCGCCGGACGTTGCTGACCGGTGATGTTGATTTGTCCTACGCCGTCGATCTGACTGATCTGACGCGAGAGCAGGGTTTCCACCAGGTCGCTGAGTTCGGTGCCGGGCATTTGCGTCGAGCTGACGCTGAGGATCAGCACCGGGCTGTCGGCCGGGTTGACCTTCTTCCAGGTTGGCAGCGTCGGCATGTCCTTGGGCAGTTTGCCGGCAGCGGTGTTGATCGCCGCTTGGACTTCCTGGGCGGCGGTGTCGATGCTTTTATCGAGGGTGAATTGCAGGGTCAGCAGACTTGAGCCCAGTGCGCTGCTCGAGGTCATCTGGGTCATGCCGGGGATGGCGCTGAATTGCACCTCCAGCGGCGTGGCCACGGACGAGGCCATGGTGTCGGGGCTTGCGCCGGGCAACTGCGCTGAGACCTGGATTGTAGGAAATTCCGCTTCCGGCAGTGGGGCGATTGGCAAGCGCGGGAAGGCAATCAAACCGACCAGCACCAAAGCGATGGTCAACAAAATTGTCGCGACCGGGTGATCGATGCACCACGTGGAGACGCCTTTGTGCGCCTTCATGGTTTCGGCTCCGCTTGCACCACCTGCGCCGGCTCGCTCATGACTTGCACCGTTGAACCCGGTTTAAGCCGCGACTGGCCGTCGGTGACCAGCACATCACCGGCCTTCACGCCTTTGATGATGTCCTGGCCGCTGCCTTGGTAAACCATCTGCACCTGCACGGCTTCAACCTTGTCGCCATTCACCCGGTAAACGAAGTGTTGGTCGAGGCCGCGTTGTACGACTGTCGGCGGGACGACCAACGCATCTTTGTCGAGGGCTGTCTGAATTTTTACCGTGACCAGCAGGCCGGGCCAGAGCTTCTGGCTGGCGTTGTCGAATTCGGCCTTGGCGCGGATGGTGCCGGTGTTGGCGTTGATCTGGTTGTCGATCAGGGTCAGGTGCCCTTCGCCGAGCAGGTTGCCGGTTTCGCCATCGGTGTCGGCGCCGATGTAGGCCTTGACCTGTGCGCGTTGCGGATCGTTGATCAAGCCTTGGAGGGTCGGCAGCATTTGCTGCGGCAGGGAAAACTCGACGGCGATCGGGTCGATCTGGGTGACGGTGAACAGGCCGGCGGTGTCGGTCATGCGCAGGAAGTTGCCTTCGTCGACTGTGCGAATACCGACGCGGCCGGTGACTGGGGAGCGGATCTGCGTGTAGGAAAGTTGTACCTGCGCCGCGTCAATCGAGGCCTGGTTGCCTTGGGCGGTGGCCTTCAGTTGGTTGACCAGGGCTTGTTGCTGGTCGTAGGTCTGTTTCGAGATGCCGTCGTCGACGGTGAGCAGTTTGTAGCGTTTGAGGTTGACCAGGGCAACTTGCAGTTGCGCCTGGCTTTCGCCCAGTTGGGCGCGTGTCTGGTCGAGGCTGGCGCGGATGGAGCGGTCGTCGATGGTGGCCAGCAGGTCGCCTGCTTTGACGAGTTGGCCTTCTTTGACGAGGATTTTGGTGAGGATGCCGTCGATCTGGGGGCGTACTACGACGCTGTGTAATGAGAGTACGGAGCCGATGCCGCTGGTGTAGCGGGGGACGTCTTTTTCGCTGACCGCTATGACTCGCACCGGGATGGCGGTGGGGGTGGCGAGTTTGGTCGGGGCGGGTTTCAGGGTGTACCACAGACCTGCGCCTGCGAGGACGATCAATAGGGTGGCGAGCAGGGCTTTGTTCTTTTGGATTCGCATGCGAGGTGGGCGCCGGACGGAGTTTGGGCAGGGTTAGGGTCTTTATAAACTTGTTTGGGGGTCAGGAGGGTGACGGCTAGCTGTCGGCGCTGTCAGTTTCGCTGGGTGCATATCCGTTGCTGCGGGTGTGGCTGATTACGGTTCCGCCCTTACGGCGGGTCACTTTTTACAAACGCCTAAAAAGTAACCAAAAACGCTTGCTCCTACGTGCGGCCCGCTCGCTGGGGCTCGGGGTTCCTTCGCTGCGGGATCGATCCGGGCGCAGCGTCTACGGTTTGCTTCGCTGCACCTCCTCTCGCTGTGTTTGGCTGCGCCAAACGGTCGCTGCGCTCCCACGCCCGGATCAATCCCTCCACTCAGCCTTCCGACGTCGCCCGTGGATCAAGATCAAGAGCAGGCGAGCTGACACTCGGCCTATTGAGTGGTGAGGAGCACAGCGTGGTCGGCTTTTGTTTTTGCGGTGCTCTTGCCCCTCACCCCAGCCCTCTCCCGAGGGAGAGGGGGCCGATTTGTGGTCTTTTCAAGGCTGGAGTTCAACGCGGTATCGCACGTCGGCGTAGTTCTACCAAACAACTCGGTCAGTCCCCTCTCCCTCCGGGAGAGGGCTAGGGTGAGGGGCTTTTGATCTGTTTCAAAACCTGAGTTCAACACGGTATCGCACGTCGGCGTAGCTCTGCCAAACACCTCGGTCAGTTCCCTCTCCCTCTGGGAGAGGGCTAGGGTGAGGGGCTTTTGATCTGTTTCAAAACCTGAGTTCAACACGGTATCGCACGTCGGCGTAGCTCTGCCAAACACCTCGGTCAGTCCCCTCTCACTCTGGGAGAGGGCTAGGGTGAGGGTTGGCTTTTGGCTGTTTAAATTTGTGTCAAATAACCAGAACCTTCCCACAAGGTTTTCAGGTTGTCCGTCGGACGTGCGCTCTCTAGTCTTGGGTTGTCGCCGAAGACTCGGTGATCGGGTGTGAGAACCCTGAAAAATTAGTGAATCAGTCCATCAGTCCGCATAATTGCCGGCGGCTTGTCCGCTGCTTGCAAATGCTTCATGGCGGCTGTGTGCGGGCAGACTTCGGTCTGGCCGGTTTCCTATTTTTCCGGTTTCTCACCCCGCACATAGCTGCCACCCACTTCGCCGCGTGAGAAACGGCAAGGGATGGCTCCCATTTGCAAAATAGGGTTTCCAATGACTAAGCCAGTTCCAGATCCACCCATCGATCCCACCACCCCACTCGAAGACGCCATCCGCGCCGACGACCAGATCAAAACCCGCGAAGCCATCAAGCGCGCCCTCGACTTCTACCTCTGTCCCGAGCCGGTTAAACCGCGTCAGCCCAGTACGATGTTCCTCATCCACCCGAACATCGACACCGAAAGCCTGCTGGCCCACGCCTGCGAATCACTGGCTTCAGCCAATGTCATGGCCGGTGATCTGGCCGATCAGCTCAGTCGTCCGCAGCGCAGTACGGCGCTGGCGATCCAGCAGATCGTCATGCTTGCCGAGCTGGCGGTGAACCGGGCGCTGGATCGGGTTGATCCACAAACGTAATCCGTCTGAACACCGCGTCATCGTTCTTCGCGAGCAGGCTCGCTCCCACCGTTTGAAGCGCAGTCCACCTGTGGGAGCGAGCCTGCTCGCGAAGACGTCTGATTGGGCACCCCATCTCTAACGGCAATTATTTGTTGAGCAGTCCCAAAAATGGACCGATCAGTCCCAATCAGGGACCTATTTGCCCACTACGCTTCTCAAGATCCGTCCCTGCACGCGGATAAACATTGTGTAGCCCGGGTTCTCTGGGCCGCTCAACCCGGGAGTGTCTTGAAATGAAGCTGAAAACCGTACTGCCCTGCGTGCTTCTCTTGCTTCCACTCACTACGTTTGCAGCGCCTGCCAGTCAATCCGGCGAGATCCGCTTTACCGGGCAAATCGTTGATTCGGGCTGTCAGGTCGGACCGGTCGGGGCGTTTGCGTCTCGTGAGTCTCGCCAGATCGAAATCAAACCCGGCGTGAAAGTCGATGTCGACTCCGATCGCAACGCTTGCAGTCATCAGTCGCTGCCGATTTCCATGCGCTACGAAGCGCTGAAGACCTCGACCGACAAAGGCATCGTCATCATCAGTTACCTGTAAACCGTTCGGCGTGCGCTGCAAATCTTCAGGTGCCCAACCTTGGCGCACAGGTATACTGCGCGCCTTCGCGGCTCACTGATCGGGCCCGACTTTTTGCTTTCCGGAGCTTTTATGACTTCCCCGACCCTGCCGCCGGTTGACGACGCCGTGAGCGATGTCCCGGCTGAACTGGCCGAAACCAGCGATACCAAAGCCGAAATCCCGGCCTTCAAATTTCCGTTCAAGCCGGGCGAGCTGGCCTCTGCCAAAGGCTCGAACCAGCCGTGGTACAAGAACGGCGCCAAGAATGGCCACACCAAGACCCCGGGCATGGCGCCGCCGGGTACCCGTCGTTCGATGGGCAAGCGCTGATCTGTTCTTGAGGTAATCGCACCAAGACGCAGAATATTCCCACAGAGATAGCAGATTCGCCCTCTGGGAATCCAAGCGACCTTTCGTCAAAGATTCATGCCCCGTGAACGCTTTGATAAAGGTCGCTTCCATGTCTCTGGCAAAAATCCTGTCCGCTTTGTCGCTGTTAGCCCTGACCACCGGTTGTGTGTCGTCGACGGTCGAGCCGACGCTGCGGTTTGGCGTCGAACCTCTCGTACCCCCCTTTGAAAGTCGCAACGATAAAGGTGAACTGGTCGGACTCAACATCGAGTTGGGCAATGCCTTGTGCGCCGAACTGCAAAAACGTTGCGTGTGGGTCGATCAGGATTACGCGACCAATATCGTGGCGCTTGAGGCCAATCGTTTCGACGTGATCATGCCGATGACGGCCACCCCGGCGCGGCGGGAACGCATCGATTTCACTGAAAACCTCTACCCGTTGAGCAGCCAGTTGGTCGCGCGCAAGGGGACGCATCTGCAACCTGATGCCAAATCACTCCAAGGCACACGTATTGGTGTGTTGGCCGGCACCAGTCGCGAGGCGTTCGCCAAGGCGCGCTGGGCTGAGTCGGGTGTGACGATTCGTAGTTTTCAATTCAACGATCAACTGATTGCGAGTCTGCAGAGCGGTGAAATCGATGCCACCTTGCAGGATTCCATCGAAATCATGCACGCATTCTTGAGCCGGCCGCAGGGTCAGGCGTTCGGTTTTGCAGGACCGGCGCTCAAGGACCCGATGCTGGGCACGGGCGTGGCCATGGCTTTGCGCAAAACCGACAGCAAACTGCGTGATGAACTCAATGCGGCCCTCGAGCGTTTAAAACAGAGCGGCCAGTATCAGGCGATCACTGAGCGCTATCTGTCGTCTGCTATCAGCGACTTCCCCCGCTATCGAGCCAAGGCGCAGGATTTGCCGTTTTCCGATTCCGTACAGATTGGTGAGACGATCTACTTGTCCGGTGTGCTCGGGCTGGATGTCGATGGCCAACTGGCGGCGGGCGGGATTCGTCCGCAGATGGTTCAGGTCATGGAGAATCTGCGTAGCGCGCTGGACCGAAGTGGTTCATCTCTCGCGCACGTGGCCAAGTGCACCGTGATTCTCACCGACGTCAAGGATTTCGCCGGAATGAACGAGGTTTATCGCCGCTATTTCCCTGCCGACCGGTTACCTGCTCGCACGACGTTCGCGGGCAAGCAACTGGTGGTGCCGGGAGCTAAAGTAGAGCTTGAGTGTCTGGCAGTGGCTGCCAGTTGAAAAAGTCGCAAGCATTCCCGTCAGCCGTCGCTGCGTTGTGCGTGCGGTTGATGGCTAAATGCATGCCGGCGCAGGCGCTTGCGCCTATGTGGCAGGCGCTCAAGCACGGACGGTCGTGGATGGGCCTGGTGAAAAATCCTCGAGATGAGGCCCGTGCAGACGCTAAAGAATCTGGATCAAGCCGCGCGCAACGAGATAAACGCATACGTCTGCGCCGGCTCCGTCACCACCTGAGCCCCGGCCGCCAACACCTGCCCGGCAACATCATCGCCCGACAGATGAAACACCCACTCACTCGGCGCAGTCGTCAACGGTTGCGCTGTCACCTGATCAATCACCGCCGCAAACGCATCCATATTCGGCAAGTACGCAGTAAACCCGTCACCCTTCAGCGCCGTGGTGCGAATCCCCAGCATCGCGCAGATCGCGTCCTTGATGCCGACGTCATCGCGATCGGCCTGGCGCGAACGTTGAATCAATTCGACCAGTTCCTGATCAACCAACTCGCCGCCAGCGATCAATACCTGCCCCTGTTGCCAGGACTCCGGCGGGCAATCCTTGGCGGCAGGGTTGAGCGGGATATGCGGATTGATTTCCGCCGGATAAATGCGGCAGACCAACGGCCGTCGCTCGTAGATCCGGCACAACTTGTCTTCGTCAAGATTCCGACAGGGGCCGACGTTGTAAGCCGCGAAGGTGATTGCCACATGGGCGTCGGTTGCGCCGCTGCGAACGACCGCTGAGCGACGTTCGGCATGTTCTCGCTGCTGCGCCGGCAGACCCAGGCCATTACCGAGAAAAGCCTCCACCAGCACAATCACCTGACCGCCATCCGCCGCCCACATGCGGGCTTCGGCCAGGGTCAGGGGAACATGGTGATCGGTGCAGCATTTGCCGCAACCTACGCAGGAAAACGTCGTATTCATTGAGCGATCTGTCTTCAATCAGGGTGTGAAACGGTGGCGGAAAACCACCGCACAGACGCTGATCGAAGCAAGTTATGCGCCACTCACCGGGCTTTGCCGGTCGGATGGATCGAGTCCCACTCGGTGACGAAGGCGGTTTTCGACTGTTTGTTGTACAGACACAGCTCGGTGCCTTGCTGGCCTTTCATATGTTTTTGCGGGTATTGGCCTTGCAGCAGAACGGCGGTGTAGCCGACTCGGTCGTCGAATTGTGCGGGGGTGCCGACCGGTTTGGCGTTTTTCAGGCCACTGGCTTTGGTGCAACTGGCGAGCACGGTTTTGTCGTAAGCGGCCCAGGCATCGGGGCTGGAGGCGTGGGCTTGAGAGGCGAGGGCGGTGAGGCAGAGCAGGCTTAAGGTGAGGGCTTTCATGGCGGGCATCCTTGGTCGTGGGTGGCCAAGGTTGGAGTCTGCCTGAGTGTTAGAAGTTGCCTGTGCCGGCCCTTTCGCGAGCAGGCTCGCTCCCACCCTGGAATGCATTTCAAAATGTGGGAGCGAGCCTGCTCGCGATGGCGGTCGATCAGTCCGGCACCAACTCCCGGCGGACCACATACATCCCGGCACTTTCATACAAGCGCTGCGCCCGCCGGTTGTCTTCCAGCACCTTCAGATCGACAAACCCTTCGCGCCGCTGCTGAAACACCTTGAATGCTTTGAGCAACAGCGCCCGGCCCAATCCGCGCCCCTGCATGCGCGGATGCACCACCAGATTCTTGATATAGGCGCTGGTCCAGCATTGCGCCACGCCGACCACGCCTTCGGCATCGTGGGCAATAAAGCACAGGGTCGGATCGTATTCAGGATCGGTCTCGAATTGCTGCTGCCAAGTGTCCAGCGCCGGCACCCGACCGCCACCTTCGCGGTAGCCGAGTTGCATCAAATGATGCACGTCCGGCGCGAGTTCGACGGAGTACGTGCCCAGTTCAACGCCTTGAGGCCAAAGCGCATCCGGCGCGTCCTTGGCAAGATCGCGCCGCATCAAAAAACAATACGTCTGGGCCAAGACTTAGTGCCCGTGTGCGGCGACGTGTTTGGCCGCTTCGATCAGGCAGTGAGTCAGTTCCGGCGAGGAGAATTTGGTCAACACGCCGTTCGCCCCGGCCAGCCGCGCTTTCTCGCTGTTCATCGCACTGTCGAGGGAGGTGTGCAGCAGCACGTATAAATGGGCGAAGTCGGGGGTCTCGCGCAGGGTGCGGGTGAAGGCGTAGCCGTCCATTTCGGACATTTCGATGTCGGAGACGATCAGGTTGATCTGCTGCGCAGTGCCTTGCAGGTCGAGCAGGCAGTCGATGGCTTCTTTTGCACTGCGCGCGGTGTGGCATTGCAGGCCGAGGTTGCGCAGGGTGTGTACCGATTGTTGCAGCGCCACTTGGCTATCGTCGACCACCAGAATCCGCGCATTGCCGAGCACATCAGCGTCTTCCATGCTCAGATCGGTCGGGGCCATTTCGATCTGCGCCGGGGCGATGCTGTGGATAACTTTTTCGATATCCAGTACCTGCACCAGCGTGCCGTCCACCGACGTCACGCCGGTGATGTAAGCGCGTGAACCGCCGGAGCCGAATGGCGGTGGTTTGATGTCGGTGGTCAGGCAGTGGACGATTTTGCTCACCGCTTGTACGTGCAGGCCCTGCTTGGAGCGGCTGACGTCGGTGACGATCAGGCAGCCGCCGTTCGGATCTTCGAGCGGACGCTCACCGATCGCGCGGCTAAGGTCGATGACCGACAGCGAGGCGCCGCGCAGGGTGGCGATGCCTTTAACGTGCGGGTGCGACTCCGGCAGTTTGGTCAGCGGCGGGCAGGGGATGATTTCACTGACTTTCAGCAGGTTGATCGCCATCAGCTTGCCGCTGCGCAAGGTAAACAGCAGAAGCGAAAGTGAATCTGCGCGGGCTTTGGTGGAGGACATATGAACCTTCTGTGGAAAGGTGGTGGGCGAGGGTGGAAATCGCCAGAAACTATTGATGCCGGGTTATCGGCGTTAAAGGGGTGGGCTTTAGGTTAGTTGTCGGGTTGTGTTTCGATCAAAAGCCAAAGCCCCTCACCCCAGCCCTCTCCCGGAGGGAGAGGGGGCCGATCGGGGTATATTGTAGTAATTCACCGACCTGAACCTGCTCTGCCGAATCCATAATCGACTCGATGTTTCAGGTCTGCGTATTGTGCAAGACACCTCGGTCAGTCCCCTCTCCCTCAGGGAGAGGGCTAGGCTGAGGGTGGGCTTTTAGCTCTTCATGCCCAACCGCTTGGCCATCCGCCCAAGATTTGCCCGATCCAGCCCCAACTCCCGCGCCGCACGCGCCCAGTTATCCTGATTGCGCTCCAGCGCCGCACTGATCAAACGCCGCTGATACTGCTCGGTCGCACTGCGCAAATCCCCTCTGATCAACGGCATCTCAGCCACGACACCGGCAACCGCTTCAACCGAGTTATCCACAACCTCGCGCGGCAAATCCAGATCCGCCGCGCTCAGACTGAGTATCTTCGGCCGCACCTTGCAGTTGCCCAGCGCTTTCAACGCACTGCGCCCGATCAAGTGCTCAAGCTCGCGCACGTTACCCGGCCAAGTGTAGGCGAGCAGCGCTTCCTGAGCGTCGCTGTTCAGGCGCAGGCTGTTGAGGCCCATGCGCGAGCGGTTCTGTTCGAGGAAAAAACCGCTGAGCAACAACACATCGCGGCCACGATCACGCAGCGCCGGTACGCGTAGCGGGTACACACTCAGGCGATGGTAAAAGTCGGCGCGATAGCGACCGCTGCGCACTTCTTCGGCCAGGTCGCGGTTGGTCGCGGCAATCAGGCGCACATCGACCTGATGCTCCTTGTCCGAGCCCAAACGCTGCAACTGACCGCTCTGCAAAACACGCAGCAATTTCGCCTGCACGGTCAGCGACAACTCGCCGACCTCATCGAGAAACAGCGTGCCGCCATTGGCCAGTTCGAATTTGCCGCGACGGTCGCTGGTGGCGCCGGTGAAGGCGCCGCGCACGTGGCCGAACAGTTCGCTTTCGACCAGCGTATCCGGCAGTGCGGCGCAGTTGAGGCTGATGACCGGTTTGTCGGCGCGCGGTGACGCGGCGTGGATGGCCTGGGCGACCAGCTCTTTGCCGACCCCGGTTTCGCCGGTGATCAACACGGTCAGATCGCTGCCGCCGACCAGATTGATTTCTTCTACTAACTTCTTCAGCGCCTTGCTCTGGCCGATCATTTCGCGATTCTGCTGGCCGCTGGCCTGACGATAAACCTCGGCGCGCTGGTGTTCGTCTTCTGCGCGATTGGCCAGGCGTTGAATGCGTTCGGCAGCATTGACCGTGGCCGAAGCGAGGCTGGCGAAGGCTTGCAAGGCGTCGAGTTCGATCGGTTCGAAACGCTCGGGGTCGAGGGCGTCGAGGGTAATCAGGCCCCAGAGCTTTTCATCGACGAATAAAGGACAGCCGAGGCAATCGTGAACCTCCAGATGCTCATCGAGGCCGTTGACCAGACCGTCATAAGGATCGGGCAAGTCGCTGTCGGCGGCGAATCGCGTGGGTCCGGCACCGCTGAGGAGTATTTCGAAGCGCGGATGCTCGCTGACCTTGAAGCGCCGGCCGAGGGTGTCGGTGCTCAAACCGTCCACCGCCAGCGGCACCAGCGCTTCGCCGTCGAGGCGCAACAATGCAGCGGCATCGCAGGGCAGCAGGGCGCGCATGGCTTCGAGCAGGCGTCGGTAACGCTCGCCCTCGGGCAGTTCGCGGGACAGGTCGGAGACGAGAGGCAGCAGGGTGGTAAGCAAGGATTTGGCGATCATGGTCTTGTAGTCAAAGAGACAAGATGTAGTCGGGATGACTATAAAGGTCTTTGAGTCTTTATGACTACTATGTTTTCAAGCTATTGATTTATATAGATAGAATAGTTGGCATAAAACCTGATAAGCCTAAGGTAACTTTTCAAAGAAGCTCAGGAGTCCACCTTATGCTTAGCGTCCAGGATCGTGCCATCGTCAAATCCACCGTGCCTCTGCTGGAAAGCGGCGGTGAAGCGCTGATCACTCACTTCTACCGCATGATGCTCTCTGAATACCCGGAAGTTCGCCCGCTGTTCAACCAGGCGCACCAGGCCAGCGGTGACCAGCCGCGCGCGCTGGCCAACGGCGTGTTGATGTATGCGCGGCACATCGATCAGCTCGACCAGTTGGGCGATCTGGTGGCGAAAATCATCAACAAACACGTGGCCCTGCAGATCCTCCCGGAACACTACCCGATTGTCGGCGCCTGCCTGCTGCGCGCCATTTCCGAAGTGCTCGGCGAAGAGATTGCCACACCGGAAGTGATGAGCGCCTGGGGCGCGGCGTACGGGCAACTGGCGGACATTCTGATCGGTGCCGAAACCGCGATCTACGACCAGAAAGAACAAGCCGTTGGCGGCTGGCGCGGGGCGCGGGAGTTTATCGTCGCGGCCAAGGTCGAGGAGTGCGCGGAAATTATTTCGTTCTACTTCGAGCCGGCAGACAAAGGCCCGATTCTGGCCGCCGAACCGGGCCAGTACATCGGCATGAAGCTGATCCTCGATGGCGAAGAAATCCGCCGCAATTACTCGTTGTCGGCATTGGCGAATAACGGTCAGTACCGCATCAGCGTCAAGCGAGAACCAGGCGGCCGTGCCTCCAACCACTTGCACGATCAACTGCAGGTCGGCGCCAGCATTCAGCTGTTCCCGCCATCGGGTGAGTTCACCTTGGCTGCGAGCGACAAACCCTTGGTGCTGATCAGCGGTGGCGTCGGCATTACTCCGACTCTGGCGATGCTCGAAGCGGCGCTGGAAACCGAGCGGCCGGTGCACTTTATCCATTGCGCGCGTAATGGCAGCGTGCATGCGTTCCGTGACTGGATTGATGAGCTGGCTGAGCGCCATCCGCAACTCAAGCGTTTTTACTGCTATGCCGAAGATGACGGCGTGAGCCCGGCGGCGGACAAGGTCGGGATGCTGGATCAGGCACTGCTTGGCGAGTGGTTGCCGGCTCAGCGCGATGTCGATGCTTACTTCCTTGGGCCGAAGGGCTTCATGGGCGCGATCAAGCGGCATTTAAAGGCATTGGGCGTACCCGAAAAGCAGAGCCGTTATGAGTTCTTCGGGCCGGCTTCAGCTCTGGAATAATTCTTAAGACCGAGTCGCCTGAATCGCGAGCAGGCTCACTCCTACAGGGGCGGAGGCGTACATGAAAACGGTGTACGACGCAGATCCCTTGTAGGAGTGAGCCTGCTCGCGATGGCCGTTACACGATCCTGACTCTTGAAAAGTGTTTGAAGGTTAATCGTTTCTTAACCGCTTTATCGTTTATTGCCCCGGTGTAGACTTGCGACAATCTTCAGCCGCGAGTCAGCTGAACCATGGACATATAAAGGAAACGCGATGAGCGAGGAAACGATTCGACTGGGACGTGAGCGGCGCTTTCTGGTGCTGCTGGGCATCATCTGCCTGGCACTGATCGGCGGTGCGCTGTACATGCAGATCGTGCTCGGCGAAGCACCGTGCCCACTGTGCATTTTGCAGCGCTATGCATTGCTGCTGATCGCGCTGTTCGCGTTCATCGGCGCGGCGATGCGTACCCGTCGCAGCATTACCGTGTTCGAAGTACTGGTGGTGATTTGCGCGCTTGCCGGGGCGGCTGTGGCCGGGCATCACGTGTACACCCAGTTCTATCCGGCGGTCAGCTGCGGCATCGATGTGCTGCAGCCGATTGTCGATGATCTGCCGCTGGCGAAGATTTTCCCGCTGGGCTTCCAGGTCGACGGTTTCTGCTCGACGCCGTACCCGCCGATCCTTGGCCTGTCGCTGGCGCAATGGGCGCTCGTGGCGTTCGTGCTGGTGGTGATCCTGGTGCCGCTGCTGACCTCGCGTAATCGAAAGGCACTGCGCTGAGTCAACTATTCGGCTGTCTGGCCGATACAGAAAACGCCCCGATTTGCGGATCAGCCAATCGGGGCGTTTTTGCATTTCAGAGTGTTTGTGAAAACACCGTGACGGACGGCAAGGCAGGGTGTGGCAAGTGTGCGACATGTTGTCACACGCGCGGTGTCGCAGGACGCTTCAGTGATGCGGAATCGGGCGTTGTTACAAAAAAGGATTGGTCTGCTTCGGGGTTTTTCGGCTTTAGCACGCGGGTGCCAGAGCAGGCAGTTTTAACAAGCGCGGGCATATGGCCAAAAGCCTTGGGTTATCGGGGCTTGCGCTGTTCGAGCGTTCGGAAAAAGCCTTCAGAGCTGTCTGAACTGACGCGGGTACACCTACATTTTTTGGTGTTTTTGTTGAGAATTGATTTCGATAAGATGCGGAACTTTTGCAAAAATGGCGATGGATTGTTGCTCGAACGGATAAAAATTATTTCGGGATAAGACATGGTGTATAGGGCGCTACCTATCTACAATCGCCCGCACTGAATTCCCGGCACTGTTCAGCCTTTATTAAGGAACGCTTTTTATTAAGGCGCTGCGCAGAAAGTCGGGTGTCGAGTGAGTCGCAAGGCTTCCAAGACACCCAGGTGTCGGTGCCTTCCAACTTTCCGCACCAAATGGAATTGGTCTGTAACAAGGCCTTTGACCACGAATTCGAATAAGAACTGACCGCTGTCCCAGGTTTTGTCGAGCGTCTGACGCGCGACGGGCGGCCCTTATTCAATCCAAAGAAAATGCCAACCCTTGGCAGGGTGAAGTGTTGGCGATCAAAACCCAACTGCATTGCGCAAGCTGCTTTAGAGGTCGTGAGATGAGTAAAAACAGGTACCCCAGATTACTAGGCCTAGTGCCGCTGCTCGGCACGTTGTTGCTGGGAGGCTGCAACATGACCTTGCTCAATCCAACGGGCCAGGTCGGCCTGGAACAGCGCAACCTGATCATCACCGCGACCCTGCTGATGCTATTGGTCGTTGTGCCGGTTATCGTCATGACCTTCCTGTTCGCCTGGAAGTACCGCGCGTCGAACAAGAACGCCGTCTACACCCCGAAATGGTCGCACTCGACCAAAATCGAAGTGGCAGTCTGGACCATCCCGGTTCTGATCATCATTGCCCTGGGTTACATCACCTACATTTCGACCCACGAACTGGACCCGTATCGTCCGATTCAATCCGACGTCAAGCCTGTGACCATCGAAGTGGTCGCGCTGGACTGGAAGTGGCTGTTCATCTACCCGGAACAAGGCATTGCCACGGTCAACAAGATCGTGTTCCCGGCGCACACGCCAATCAACTTCAAGATCACCTCTGACGCTGTGATGAACTCGTTCTTCATCCCGGGTCTGGGCGGCCAGATCTACGCGATGGCGGGCATGCAGACCAAGCTGCACCTGATCGCTGACCGTAACGCTGAAATGGACGGTATCTCCGCCAACTACAGCGGCGCGGGTTTCACCGGTATGAAATTCAAGGCTATCTCCACCACTCAGGAAGATTTCGACGCCTGGGTAAGTGAAGTCAAGAAGTCACCTAAACAGCTTGATCAAGCTGAATACGCGGCCCTTGCCAAACCGAGCCAGAACAACCCAGTCGAGCTCTACTCCTCGGTCACGCCGAACCAGTTCCAGATCATCGTCGACAAGTACGAAGGTATGAAGCCGGGCAAGCCGCTGAAGCACGAGAAGAAAGAGAAAGAAGTGGCGGCCACGGAAATTGACTCGAGTTCGCATTCAGCTGCCGGGGCAGAGGAGTAAACGATGTTTGGTAAATTAAGTTGGGAAGCAGTCCCATTCCACGAGCCGATCGTGATGGTGACCATCGCCATGATCGCCCTCGGTGGTCTGGCGCTGTTCGCTGCAATCACCTACTTCAAGAAGTGGACGTACTTGTGGACCGAGTGGCTGACTTCGGTCGACCACAAGAAAATCGGCGTGATGTACATCATCGTCGCCATGGTCATGCTGCTGCGCGGTTTTGCCGACGCCATCATGATGCGTACCCAGTTGGCCATGGCCACGGAGGGTTCGCCTGGCTACCTGCCACCTGAACACTATGACCAGATCTTCACCGCTCACGGTGTGATCATGATCATCTTCATGGCGATGCCATTCTTCACCGGCCTGATGAACCTTGCAGTGCCGCTGCAGATCGGCGCGCGTGACGTTGCGTTCCCGTTCCTGAACTCCCTGAGCTTCTGGCTGCTGGTATCCGGCGTAGTACTGATCAACCTGTCCCTGGGCGTCGGCGAATTCGCCAAGACCGGTTGGGTTGCCTATCCACCATTGTCGGGTCTGCAATACAGCCCTGGCGTGGGTATGGACTACTACATCTGGGCGCTACAGCTATCCGGGTTAGGTACGACGTTAACGGGGGTTAACTTCCTCGCGACCGTACTGAAAATGCGTACCCCTGGCATGAAACTGATGGACATGCCGATCTTCACCTGGACCTGCACCTGGGCAAACGTTCTGATCGTGGCTTCGTTCCCGATCCTGACCGCTACCCTGGCACTGCTGACCCTTGACCGTTACATGGATTTCCACATTTTCACCAATGAACTTGGTGGCAATCCAATGATGTACGTCAACCTGTTCTGGGCGTGGGGCCACCCTGAGGTTTACATCCTGATCCTGCCGGCATTCGGCATCTTCTCGGAAGTGATCTCGGCGTTCACCGGCAAGAAACTGTTCGGCCACCACTCGATGATCTACGCTTCGGGCGCGATCTCGGTACTGGGCTTCATGGTTTGGCTGCACCACTTCTTCACCATGGGTTCGGGTGCCAGCGTCAACGCCTTCTTCGGTCTGGCGACGATGCTGATTTCCATCCCGACGGGTGTGAAGCTATTCAACTGGCTGTTCACCATCTACCAGGGCCGTCTGCGCTTCACCAGCCAGGTTCTGTGGACTCTGGGCTTCATGGTGACCTTCGCCATCGGCGGCATGACCGGCGTACTGCTGGCCATCCCGGGTGCTGACTTCGTTCTGCACAACAGCCTGTTCGTGATCGCGCACTTCCACAACGTGATCATCGGCGGCGCGGTATTCGGTTACATCGCTGGTTTCGCGTTCTACTTCCCGAAAGCGTTCGGCTTCAAGCTGCATGAAGGCTGGGGTAAAGCAGCGTTCTGGTTCTGGATCTCGGGCTTCTTCGTCGCGTTCATGCCGCTTTATGCACTGGGCTTCATGGGCATGACCCGTCGTCTGAACGCCACTACCAACCCTGAGTGGGTACCGTACCTGTACGTTGCCATGTTCGGTGCGGTGATGATCGCTGTCGGTATCGCCTGCCAGCTGATCCAGCTGTACGTGTCGGTGCGTGACCGCAACAAGCCAGAGAACGTTTGCGATCACGGTGACCCGTGGAATGCACACACCCTGGAATGGTCGACCTCGTCGCCACCTCCGTTCTACAACTTTGCTGTGCTGCCTAAGGCTGACTGCATCGACCCGTTCACTGAAGCCAAGGAAAACGGTACTGCGTACCAGCGTCCGGCCAAGTACGAGCCGATCCACATGCCGAACAACACCGCCACTGGCGTGGTGATGGGCGCACTGTTGACCGTCTTCGGTTTCGCAATGATCTGGCACATCTGGTGGCTGGCGATCGCGAGCCTGGTAGGCACCGTCGTTTACTTCGTGATCCACGCTGCACGTGACGACCAGGGCTATATGGTTCCGGTTGAAACGATCGAGCGTATCGAAGCCGAGCAGCACAAGCGTCTGGTTGCGGCAGGGAAAATCCCGGCCGGTGCCACCCGTGTTGAAACCTCGTTGGAACAGGCTTAAACCATGTCGAACTTAGTGACCAATGTTGGACACGCCCATGGTGACCATGGGCACGATGACCATCACCACGACTCGGGCGAGATGACCGTATACGGTTTCTGGCTCTACCTGATGACCGACTGCATTCTGTTTGCGTCGATCTTCGCGGTGTACGCAGTACTGGTAAACAACGTAGCCGGTGGCCCGTCGGGCCACGACATCTTCGAACTGCCATACGTGCTGGGCGAAACCGCTCTGCTGTTGTTCAGTTCGATCACCTACGGCTTCGCCATGCTGGCGTTGTACAAAGGCAAGAAGCAGGCGGTCCTGGGTTGGTTGTTCATGACCTTCCTGCTCGGCGCAGGCTTTATCGCCATGGAGATCAACGAGTTCCACCTGCTGATCTCCGAGGGCTTCGGTCCTAGCCGTTCGGGCTTCCTGTCCGCGTTCTTCACCCTGGTCGGTACCCACGGTCTGCACGTATCTGCGGGTCTGATCTGGATGGGCATCATGATGTACCAGGTCAACAAGCACGGCCTGACGGCGACCAACAAGACCCGTCTGAGCTGCCTGAGCCTGTTCTGGCACTTCCTGGACGTGGTGTGGATCTGCGTATTCACCGTTGTTTACCTGATGGGGACTCTGTAATGGCTAATGCACACTCCCATGACAGCCATGATGCTGGCCACGGCAGCGTAAAGTCGTACGCCATTGGCTTCATCCTGTCGGTGATCCTGACCGTCATCCCATTCGGTCTGGTGATGTACCCGAGCCTGCCGAAGGCCACCACACTGGCAATCGTTCTGCTGTTCGCAGTGATCCAGGTGATCGTTCACCTGTATTACTTCCTGCACCTGGACCGTTCCATTGCTCAGCGTAACAACGTGATTGCATTCGTCTTTACGGCCATTGTGATCGTGCTGCTGGTTGGCCTGTCGTTGTGGATCATGTTCAGCATCCACACCTACATGATGGCGAAGTGAGGTAAGACCCGATGTCGCTCAAGCACTTTATCCAAATCACCAAACCGGGGATCATTTTCGGTAACGTGCTTTCTGTGGCAGGCGGGTTCTTCCTGGCCTCGAAAGGGCATGTGGATCTGGCGGTGTTTCTGGCTGCCATGATCGGTACATCCCTGGTTGTTGCCTCCGGTTGCGTGTTCAACAACTGCATCGACCGCGACATCGACCTGAAGATGGAACGCACCAAGAACCGGGTGCTGGTGCAGGGCTTGATCTCCCTGAAACTGGCTCTGGTTTACGCAACCATCCTTGGTGTTCTCGGCGTTGCGTTGTTGTACAAGGTGGCCAATCCGTTGGCCGCTTTGTTCGCGGTCATCGGCTTCATCATCTACGTCGGCTTCTACAGCCTGTACCTCAAGCGCAAGTCGGTTCACGGCACGCTGGTGGGCAGTCTGTCGGGCGCCATGCCGCCAGTGATCGGTTACGTTGCCGTAACCAACAGCTTCGACATGGCCGCGCTGACGTTGCTGGTGATGTTCAGCCTGTGGCAGATGCCGCATTCCTACGCCATCGCGATCTTCCGCTTCAACGATTACCTGGCCGCATCGATTCCGGTGCTGCCAGTGAAGCGCGGGATTCAAGTGGCCAAGAAGCACATCCTGCTCTACATCCTGGCCTTCCTCGTGGCGACCTTGATGCTGACCTTCAGCGGTTACGCCGGCATGAGCTACCTCGCCGTCGCCGCGGCCATGGGCATGTACTGGTTGTACATGGCCTGGACCGGCTACAAAGCGGTGGATGACACGGTCTGGGCACGCAAGCTGTTCGTGTTCTCGATCTTCACCATCACTGCGTTGAGCGTCATGATGTCCCTGGACTTCAAGGTGCCCGCAGAGCTGCTGCTGACGTACGCGCCGTAAGGCTCAAAGGCTTGAAGAAAAACCCCGCACATTGAGAGATGTGCGGGGTTTTTTGTTGGGTGGATTATGCTGATTTGATGTGCTGCCATTCGCGAGCAGGCTCACTCCCTCAGGGGGTATTCGATCGACGCAGATCCAATGTGGGAGCGAGCCTGCTCGCGAATCCCAGCGTCACTGAATTTGCTGGGTTGCTGGTTGCAGACTTCCGGTAAACCCCCTAGATTTGGATCCAACCATGACAGTGATAGCTCCTTGCCATTTGCGGTTGCCCATCTGTCTTAACCTGCGGTTCTTCATGTACTGATCATAAGGCTGGGCGAAATGACTGAGAGGATGACCTGCGACGAGCGTTTTATTGCCCTGGCCCAAGAGCTGAACTACGACATCTATGGTGAGAACACCGCCGGCGGCAATTACGCGCCGCTGATCCGTCATCACGATGAGTTGTACATCAGCGGCATGGTGCCGCGCACCCACGGCAAGATTCAGTACCCCGGTCGGGTTGGGCTGGAGTTGACCCTTAAGGATGCGCAAGCCGCTGCGAGCATCAGTGCAATGCGTTGCCTGGCGTTGATCGTCGACGCGGTGGGTTCGCTGGACAAGATCAAGGCGTTGTTGCGGGTCACTGTTTACGTGAAGTCGACGCCGGACTTCGTTGACCTGAGCGAAGTCGCCAACGGTGCGTCGGACGTGTTCAGTCATGTGCTCGGTGATGCCGGCCGGCACACGCGCACCACAGTTGGCGTGTATCAGTTGCCGAAGAACGCGGCGATTGAAGTCGACATGATTGTAGCGTTGCATCCTTCGGCTTGAGGGTGACTTCACGGCTTGCCCTCACCCTAACCCTCTCCCGTAGGGAGAGGGGACTGACCGAGGTGTCTTGCGCTATACATCGACCTGAGAGACCGAGGCGATTGTGGATTCGGAGCAGCACTTTCATTTCGGTGCATCTCTTGAATATCTCCCGATCGGCGCCCTCTCCCTCGGCAGAGGGACTGACCGAGGTGTCTTCCGCTGTACATCGACCTGAGAGGTCGAGGCGATAGTGGATTCGGCACCGCACTTTCATTTCGGTGTACTTCTACAATATCCCCAAATCGGCCCCCTCTCCCTCGGGAGAGGGCTGGGGTGAGGGGCCTCGGTTTAGGCCATCTCACCCAACCCAAGCCGAAAATCAAAAAGCCCCGCACTGAATCTCAGTGCGGGGCTTTTTCGTACAGCGGCTGCGCGATTACTGCGCGGCGATGCTGTACCCATCGAATGCAGTCTGCTGTTGCAACGCAGTGATGATGTTCTTGCGGTTAACGGCTTGTTCGGTGCCGGCATTGTCGATGAACGTTTCGCTTTCCAGCTCCGCTTCCTCACCTTCACCGACAAAGGTGAAACCGAGGAATTCCAGCGCTGCACGGTCAACGTTCAGGCGCGAGCGCGGCGTGCGCAGTGGCAAGGTCACGCTGATGCCGTCCTTGCTGATGGTGAAGATTTCGACTTCTTTCTTCTTCGCAGCCTTGCTCTTGCCGCCGCTCGGATTGCTGATCGCCTGGTGGGTCTGGTTCAGCACTTTCAGCGCGAGGCCGTAAACGATTTCCTGGAACGCCGGATCGTCCTTGAAGCTGGACAGGATGCGGCCGATCGAGAACTTGCTGCTGAGGTCTTCAAGGGCGGCGAGGTCGGCGGCTTCGGCGTCTTTCAGTGCCTTGAGTTCGCCCATCAGCTCGTAGGCCTTGTCATCATCGAAGCTGTCGTGAGCCTGACGGATCGCCGCGCGCAGCTCGCGGATCTGGTCGCTTTCGCGGGTCGACTGGAACGCGTCCAGGACCATCTCGCTGATGATTTTGGCTTGTGGCAGGTGTTGTGAAAGATTGATGGAGTTTTCGTATTCCGCTTTGGACGATTCGGTGACTACGGATTCAGCGGTGTTGAAATCGGACATTGAAATTTCACTACTTTTTAACTTGAGTGGAGATGAGAAAACTGAGGGCTTTTTCAGGCCGACTAATTTAGGGGAGCGCGGCGGCGTTGTCACGGAGCAACGGTCTGCCGGTCGAGTTTTTTCCCGCAGTGGGCTATTTCAGGCGCGGCCGTTCCATGGCAATCACTGAGGTTTCAAAACCCAGGCTGGCAAAAAAAGCCTCTGCGCCCTCGCGTCCGGCACGCAGCACCCACGTGATATCCGGATTGTCGCCCATGATGTGCTCGACCAGTGCGCGGCCAATCCCAGCACGCCGATGCTGGTCATCGACCACCACCATCGACAGGTAACCGTTGGACAAACCATCGCTGATCCCGCGGGCGAATCCGATGATCTGCTCACCCTCGACGGCGACGGCGGTGCGCTGAGAGTTCTTGATCAGCAGAGCGAAGTGTTCAGCTGAGCCGGTGCGATGGCCCCAGCCATGCTCCCCGAGAAACTGCCGCACCGATTGCGTTTCGGCGGGCAGCAAATCGCGTACGTTGAGAGTGTTATTCATCTGCTGTTCGAGTCCTTGTCAGCGATTTTTCATGGAAGGGTGGAGCGCGCAGCCTCAGGATTTCCCCCACGTCTGCATCGCAAACTCCACGAACCGGCGCAATTTTGGCAAGCGATAGCGATCTGGCGCGTAGAGCAGATGCATCGGTCTGCTGGGTGGCTGGAAGTCGGCGATCACCTTCACCAGTCGGCCTTCGCGCAGATCTTGTTCTACCAGCGCATCCGGCAGCATCACGATGCCCATGCCGGTGCGTGCCGCCTGATGCAGCCCGGCAGAGCTGTTGATCAGCATAGGCCCGCTGACGTCGACCATGATTTCCCCGTCGGGCCCCCCGAGGCGCCAGCGCTTTTCCACCGATTGCCAGTCGTCGCCGGCGGGATAGGCGAAGGACAGGCAGTCGTGTTGTTGCAAGTCTTCCGGGGTTTTCGGCATGCCGCGCCGGGCAACGTAGTGCGGCGAGGCGCACACGGTCAGGGTGTAGTCGATCAAGGGCCGGGCAATCAAGTTGGACTGGTCGAAATTGCCCAACCGAAACGCCACATCGAGGCCGCTCTCCAGTAGATCGGGACGGCTGTTGGTCAGCACCACATCGAGTTTGACCTGCGGGTACAGCAGGGAAAACTCACTGAGCGCCGGGGCCAGCCGTTCAACGCCGAAGGTCAGTGGCGCGGTGAGGCGCAACATGCCCCGGGGTTGATCGAGGGTCTGCTCGGCGAGGCGTTCGGAATCGGCGACCAACCCCAACACTTCCAGACAGCGCTGGTAGTAAACACTGCCGAATTCAGTGAGGCGCTGACGCCGGGTGGTGCGTTGCAGCAGTTGCACGCCGAGCCGTCGTTCCAGCGCGCGCAGATGATTGCCGACCATGGTCGTCGACATATCGCACTGCAACGCGGCCGCCGTCATGCTCCCGGCTTCGACGACTTTGACGTACACGCTCATCGACTGGAACAGGTCCATTATCAAGCTCTGCTTTTAAATGAATGAAGTTTTGCCGAGTTTATCCAGTTTCGCTGGCTAACCATACTGCCAGCACACCGACCTGCACTGGAGTTTGAAGTCATGACCGCCGCCCTGATGAACACCTACCAACCACTGGCCCTGAGTTTCACCAAAGGCCTCGGCACTCGCCTGTGGGATCAGGCCGGCCGCGAGTATCTGGATGCGGTGGCCGGTGTCGCGGTGACCAATGTCGGCCACTCGCACCCGCGGATCGTTTCAGCGATCAGCGAACAGGCGGGATTGCTGCTGCATACGTCCAATCTGTACAGCATCGATTGGCAACAACAACTGGCCAAACGGCTGACTGAGCTGTCGGGCATGGAGCGCGCATTCTTCAATAACTCCGGTGCCGAGGCCAATGAAACGGCGCTGAAACTCGCGCGTTTGTACGGCTGGCGCAAGGGCATCGAACAGCCGCTGGTGGTGGTCATGGCCAACGCGTTCCATGGCCGCACACTTGGCACCTTGTCGGCCAGCGATGGCCCGGCGGTGCGTTTGGGTTTCAACGAATTGCCGGGGGATTTCCTCAAAGTACCGTTCGGTGATCTCGCGGCGCTCGAGCAGGCGCAGAAAAAGCACGGCGAGCGCATCGTGGCAATTCTGGTCGAGCCGATTCAGGGCGAAAGCGGCGTGCAGCTTGCGCCGCCCGACTACCTGAAAGCACTGCGCGAACTGTGCAATCGCCATGCGTGGTTATTGATGCTCGATGAAATCCAGACAGGTATCGGCCGCACCGGCCGCTGGTTCGCGTTTCAACATGAAGGCATCGTTCCGGATGTCATGACGCTGGCAAAAGGTCTGGGCAATGGTGTGCCGATCGGCGCTTGTCTGGCGCGGGGCAGGGCTGCGGATCTGTTCACGCCCGGCAGCCATGGCAGCACTTTCGGTGGCAATCCGCTGGCATGTCGGGTCGGTTGCATGGTGCTGGATATCATCGAAGAGCAGGGTCTGCTGGAAAACGCCCGGATTCAGGGCGAGCGTTTGTTGACTCGTCTGCGTGCAGAGCTGGCGGACAATCCCAATGTGCTGGCGATTCGTGGGCAGGGCTTGATGATCGGTATCGAGCTGAAACAACCGGTGCGGGATCTGACCCTGATCGCGGCGCGGGATCATGGACTGTTGATTAACGTCACGCGAGGCAAGACGATACGGCTGCTGCCACCGTTGACGATTGATGAGCGTGAGGTGGAGATGATTGTCAGAGGTGTGGGGCGAGCACTGATCGCGCATTGATGGCTTGTAAGTAGCACTGTGGGAGCGAGCCTGCTCGCTAAGGCGGACTATCGGTCGACATCTCTGCTGGATGATCGACCGCTTTCGCGAGCAGGCTCGCTCCCACATGTACGGTGTAGGCCTTAGTCCGGATAATCCGCCAGATCCGGCGCCAGCATCCGTGTCTTCGCCTTGCCATTCGAATTGTGCTGAATGATCTCGCGCGGCTGCCCCTGTTCATTGAAAAACACCTGACCGATCCCCGCCGAATTCCACAAGCGTTCGCCTGCCTCAGCATGTTCCGGCGTGTACGGCACGATGCGCATGCGTCGGCGTTTGGTAAACCAGTTCAGCGGGGAGCGTGGCGAGTAGAGCCAGCGGTTGAGGCGGTCGAACCATTCCAGCAGGCTTTTCGGAAACTCGTTCTTGATGCCGCTGCTGGTGATCTGCCAGATCCGCGGCCCGGCCTTGCGGTGGCGGATAAGCACTTCGTAGACAAAGGAATAATGCACATCGCCCGACAGCACCACGTAATTACCCGGTGTGCGCGAGTGGCGGAAAATATTCAGGATCACCTGCGCCGCACCGCGATGAGCCATCCAGTTTTCCGCGTCGACCAGCAGCGGGTAGCCGCACCAACTGAAGACCTTCTGCACGGTTTCAATCAGCTTCACGCCGAAGATCGGCGCCGGGGAAACGATGATCGCTGACGGGTGATCGAGCAGTTCCTGTTGCAGTTCGCTCAGCCCCTCCCAATCGAGCAGGCCCGACGGTTGCTTGAGCGCCATCTCACTGCGCCAGCGCCGTGTGCGCGTGTCGATGACCACCAGCGCGGGGCTGGTTGGCAGGACGAAATGCCATTGCTGAAAGCGCAGCAAATCATCGATCAGAGCATCCTGCACCGGGCTGTCGAGGTATTGATCATCACCGCTGGCGCTAAGGCTCAGGGTTCTCCCCAGCACCTCCTTGAACACATCGGGATTATTACCCCAGCCCTGACACAACATATAGGCGATCAGCGCATTGCCGATAATGCGTTTGGAGAACGGGTGGCCGTAGGCCGTTTCCTCCCATTGCGCGGACAGGTTCCAGTCATCGGTGATGTCGTGATCGTCGAATATCATCAGGCTCGGCAGATGCGCCAGCGCGCGGGCGACCTTGCCCAGTCCAGCCTTGAAGGCGTCAATGCGAGTCTGCTCGAGGGCGTAGCGCTTGAGGCGTTCAGGCGTCAGTTCGGGCGCTTGCGGGTCGATCAGCGACCACGCCGTCGGCGACCACACCAGCAAGTACATCGCCATGACTTCGGCGAAGGTCACCAAGTGATTGTCAGCACTGCTGCTGGTGAAAATCGGCTTACGCGCACCGCCGAAAAATCGCTCGCGCAATGTCTCGTTGCTTTCCAGCGCCGGTAACAAATCCGCACGGTGGTAGTAACTGGCCGGGTGTTCGTAGAGCTTGGCGCTGTCGCTGACCACCGCGCCTTCGAGATGTTCGTCGAACAAGCCGAGACGTTCGATCAAGGCATGAGTCGCCCGCAACATCGGGCCGGCGACATCGTCGGCGTAAACCTGGTCGCCGCTCATCATCAGCAAGGCCGGGCGTTGTTGCGGGTCGGCTTCGCTCGCCAATAGCTGATCGACGCAAAGCAAACCATCCGCCGCCGGGTGATGCGGTTTACGGCAGGAGCCGTGCAGCAGTTGGTCGATCCGCGAGCGCAGGACGAAGTTCGGGCAGGTTGCATCGCCGTACAGCAGATGCGCCGCCCAGTCAGCGATGCCAGTGGTGTCGTCGATCAGCAGGTCATAGTCGATTTGCGTATCGCAGGGCAGGGCGTTTTCGAGAGTAACGTCGATAAGATGAACAAACGCCTGGCGACCTACGGGAATGACCGTGCATTTCCCGGCGCAGAGAGGAATGTCTCCTACACCTTGCAGGCGCAACGTCAGCGCCAGTGGCCGCGTGCCGACCAGCCACATGACCACGCGCGTTGGCTCCAGCCGTCGCAGCAGAGGGCCGGCCAAAACAGGAGGCAGCGGGATCAGATCAACGGGTGTCGGAGACATCGAGGGCAAAGCTCAAGGCGCACAGGTCGGCGATGATAGCGCAGGCGGCGCCTTGAACCCTTAAATGAGCCTTAAGAGTCGGCTTTTTGCAGTTTCAGCGCCAACAAACGCCATTGCGCAGGTAGGGCGTCAGCTCGAGGCTGTTCTTGCACCGAGCAATCGAAACGGTAGGCGACATCGTCGCCGTTCATGTTGCGCGCGGTGACGGTACTGCTGAAGGTGTAGACCTGATCCTTGAAGCGGTGGCTGACCAGCGCTTTGCTGTCAGCAAAACGCGCCGAAGCGGGAAAGCGCAACGTGCTGGTCACAAACGGGCTGCACATGACATACGCGATCATCGACTTGTCGGCCTGTGCGTCGCCGCGCAGTTTCTTGTTCAGCGCTGCCAGGGCCATGCGACCCTGATAGTCGCTTTGATCCAGCACGGTCTGCAACCCGATTGATTTCGGCGCCCGGCTGGCGTAGTTCGGCAACAATGCGGAGTCGGCAGGAGATGGCTTGTCATCCGGCTCGATTGCAGCAAAAACAGGCGCATCTTTCAGCTCTGCGGCGGGCGTTACAGATTCGGCTTCAGGCAACAGTGAGGTCGGCTCGGCAACTTGTGTGACCTTGTTTTCAGTCTGCGCCGCTTCGTAATCATGCGACGAAGGAAACAACGAAAAGGTGATCGACAGCACCACCAGCGCAACGATGAAGCCGCCCGCCGCGCCGACGATGTTGCCATAGAAAATATTCCAGCTGCCTCGGTTTTTTACCACCCAGCGCCACATGAAACCCCAGACTGCAACAAATGCCAGAAAACGCAGAAACTCCATTCGATCCTTTCCTTAACTTTCGATAGCCGACAACAGGCATTCGCAGCGAGCGCCGCGATGATGGGCAGCACGATACCAAAACAGGTTAAACGTTGAGAGCAAAGAAACTCATCTGCCTGTCAGCACCTGCTCTTTGCGCCTGTTCTGTGTGATCACACGGGGTGTTGCAATGACCCCGGTGTTCGCCGTTTGGGAAGAAGGCGAAGTTAAGCGCGTGGCAGTGGTAGGCGGTCGATCGGTGGAGCGGGGGGAAAGTGAAGTTCGAATTCACGGCGAAGACTTCAATGGGGGGTATGTCGAAGTGCATTCAAAGCATCTTCTATATAAGGCCCAGTCCAATCACAAGATGTCTTTCAGATAACCCTTGAGCGCGAGAAGCGGTTGATTCAACTGCTCCATCGACCGCACCTCGCCGAAATCGGCTGACAATTTGCGCAGTTCGCGCCCCAAGGGTTTCTCTGTACCCCCCAAGGCATCCAGCGCCAACCCCAGGCACTGATTCAATTTGAACTGAATGGTCTCGACATCTCCGCGTCTCACCAGCAATTCGAATACGTCTTTCTGGTAATCCCCCATAACAAGGTCGTCCCGCAAAATCGGGCTCAGGCCTTCTTCCTCATAAGCCAGCTTGAGGGAGAAAAGGGCGACTGTTTCCAGTGACGTTTCCATGATTTAAGTCCTAGCTGCTGTTTTCAGGTTTCGAAGGTGAGTCATCGTTTAGCAAAGCAATCAGGTTTGGTGCGGGTTGCCCCGCCGTCGTAGGCACCCTTCGATCCAGATCAGTCTGTGGTGGCAGGCAGGAAACGACCGGTGCTCTGTGAAAACATTTTAAGACAGATACGGCAATAAAAGGCGCTGCAAAAAACACGCAATCAAGCAAAATCCGGTCTGCTATCTAATCGGACGTTCGCGGATTCAATTTGAAGGTCAGGGCTCAAAAGCGAAATTAACGGTTGACGGCAGATTTGAGGTGTCTATAATTCGCCCCACTTCCGGCGCAGTCGAAACGGAAAACTCCTTGATATTCAATGAGTTATGTAGGTTTCGGCAGCAGGTTGCTTCAGTTCATCGAAGCCAAAAGGAAGTTGAAAAAGAGGTGTTGACAGCAGCGTGTAACGCTGTAGAATTCGCCTCCCGCTGACGAGAGATCGGAAGCGCAAGTGGTTGAAGTTGTTGAAGAATTCTTCGAAAACTTCTGAAAATAA
>NZ_FYDZ01000013.1:0-175610 GCF_900187515.1 Pseudomonas sp. Irchel s3f10
GTCCTTGGTGGAATTCGGGAGCGCCACATATGAACCAGGCGCTACCAAAGAAACTCTGGGATGGACTCGGATTGGTCTCGATACTGGATACGATAAACCGACTTAATCGCACAATCTGAACCGCCGTGTACGGAGCCGTACGTACGGTGGTGTGAGAGGACGGCGATCGCGAGACCGCCTCCTACTCGATTCTGCCGTTGGATTTATGCAGGCCGCAAGATCCATCCCCCTCACCCCAGCCCTCTCCCCCATGGGGGGCGAGGGGGAAGGGAGCAGATCTCTGTGCCTTTCAAACCTGAGTTCGACTCAAGTCTTTCAAGTCGGCGTATCTCGAACATCCAACGCGGTCAGTCCCCTCTCCCTCTGGGAGAGGGTTAGGGTGAGGGGCTCTTCGCAACAGATCTCCTTGCTTTTCAAAATCCGGGTTCGACTCAAGTCTTTCAAGTCGGCGTATCTCTAACATTCACCTCGGTCAGTCCCCTCTCCCTCCGGGAGAGGGTTAGGGTGAGGGGCTCTTCGCAACAGATCTCCTTGCTTTTCAAAATCCGGGTTCGACTCAAGACTTTCAAGTCGGCGTATCTCCAACGGCCACCCCGATCAGTCCCCTCTCCCTCTGGGAGAGGGCTAGGGTGAGGGGCTCTTCGCAACATTTACGTGCAATCAGCCCAAACCATTTCCCCGCATCGCCCGATTTTGGTGCTGTACTGCCCTAAGCATTCCGGGAAAGCGCCCAAGCCTGTGCATGGCATAAGTCTTGCGCGCTTTCGAATACGCTTAGGCTCGCAGGAGGCACGCCGTGTCGATTCATGTCGCATTGCATCACGTCACGCATTACCGCTACGACCGCGCTGTCGAACTCGGCCCGCAGATCGTGCGCCTGCGCCCGGCTGCCCACAGCCGCACGCGGATTTTGTCGTATGCACTGAAAGTCTCGCCCGAGCAGCATTTCATCAATTGGCAGCAAGACCCGCAGGGCAATTACCTCGCCCGATTGGTGTTCCCCGAGAAAACCAATGAACTGCGCATCGAAGTTGATCTGCTCGCCGAAATGGCCGTGTTCAATCCATTCGATTTCTTCCTCGAACCCTACGCCGAAAAAATCCCTTTCGCCTACGCTGCCGATGAGCGCAAGGAGCTGGCGCCGTACCTCGAAACCCTGCCGCTGACGCCGAAATTCAAAGCCTATCTGGACGCCATCGACCGCACGCCGCTGCCGGCGGTGGACTTCCTTGTGGCGCTCAACCAGCGCTTGAGCGAAGACATCGGCTACCTGATTCGCATGGAGCCGGGCGTGCAGACCCCGGAACACACCCTCGAACACGCCTCCGGTTCCTGCCGCGACTCGGCGTGGCTGCTGGTGCAGTTGCTACGCAACCTCGGGTTGGCGGCGCGATTTGTCTCCGGTTATCTGATTCAACTGACCGCCGACGTGAAAAGTCTCGACGGCCCATCCGGCACTGAAGTGGATTTCACCGACCTGCACGCCTGGTGCGAGGTGTATTTGCCGGGCGCGGGCTGGATCGGCCTCGATGCGACTTCCGGGCTGTTCGCCGGCGAAGGGCATATCCCGTTGGCCTGCAGTCCCGATCCGTCCTCGGCGGCACCGATCAGTGGCCTGGTCGAGCCGTGCGAATGTGTGTTCAGCCACGAAATGTCGGTGGAGCGGATCTGGGAGGCGCCGCGCGTCACCAAGCCCTACACCGATGAACAGTGGCTGGCGATTCAGGCGCTGGGGCGGCAGATCGATGCTGACCTGCTGGCGGATGATGTGCGCCTGACCATGGGCGGCGAGCCGACCTTCGTGTCCATCGATGACCCGGATGGCGCCGAGTGGAACACCGCCGCATTGGGCGCGGACAAGCGCCGGCTCTCCGCCGAACTGTTCCAGCGCATGCGCAAGCATTACGCGCCGAAAGGCCTGGTGCATTTCGGCCAGGGCAAGTGGTATCCCGGCGAGCAACTGCCGCGTTGGTCGCTCAATTGCTACTGGCGCCGTGATGGTGTGCCGATCTGGCACAACGACGCTTTGATCGCTGATGAGCAACAGGATTACGGTGCCAATGGCGAACTCGCAGGGCGTTTTCTGGCCAGTGTGGCTGAACGCCTGAAATTGCCTACGCGCTTTGTGTTCCCGGCCTACGAGGACAATTTCTATTACCTCTGGCGCGAAGGCACGTTGCCGAGCAACGTCAGCGCCGAAGATGCGCGTCTTGAAGAGCCGCTGGAGCGCGCACGCCTGCGCAAAGTCTTCAGTCAGGGCCTGAACAAGGTGATCGGCCAAGTGCTGCCGCTGGCGCGTACCGCCAAGGGCGACCAATGGCAGAGCGGGCGCTGGTATCTACGTGATGAGCACTGCCGTTTGGTGCCGGGAGATTCGCCGCTGGGCTATCGCTTGCCGCTGGGTTCGCAGCCTTGGGTGAAAGCCGCCGAGTATCCGTTTATTCATCCACAGGACCCGAATCAGGATTTTCCCGAGTTGCCGGATGCCGCGCAGCTCAACCGTCACAGCGAACCCGCGACGGTTGACGAACGCGTGCCGAAGATCGACGAATCTGCTGACTGGCTGACCCGCACCGCATTCTGCGCCGAGGCGCGGGAGGGGCGGTTGTACCTGTTCATGCCGCCGCTGGAGCGGGTTGAGGATTATCTGGAATTGGTGGCCGCCATCGAAGCGACCGCCGAAGAATTGCATTGCCCGGTGCTGCTGGAAGGCTACGAGCCACCGAGCGATCCGCGTCTGAGCAATTTCCGCATTACCCCCGATCCCGGTGTGATCGAGGTCAACGTGCAACCCTCGGCCACGTGGGACGAATTGGTCGAGCGCACCGAGTTTCTGTATGAAGAGGCGCGTCAGACCCGCCTGACCACCGAAAAATTCATGATCGACGGCCGTCACACTGGCACCGGCGGCGGCAACCATTTCGTTCTCGGTGGGGCGACGCCGGCGGATTCACCGTTTCTGCGCCGCCCCGATCTGCTACGCAGCCTGATCAGTTACTGGCATAACCATCCGTCATTGTCGTATCTGTTCTCTGGACTGTTCATCGGCCCGACGTCTCAGGCGCCGCGTGTCGATGAGGCGCGCAATGATGCTTTGTATGAACTGGAAATCGCTTTCGCGCAGATGCCCGAACCGGGCGAGGAATGCGCCCCGTGGCTGGTCGATCGACTGCTGCGCAATTTGCTGATCGACGTCACCGGCAACACCCACCGCGCCGAATTCTGCATCGACAAACTGTATTCGCCTGATGGCGCCACCGGGCGTCTTGGCTTGCTGGAACTGCGCGCCTTTGAAATGCCGCCCCACGCGCGCATGAGTCTGGCGCAACAGTTGTTGCTGCGGGCACTGGTCGCACGGTTCTGGCGCGAACCTTATGCGCCGCCGAAACTGGCGCGCTGGGGCACCGAACTGCACGATCGTTTCCTGCTGCCGCACTTTATCGAGCAGGATTTTGCCGACGTTATTGTCGAACTGAACAACGCCGGTTATCCGCTGCGCGCGGAATGGTTTGCGGCGCATCTGGAATTTCGTTTTCCCAAGGTCGGCGATTACGCCGTCAACGGCATCGAACTGGAACTGCGGCAGGCGCTGGAACCGTGGCATGTTCTGGGCGAGGAGGGCGCGGCAGGCGGCACGGTGCGTTACGTCGACTCATCGCTGGAGCGCCTGCAGGTCAAGCTCAAAGGCTTGCCGCCGCAGCGTTATCTGCTGACGTGTAACGGCATCGCGGTGCCGTTGCACCCGACCGGACGCGTGGGCGAGTTCGTCGCGGGTGTACGTTACCGAGCGTGGCAACCGGCCAACTGTTTGCAACCGACAATACCCGTGCACGCACCGCTGGTGTTCGACCTCCTCGACACCTGGATGGGGCGTTCCCTGGGCGGTTGTCAGTACCACGTTGCCCATCCGGGCGGGCGCAATTACGAGACGTTGCCGGTCAACGCCAACGAAGCGGAGAGCCGGCGGATGGCGCGATTCTTCCGCGTCGGACACACGCCGGGGAAACTTCCTATACCGAACGTAGAAATCAGTGACGAGCTACCGATGACAATCGATTTACGACGTTTCTAAGGCCTACGCGACACGCGGATTTTTCGTATATCCGCGCGTCATGTGCCTGCGTTAGTCTGACCGTTCCTTGCTGTCTGCCGAGCTTTCCATGCCTGACCTGCTAGACCGCTACCCGCTTACGGCGGGCACTTATCACGAACTGCTCGACGGCAGTGGCGCGGTGCGCCCGCACTGGCGGCGGCTGTTCGATCAGTTGCAACGCAGCACCCCGGCGCAACTGATACAGCGGCAGGCATTGCTGGCGCGGCAGATTCAGGAAAACGGTGTCACGTATAACGTCTATGCCGATCCCAAAGGCGCGGATCGGCCGTGGGAGCTGGATCTGCTGCCGCATGTGATTGCTGCGGATGAATGGCAGCAACTGTCGGCAGGCATCGCCCAGCGTGCGCGACTGCTCAATGCTGTGCTGGCTGATTTGTATGGGCCGCAACGGCTGATCAGCGAAGGCCTGTTGCCGGCAGAGCTGGTTTTCGGCCACAACAATTTTCTCTGGCCGTGTCAGCATGTCGCGCCGCCGGAAGCGTCGTTTCTGCACCTGTATGCCGTCGATCTGGCGCGCACGCCGGACGGGCGTTGGTGGGTGACCGCCGATCGCACCCAAGCCCCGTCGGGCGCCGGTTATGCCCTGGAAAACCGCACCATCGTGTCGCGCGCCTTTCCCGAGTTGTATCGGGATCTGAAGGTGCAGCATCTGGCCGGGTTCTTCCGTACGTTGCAGGAGACCCTCGCGCGACAGGCGCCGTGTGACGATGACGCGCCGCTGGTGGTGCTGCTCACACCGGGGCGCTTCAATGAAAGTTATTTTGAACATCTGTATCTGGCTCGCCAGCTCGGTTATCCGCTGGTCGAGGGCGGTGATCTGACGGTGCGCGATGCCACGGTCTACCTGAAAACCCTCAGTGGCCTGCGTCGGGTGCACGCAGTCATGCGCAGGCTCGATGATGATTTCTGCGATCCGCTGGAGTTGCGCACGGACTCGGCACTCGGCGTTCCCGGGTTGCTTGAGGCGGTGCGCCAAGGTCGAGTCCTGGTCGCCAATGCGCTGGGTAGCGGCGTGCTGGAGTCGCCGGGGTTGCTGGGCTTCCTGCCGAAGATCAACCAATACCTGTTTGGTGAAGAGCTGATTTTGCCCTCGATCGCGACGTGGTGGTGTGGTGAGGCGCCAGTGTTGGCCCAAGCCCTGGAAAAACTGCCCGAACTGCTGATCAAACCGGCGTTTCCGTCGCAGAGCTTCGCGCCGGTATTTGGCCGTGATCTGAGTGAAAAACAGCGTCAGGCGCTTGCCGAACGCATGCAGGCGCGTCCTTATGCCTATGTCGCGCAAGAATTGGCTCAGCTGTCCCAGGCGCCGATCTGGCAGGCGGAAAACGCTCAACTGCAACCACGGGCGATCGGTATGCGCATGTACGCCGTGGCCGGTGCTGACGATTATCGCGTGCTTCCGGGTGGTCTGACCCGGGTGGCGGCCGAGGCCGATGCCGAAGTGGTGTCGATGCAGCGTGGTGGGGCGAGCAAAGACACTTGGGTATTGGGTGATCGCCCTCCCAGCGGTGAGCAATGGAAGAGTCAGCGCAACGTTGGGGTCCATGATCTGGTGCGGCGCGATCCGTACCTGCCGTCACGGGTGGTGGAAAACCTGTTCTGGTTCGGCCGTTACTGCGAGCGCTGTGATGACAGTGCGCGGTTGCTGCGCATCATGCTCGCGCGTTACGTCGACGGCGACGACCCGCAAGCGTTGCAGGCCGCTGTCGACCTCGGCGAGCGACTGACGCTGCTGCCGGACGAGGGTGAACTGCCGGAGCGTCTGCTGGCGGCACTGCTGGGTGAGGACTGGTCGTTCAGTCTGCGTTCCAACCTGCAGCGTTTGCAGTGGGCGGCCTCACAAGTGCGTGGCAAACTTTCTCGGGAAAACTGGCAGGCGCTGGTGGAGCTGCAACGCGAAGCGACGGAGCTGGACACCGATGAGCCGGATTTCGGCGAGTTGCTGGATTTTCTCAACCGGCTGGTGATGTCGCTGGCGGCGCTGTCCGGGTTTGCCCTGGACGACATGACCCGCGACGAAGGCTGGCGCTTTCTGATGATCGGCCGGCGTATCGAGCGTCTGCAATTTCTCAGCAGCAGTCTGGCGGCGTTTCTGCGTGGCGCTGGGGCGTTCGATCAGGCGGGCCTGGAGTGGTTGCTGGAACTGGGCAACAGCAGCATCACCTATCGCTCACGTTATCTGGCGGTGGCGCAATTGATTCCGGTGCTCGACCTGTTGCTGCTCGATGAGCAGAACCCGCACGCGGTGTTGTTCCAGTTGAAACTGGTGACCCGCACCTTGAAACGTTTGAACGACGATTTCGCTGCGCCAAGCGAGGCCGGACTGCCGCAATTGGTCGAGCGTCTGGCGCGCTTCGATCTGGGATGTCTGGAGAATCCATTATTCGGTGAGTCCAGTGTACGAGCCGCTCTGAATGGTCTGGCGGATCTGCTGCAAGAGATTGCCGAGGCCAGCGGGCAGGTGTCGGATCGTCTGGCCCTGCGCCATTTCGCCCATGTCGATGACGTCAGCCAGCGCACGGTGTCCGTCTGATGAATGCTCGCTACCAGATCCTCCACGACACCTGTTACCACTACGACAGCCCGGTGTCCCTGGCGCAGCAACTGGCGCACTTGTGGCCGCGTGAATGCGCCTGGCAGCGCTGCACTGAACAGCAGCTGCTGATCAGCCCGGACCCGACAGCACGCCGCGATGAGCTCGACGTGTTTGGCAATCCGCTGACCCGGCTGGCCTTCGAGCGTCCTCACGATGAATTGCAGGTCAATGCCCGGCTCACCGTTGAGGTGCTGGCGCGGCCGGCTCTGGATTTCAATCAGTCGCCGGCCTGGGAATTGACCCGCGATGCACTCACCTACAGCAGCCAGCCGTTGTCCGCTGAGTTGCTCGAAGCCTGTCGCTACCGGTTCCAGTCACCGTACGTGCATTTGAAAAGCCGCTTCGTCGAGTTCTCTCAGAGTTGTTTTGCGCCGGGCAGGCCGTTGCTGTTGGGCGTGCGGGACTTGATGCAGAAGATCTTCAGCGAATTCACTTTTGATGCCGAGGCGACTCAGGTGGCGACCCCGCTGGTGGAAGTGCTGGAGCGGCGGCGCGGGGTCTGTCAGGACTTCGCGCACTTGATGCTGGCGTGCGTGCGCTCGCGAGGGCTGGCAGCGCGCTACATCAGTGGTTATTTGCTGACGCAGCCACCACCGGGGCAGCCGCGCTTGATCGGCGCCGATGCTTCGCATGCCTGGGTGTCGGTGTTTTGTCCGGTACTGGGCTGGGTGGATTTTGATCCGACCAATAATGTGCAGCCAGCGCTCGAGCACATCACGTTGGCGTGGGGGCGGGATTTTTCCGATGTGTCGCCGTTGCGCGGGGTGATCCTCGGTGGCGGCAATCACGACCCGGAAGTGCGCGTCACCGTAATGCCTCTGGATTAACGCCGATCAAACTGTAGGAGTGAGCCTGCTCGCGATAGCGGTGTGTCAGCAGCAAATATTTCAACTGACACACCGCTATCGCGAGCAGGCTCACTCCTACAGGGGGAATTGGATATTTCGGGGAGGGCTGTGAGGGCCAGCAGTGAAACCGCCAGCCCCGTCACAAATCCGCAGGGTCTGATTCGATCATCAAACCCGGTGGGGTTCAGGCGTCGGGCGCCTGATCTTTCGGTGTTTCGGTTGCATCAACATCATCTTCCGTTGCCACTTCACCCTCAGGGTTCAGTGCTGCTTCTTCAGCGGTTTGTTTCTTGCGCTGAAGCTTTTCCTCTTTCTTCTGTTCCTTTGCCAGGTCTCGTTGACGTTTGGCGAAGGAGTAATTGGGTTTGGCCATGGGCGTTCCTCTTGGTCGAAGGTGAGGTTGAGCGGCGCGTATTCTGCCCTGTATCGGTGTCCGGGGGTTAACCGGGTTTTTGCTCGACCCATTTTGGCGTGACGGTCGGCTTCCAGCTATCCAGAGCATCGAGCAGTGCTTGCGGCGATTCGCTCACTTGCAGCATGTCACGGTGTGGCGCGCGAACGAAGCCTTCGCCGACGATATGGTCGAGAAATGCAGTGAGCTTGCTGTAGAAACCGTTCACTTCCAGCAGGCCCAGCGGCTTGCCGTGGTAGCCGAGCTGGCCCCAGGTCCAGACTTCGAACAGCTCTTCCAGCGTACCCAGACCACCGGGCAGAGCAATGAACGCGTCGCTTAGCTCAGCCATCCGCGCCTTGCGCGCATGCATGCCGCCGACCACTTCCAGACGGGTCAGGCTTTTGTGGCCGATTTCCTTGTCCATCAGGCTTTGCGGGATGATCCCGATCACTTCGCCGCCGGCCGCCAGTGCCGCATCGGCAACGATGCCCATCAAACCCACGGCGCCGCCGCCATAGACCAGAGTCAGCTTACGTTCGGCCAACGCCTGGCCAAGAGCAACTGCGGCTGCGGTGTAAGCCGGAACAGTGCCGGCGTTGGCACCGCAAAATACACAAACGGATTTCAGAGACATGCCTTCCTCCTGGGTCAATCCGACACAGGGTAATGGCTGGCACGCCTTGATCCAAGGGCTAAACTTCGCGTTCCGGCGATTCAAAGGTGCCGCTGGCACCACAGGCGTAGGCGGCGAGCAAACTGCACAACAGACCGTTAAAGAACATGACAGACACTCCGTCTCAGTAGATGCGCCGATCATAGGGCCGACCGGGGAATCTGGCCGTTAGATTGTCTCGATGAGTGTCATAGCCTGAAAGTTGTATACAATTTTTGACTCAAGTCATAGGAACTTGCGAAGATTTCAGGCAGTCTTTCCACCATTCGTGTTTGTTAACCCTGCCTTGGAGATTCACCATGTTTTCCAAAGTTGTTGCGGTATCCCTGCTGGCGCTGGCCAGCAGCCAATTGATGGCTGCCGAGTGCAAAACCACCGTTGACTCCACCGATCAGATGTCCTTCAACACCAAGGAAATCGTGATCGACAAGAGCTGCAAGACCTTCACCGTCGAGCTGACCCACTCCGGCAACCTGCCGAAGAACGTCATGGGCCATAACCTGGTGATCAGCAAAGAAGCTGACATGCAGCCAATCGCCACCGCTGGCCTGGCCGCCGGTATCGACAAGAACTACCTGCCGGAAGGTGATGCGCGCGTTATCGCTCACACCAAGATCATCGGTGCCAAGGAAACCGACTCGGTGACTTTCGATGTGTCGAAGCTGGATGCCGCTGAAAAATACGGCTTCTTCTGCTCGTTCCCGGGCCACATCTCGATGATGAAAGGCACAATCGTCCTGAAGTAACACTGGGTTCAGGTGTCTCAAGAAACGCCGCTGCGCGATGATCGCCAGCGGCGTTTTTGCGTCTGGCATGGATTTTATTTGAGCTACCTTTCATCCGAAAAGCGCTGTCACCTGTAATTTCTGACAGTAGACCGCTCCTCGAAGTCGGGATTACATGGGTCTTCATTCCAGACGATTGCAAAGAGGATTCACCCATGGACGACAAGCGCAAGAACTCAACCTTGGCCGACCTGAAAATCACTAAAGTGTTTTCAGGTGGGGAGGAGATTGCCAGCGGCGGAAGGACTTTCTCCTCAAGGGCCAACTTCACCGTTACCGGGCCTGCGGACTCTCGTCTTGAGCTCCTTATCGATGATGGGTCGAAATACTATGGCCAGACAAACCTGGCAGGCGACGGATTTTTCCTGATAGATAATCTGCCTGAAGGAAAACATGAATATGTGCTGTCCCATGGGGAGGACGAAACCGATCCATTTGTAATGATCTCCGTAGTAACAAAGCCCTTTATTGAAATGCTGGAAGACTCCAGCGGCGCAGAGGTAGAAAACGGAGGCCAGACTGAAGACACGGATCTGAAGATCAAGGGTTTGGCGAAGACAGGCCAGATAAGGATCTTCAACGGTGCTGCCACTGCGCCGATTGCGACGTTTACGGTGAAACCAGACCGCAGCTGGGATGGCAGTCTCACGCTTGTAACGGGGCAGGTCTATGCGCTGAAAGCCAAGGCGGATGATAGAACCGAATCCGACATCTATACCGTTACCATCGGGGAAGTGTCCGAAGGCGAGGTAAAGATTACTTCGCTGAAGGATTCGGAAGAGGGCGAGATCGAAGACGGTGGGACTACCGCAGACACCACACTGACGATCACCGGCTCGGCGAAGGACGGCGAGGTCAAATTGCTGGATGGAGATAACCCGACTCCGATTAAAACGTTTACGGCAGCGGATGGCACTTGGGGTGGCGAAATCGAGCTCACGGCGGGTAAAACCTATGCGCTGAAAGCCGAGGACGTAGACGGCGAAAAATCCGAGACCCGCACCGTGACTGTCAGCGAGGCGTCCGAAGGTGAGGTAAAGATTACTTCGCTGAAGGATTCGGAAGAGGGCGAGATCGAAGACGGTGGGACTACCGCAGACACCACACTGACGATCACCGGCTCGGCGAAGGACGGCGAGGTCAAATTGCTGGATGGAGATAATTCGACGCCGATTAAAACGTTTACGGCAGCGGATGGCACTTGGGGTGGCGAAATCGAGCTCACGGCGGGTAAAACCTATGCGCTGAAAGCCGAGGACGTAGACGGCGAAAAATCCGAGACCCACACCGTGACTGTCAGCGAGGCGTCCGAAGGTGAGGTAAAGATTACTTCGCTGAAGGATTCGGAAGAGGGCGAGATCGAAGACGGTGGGACTACCGCAGACACCACACTGACGATCGCCGGCTCGGCGAAGGACGGCGAGGTCAAATTGCTGGATGGAGATAACCCGACTCCGATTAAAACGTTTACGGCAGCGGATGGCACTTGGGGTGGCGAAATCGAGCTCACGGCGGGTAAAACCTATGCGCTGAAAGCCGAGGACGTAGACGGCGAAAAATCCGAGACCCGCACCGTGACTGTCAGCGAGGCGTCCGAAGGCGAGGTGAAGATTACTGGTCTGACTGGCATTTCTGGAGAAGTGCGCAACGAAACGGCTACGCCGGACACTAAATTAACGATTGCCGGGACCGCCAGCTCAAGTACGGTAGAGGTGTTTGCTAAAGATAATTCAGAGCCGATCGAGACCTTTGACGTGACCGATGGCGAATGGAGCGGCGAGTTGGATTTTCCCACCGACACAAGATATTCGCTGACTGCCAAGGCTCCACAGGGCGACCCGACGGCCGCCATAGACTTCTATGTCGGGTCACCGAAACAACCTGCTATCGGCCGGATTGCAGAAGTCGGCGAAGGCGGCAAGGATCTGCAAGATGGCGACGATACTGAGTTTACGACGCTTGCGTTCAGTGGCCAGGCAGCAGGACACTTCCGATTAATACTTCGCAATGGTGAACAGGATTTGGCCCCGACTTCAGTGGCCTTCGATAATGCCTGGCAAGAGACACTCCCGGACTTGAAGCCCGGAACATACGTATTCAACGCAATAACGCCGTCGGATAGCCAATCTGAATCAATCACTATCACGATCGTGGACCCTGAAGCCCCTGAACAACGCCTGAAGCAATGACTGCAAGTCTCCACGTAGCGGCGCCGAAGCTGTCCGCAGGCTGCGATTTTTTGATTTTCGTACTCGAAATCGGGATCGCCGCCTGCGACAATTTTTGCCTCTCGTAGCAGCTCAAGGCGCGAACGGCATGACCCGCTTGTGATGCGTCTTGTTGTACGTATCGACAATGATCTTGAACGCGTCTTCCCGCACGGGCTCGCCATGCAGGAAGGCGTCGATTTCGGCATAGGTCACGCCATGCGAAGCCTCGTCCGGTTTGCCCGGCGACAGATCTTCCAGGTCTGCCGTCGGCACTTTCTCGACCAGCGACTCCGGCGCGCCAAAGCTGCGCGCAATCGCCCGAACCTGATTTTTTACCAGACCACTGAGCGGTGCCAGATCGCAAGCGCCGTCACCGAACTTGGTGAAGAAACCCATTACCGCTTCCGCCGCGTGATCGGTGCCGATCACCAGACCGTGCGCCGCGCCAGCGATGGTGTACTGCGCAACCATGCGCATCCGCGCCTTGGTGTTGCCCAGTACGAAGTCCACCGATACCGCATGCTTGCCTTCGAAGGCCGCGACTTCACTGGCCAGCGATTTCACCGCCGGGCCGATGTTGACTGTGTGACGCTCGTCCGGGGCGATGAAATCCACCGAGGCCTGGGCGTCGTGCTCGTCGAACTGGGTTTCGTACGGCAGGCGCACGGCGATGAATTTGTAACTGTTGTCGCCGGTCTGGTCGCGCAGCTCACGCATCGCACGCTGGGCCAAGAGGCCTGCGGTCAGCGAATCGACGCCGCCGCTGATGCCCAGTACCAGCGTCTTGAGCCCGGAATTGACCAGACAGTCCTGAATAAAGGCAATGCGCCTGGCGACTTCGGCCTGCAGGGCCTGGTAGTCGGCGAACGGCGGTTGCACCTTGAGCTGTTCAGCAATCTCACGCTGTACGGCTTGCATGAATTCACTCCTTGCTAGATAGACTGGAATCGGCAGGAACCTGGAACACGTGTCGCAAATAGGCGACAAAATTCGGGTCTTTGCAGTGGGACTTGCCTGGCTCGTCGGAGATCTTCGCCACCGGTTGGCCGTTGCAGGCGGTCATTTTAAGCACGATGCTCATCGGTTCGACACCTGCAATGTCACAGGTGAGGTTGGTGCCGATGCCAAAGCTGACGTTGATCCGACCGTGCAGCGCGCGGAAAATCTCCAGCGATTTGGGCAGGGTCAGGCTGTCGGAAAACACCAGGGTCTTGCTCATCGGGTCGATGCCGAGCCTGTGATAGTGGGCGATGCATTTTTCGCCCCACACCACAGGATCGCCGGAGTCGTGGCGCAGTCCGTCGAAAAGCTTGGCGAAAAACAGGTCGAAGTCGCCGAGGAACGCATCGGTGGTGATGCAATCGGTGAGCGCGATCCCCAGCAGGCCACGGTATTCGCGAACCCAGCAATCCAGCGCGGCGATCTGGCTGTCGATCAATCGCGGGCCGAGTTGCTGGTGGGCCATGATCCACTCGTGGGCCATGGTGCCCAGCGGTTTCATGTCCAGTTCACGCGACAGATGCACGTTGCTGGTGCCGACGAAGCGTCCGGGGAAGTCGTGCTTGAGCACATTCACCACTTCAGCCTGCACACCGTACGAAAAGCGCCGACGGGTGCCGAAATCGGCGACCTGCAGTTGCGACAATTCGTCGGCCGAGGCATTGGCGGTCAGCCAGTCGAACTTGCGATAGAGCTGTTCGCGCGCCTGTTCCAGTACTGTTTCGCGGTAGCGATAGCGGTTGCGCACTTCGCTGACGATCGCCAGCAACGGCACTTCGTAGAGAATCACATGCAGCCACGGCCCGCGCAGACGGATGAACAGCTCGCCGTTCTCGATGCCGGTGTGCACATAGCGCAGGTTGAAGCGGAACAGCCCGAGGAAACGCAGGAAGTCCGGTTTCAGGAAGCTGATGCGCTCAAGAAAACTCAGTTGGTCGGCGCTCAGGCTCAGTTCGGCCAGCCGCTCGATCTGAAAACGGATCTCGGCCAGATACGGGCGCAGATCCTCGCTATTACGGCAACGAAACTCCCATTCGACTTCGACGTTGGGGTAGTTGTGCAGCACCGCCTGCATCATCGTCAGTTTGTAGAAGTCGGTGTCGAGCAGGTTCTGCACGATGCGATCGGCAAACACGCTCTCGCTCATAACGGGGTCTCCAGGTGCGCCGCGCCTGTGCGCGGTCTCAATCAATGGCGCTAGTGGCGCATATCAGGGACGAAGATTGCCAGCAATTTTTTAGATCACCGCAGAACCCTTGTGGGAGCGAGCCTGCTCGCGAAGGCGTCATTTCAGTCGAAATGGGTAGTGAATGTGCCGGACTCTTCGCGAGCAGGCTCGCTCCCACATAATTCAATCGGTTCAGTCATTCGGGCTGTCGATCTGCTCCAGCATCCACTTCACAAAATCACGCACCTTCGGCACTTCCGCCGCGTGCTCCGGGTAGGCCAGGTAATAGGCGTCGCTGCTGGGCATCGCATGCTGCCAGGGAATAACCAGTTTGCCGTCGGCCAATTCCTCTTCCACCAGAAATCGCGGCAACAACGCCACGCCGCAACCAACCTGCGCGGCACGGATGCACATATAAAAGGTTTCGAAACGCGGCCCGTGGTAGCTGTGTTCGGTCTGATAACCCTGACTGTCGAACCAGTCGTGCCACGCCTGCGGGCGCGAGGCATTTTGCAGGAGTACCAGATCGGTAAGTTGCGTCGGATAAGTGAACGGCTTGTCCGGCAGGCTGCCCGGCGCGCAGACCGGAACAAGCTCTTCGCCGAACAACTTCAGGCATTCAGTGCCGGGCCGTGAGCCTTGGCCGAAGTAGAACGCCAGGTCGCTGCGCCCTTGCAGCAGGTCATCCGCTTCCTGCTCGTTACACAAATCCAGATGGATCGACGGATGGCGCAGACGCCAGCCTTTCAGGCGCGGCACCAGCCAGCGCGCGCCGAAGGTTGATGGCGTAGACACGCGCAGGACTTCAGTCTCACCGCCGTAGGAGCGCAGGTAATGCGTCGACATTTCCACTTGGGTGAGGATTTTTCTTACTTCAACCAAGTACAAATCCCCGGCCGGGGTCATCTGCAAGCGCCGCCGCACGCGGAGGAACAACAAGTGCTGCAACAACTCCTCAAGCTGCGCGACCTGTTTGCTCACCGCACTCTGGGTCAGGTTCAGTTCCTCGGCGGCGCGGGTGAAGCTCAAGTGCCGGGTCACGGCCTCAAAACACTGCAGGGCGGTGATCGAGGGCAAGTGGCGTTTGTTCAGCATGGCCGATCCTTTTCTTGTCTTTCTGTGCGCAGCATGAATAAACGGAATGATATCTCGCGTAAAGGTCGTTTGTTGCCTTGCCATTGTGACGCTACAACTAAAGGCCTGCCCGGTCGCGAAAAAGCGCCCGCACACATTCAGTTTTTTGCTTGAGGAGTGACCCATGGTTGCCGCATTGCTTGATCGTCTAGGTGTGAACCCGGCCCTTTATCAGAACGGCAAAGTGCCGGTGCATTCGCCGATCGACGGCAGCCGCATCGCCGCCGTCAACTGGGAAGGCCCGGCCGAAGTCGAGCAGCACATCAGTCGCGCAGATCATGCGTTCGAGCAATGGCGCAAGGTGCCGGCCCCGCGTCGCGGCGAACTGGTGCGTCAGTTCGGTGAAGTGCTGCGCGAATATAAGGCTGATCTTGGCGAGCTGGTTTCCTGGGAGGCCGGCAAGATCACTCAGGAAGGTCTGGGTGAAGTGCAGGAGATGATCGACATCTGCGATTTCGCCGTCGGCCTGTCCCGCCAGTTGTACGGTTTGACCATTGCCTCCGAGCGTCCGGGCCACCACATGCGTGAAACCTGGCATCCGCTGGGCGTGGTCGGGGTGATCAGCGCGTTCAACTTCCCGGTCGCAGTGTGGGCGTGGAACACCACGCTGGCGCTGGTCTGCGGCAACCCGGTGGTGTGGAAACCGTCGGAGAAAACTCCGCTCACCGCGTTGGCCTGTCAGGCGCTGTTCGATCGCGTGGTGAAGAACTTCACCGATGCGCCGGCGAACCTCTGCCAAGTGATCATCGGTGGTCGCGATGCCGGCGAAGCCTTGGTCGATGACCCGCGTGTAGCGCTGATCAGCGCCACTGGCAGCACACGCATGGGCCGCGAAGTGGCGCCGAAAGTCGCCGCACGTTTCGCCCGCAGCATTCTGGAACTGGGCGGTAACAACGCGATGATCCTCGGCCCGAGCGCCGATCTCGACATGGCCGTGCGTGCGATTCTGTTCAGCGCCGTTGGTACTGCCGGGCAGCGTTGCACCACCCTGCGCCGTCTGATCGCTCATGAGTCGGTCAAGGAAGAAATCGTTACTCGCCTCAAAGCTGCATACTCGAAAGTGCGCATCGGCAACCCGCTGGAAGGCAATCTGGTCGGTCCGCTGATCGACAAGCACAGCTTCGAAAACATGCAGGATGCGCTGGAACAGGCATTGAGCGAAGGCGGTCGGGTGTTTGGCGGCAAGCGTCAGCTCGAAGATCAATTCCCCAACGCCTACTACGTCTCGCCGGCCATCGTTGAAATGCCGGAACAAAGCGATGTGGTCTGCAGCGAAACCTTCGCGCCGATTCTGTACGTGGTCGGTTACAACGATTTCCAGGAAGCGCTGCGTCTGAACAATGCGGTGCCGCAAGGTTTGTCGTCGTGCATCTTCACCACTGACGTGCGTGAAGCCGAGCAGTTCATGTCGGCGGTGGGCAGTGATTGCGGCATTGCCAACGTCAACATCGGCCCGAGCGGTGCAGAAATTGGTGGCGCGTTTGGTGGCGAGAAGGAAACCGGTGGCGGTCGTGAGTCCGGCTCGGACGCTTGGCGCGCGTATATGCGCCGCCAGACCAACACCGTGAATTATTCGCTGGAGTTGCCGCTGGCGCAGGGCATCACATTCGATTAAGCAGCAGCGAGCTTCAAGCCCCAAGCTACAAGCAGATCGGCTTGCTGCTTGTAGCTCAAAGCTTGCAGCTGCTCCGTCAGGAGCTTGGCAATGCCGTTACGCGAAGAATGTCTGTGGGAAAAACTCACGCCACAAAGGCCGGATAACACCGCGCTCAAGGGCGAAGTCAAAGTCGATGTCTGCGTGATCGGCGCCGGGTTTACCGGGTTGTCGGCGGCGCTGCATCTGTTGGAAAAAGGCAAAAGCGTCTGCGTGCTGGAGGCTCATCGTGCGGGTCACGGTGGTTCCGGGCGTAACGTCGGACTGGTCAACGCCGGTATGTGGATCCCGCCGGACGAGATCGAAGCCGGTTTCGGCGAAGCGGTCGGCAGCCAGCTCAACCGCATGCTCGGGGCCGCGCCGGCACTGGTGTTCAGCCTTGTGGACAAGTACAACATCGATTGCCAGTTACGCCGCGAAGGCACGTTGCACATGGCGCACAACGCCAAGGGCGAGGCGGATTTGCGTAGCCGCGAGCAACAATGGAAACGTCGCGGCGCACCGGTTGAACTGCTGACCGGCAAGGCCTGCGAGCAAGCCACCGGCACGCAGAAGATCGCCGCGGCTTTGCTCGATCGTCGCGCCGGCACGCTCAACCCGATGGCGTATGTCACCGGGCTGGCCAACGCGGTGAAAGGTCTCGGTGGGCAAATGTTCGATCATTCGCCGGTCACTCGCCTTGAGCGTCAGGGGGCGAACTGGTCAGTGCAGACCGAACGCGGTTCAGTGCTGGCCGAGCAAGTGGTCATCGCCTCCAACGCCTACACCGAAGGCGACTGGACCGAACTCAAGCGCAACTTCTTCCCCGGTTATTACTACCAGGTCGCCTCGGTGCCGCTGAGCGAAGATGCCGCGCAGGAAATCCTCCCGGGCGGGCAGGGCTCGTGGGATACCCGCCAAGTCTTGAGCAGCATCCGCCGTGACAAAGAAGGGCGGTTATTGCTCGGCAGCCTCGGCAATGGCAACCAGAAACCGACCTGGTTTCTCAAGGCCTGGGCCGACCGCGTGCAGCAGCATTACTTCCCCAATCTGAAACCCGTCGAGTGGGAATGCACCTGGACCGGGCGCATCGCTTTCACGCCCGATCACCTCATGCGCCTGTTCGAACCTGCACCGGGATTGGTGGCCGTCACTGGTTACAACGGTCGTGGCGTGACCACTGGCACCGTGGTCGGCAAAGCCTTCGCCGACTATTTGTGTCACGGCAATCCGCAAGCCCTGCCGATTCCCTTCGCACCGATGCAGCCCCTGGCTGGCGTGGGCTTGCGCAGTTGCCTGTATGAGGCCGGGTTTTCGCTGTATCACGCGGGCCAGTGCCTGCGCATTGTGATTTGAGTGTTGAAATATGTTGCCGGAAGCGGCGCTTTTCGATGCAGCGACTAGCCTGTAATGGTGCGGGTTGTAGCAGTCCCGCACCAGCAGTGTGCAGTTCGGTGACGCGGGCTGTTACAGGCTGGTTGCACGTCGTTTGACGCCGCGGTTGCAATGATGGCGCGTGCGGGTTGCGCCTGAAAAAATAAATGGTTTCACCTTCCGCGGTTTAGACGGTTGCACGCCCAATGAAAATGGGAACGAAACAGTCGAAATAACAAGAAAGCAGCGACTTTTTGAAGAATAAAAAACCGATGGCACGGCCCTTGCTCAGAGCATTCAGTGAAGTGAAGTCGCAGTGCCAACTAAAAAAAACCTTGGAGCACCACCTCATGTCCCAGACGTTTTACAAGAAAGGCTTTCTGGCCCTCGCAGTGGCTACTGCGTTGGGTGTTTCTGCGTTTGCTCAAGCTGATGTGAAAATCGGTGTAGCGGGTCCAATGACTGGCGCCAACGCGGCATTTGGCGAGCAGTACATGAAGGGTGCACAGGCAGCGGCTGACGCGGTGAACGCGGCTGGCGGCGTCAACGGGGAGAAAATCGTTCTGGTCAAGGGCGATGACGCCTGCGAGCCGAAGCAGGCCGTGACGGTCGCCAAGGACCTCACCAACCAGAAAGTCGCCGGCGTGGTCGGTCACTTCTGCTCTTCTTCGACCATTCCAGCGTCGGAAATCTACGACGAAGCCGGGATCATCGCGATCACCCCGGGTTCGACCAACCCGCAAGTCACCGAGCGCGGCCTCAGTGCCATGTTCCGTATGTGCGGGCGTGACGACCAGCAAGGCATTGTGGCCGGCGACTACATCGTCGACGTGCTCAAGGGCAAGAAAGTCGTCGTGCTGCACGACAAAGATACCTACGGCCAAGGCCTGGCGGATGCCACCAAGGCGCAACTGGTCAAGCGCGGCGTGACGCCCGTGTTGTACGAAGGCCTGACCCGTGGCGAAAAAGACTTCAGCACCATCGTCACCAAGATCCGTGGCGCCGGCGCCGACGTCGTCTACTTCGGCGGTCTGCACCCGGAGGCCGGCCCGCTGGTTCGCCAACTGCGTGAACAAGGCCTGAAAGACGTCAAGTTCATGTCCGATGACGGCATCGTGACTGACGAACTGGTGACCACCGCCGGTGGTCCGCAATTCACCGATGGCGTGCTGATGACCTTCGGCGCCGACCCGCGTCTGTTGCCTGAGAGCAAGACCGTTGTGGACGCATTCCGCAAGGCCGGTACCGAGCCTGAGGGCTACACCCTGTACGCCTACGCTTCGGTGCAGACCCTGGCTGCCGCGTTCAATGGCGCGAAGTCCAACAAGGGTGAAGAGGCTGCGGCCTGGCTGAAGAAAAATCCGGTGAAAACCGTCATGGGCGAAAAAACCTGGGATTCCAAGGGCGACCTGAAAGTCTCCGACTACGTGGTTTACCAGTGGGACAAGGATGGCAAATATCACCAGCTGGAAAAACAGAAGTAAGGGCTGACGCGATCAACTGATCCCACGGTTCCTTTGTAGGAGTGAGCCTGCTCGCGATGACGGAGTTACAGGCAACACATGTGTTGAATGTTAATCCGCTATCGCGAGCAGGCTCATTCCTACAGGGGGCGGTGGTGACGGGTGGATCGTGGCTGACATTGCTCCGACGTAAATCTGTATTTTTCCTAGAAGAGCCGCACATCAAAGGTGTGCAGGTTCTCACTGCGTGAGATTGCGTTATGGATGGTATTTTCCTGCAGCAACTGGTCAATGGCCTGACCCTCGGGTCGGTCTATGGCCTGATCGCCATCGGCTACACAATGGTCTACGGCATCATCGGCATGATCAACTTCGCCCACGGCGAGGTTTACATGATTTCTGCTTACCTGGCGGCAATCAGTCTGGCTCTGCTGGCTTACTTCGGTATCGAATCTTTCCCGCTGCTGATGCTCGGCACACTGATCTTCACCATCGTCGTCACGGCGGTGTATGGCTGGGTCATTGAACGAGTCGCCTACAAACCCCTGCGCAACTCCACCCGACTGGCACCGCTGATCAGCGCCATCGGCATTTCCCTGATCCTGCAAAACTACGCACAGATCGCTCAAGGCGCCAAACAACAGGGCGTGCCAACCCTGCTGAGCGGTGCGTGGCGTGTCGACATCGGTACCGGTTTCGTGCAACTGACCTACACCAAAGTTTTCATTCTGGTGGCCGCATTCGTCGGCATGGGCCTGCTGACCTACATCATCAAGTACACCAAGCTCGGACGCATGTGCCGTGCGACCCAGCAAGACCGCAAGATGGCTTCGATCCTTGGCATCAATACCGATCGGGTCATTTCCTATGTGTTCATCATCGGTGCAGCCATGGCAGCGCTGGCCGGCGTACTGATCACCATGAACTACGGCACTTTCGACTTCTATGCCGGCTTCATTATCGGCATCAAGGCGTTCACCGCGGCGGTGCTTGGCGGGATCGGTTCACTGCCCGGGGCCATGCTCGGCGGGATCATCCTCGGCATTTCCGAGTCGCTGTTCTCCGGTCTGGTCAACTCCGACTACAAAGACGTGTTCAGCTTCTCGCTGCTCGTACTTGTTCTGGTCTTCCGGCCGCAGGGCCTGTTGGGCCGTCCTCTTGTGTCGAAGGTGTAAGCGATGTCTTCAACCACTCAAAAATCCATCGATATCAAAAAAAGCCTGGTTGAGGCGATTCTTGCCGGCCTGATTGCCCTGATCGTTTTCGGCCCGATTGTCGGCGTCGTGCTCGAGGGTTACAGCTTTAACCTCGAGCCGACCCGTGTGGCCTGGATCATCGGCATTGTCATGATTGGCCGCTTTGCCCTCAGCCTGTTCCTGCAAACGCCCAAGGGCCTGAAAATTCTCGACGGATTCGAGAGCACCGGCTCTGGTGTGCACGTGCTGCCTGCCGATCACAAATCCTCGCTGCGCTGGATCATCCCGCTGCTGATTGTGCTGGCCGTCATCGTGCCGTTTGTCTCCAACTCCTATCTGCTCGGCGTGGTCATCCTCGGGTTGATCTACGTGTTGCTGGGGCTGGGGCTGAACATTGTGGTCGGTCTGGCCGGTCTGCTCGATCTGGGTTACGTGGCGTTCTACGCCATCGGTGCCTACGGTCTGGCGCTCGGTTATCAGTACCTCGGTCTGGGCTTCTGGACGGTGCTGCCGCTGGCGGCGATCACTGCCGGGCTGGCCGGGTGCATCCTCGGCTTCCCGGTGTTGCGTCTGCACGGCGACTATCTGGCAATCGTGACTCTGGGCTTTGGTGAAATCATTCGCCTGGTCCTCAACAACTGGTTGTCGCTGACCGGCGGCCCTAACGGCATGCCGGCGCCGCTGCCGACGTTCTTCGGTCTGGAGTTCGGCAAACGGGCGAAGGATGGCGGGGTGCCGTTTCACGAGTTCTTCGGCATCGCCTACAACCCGGACGTGAAGTATTACTTCATCTACGCGGTGTTGTTCCTCGTGGTGCTGGCGGTGCTGTACATCAAGCATCGTCTGGTGAAGATGCCGGTCGGCCGCGCTTGGGAAGCCTTGCGTGAAGACGAAATCGCCTGCCGTTCGATGGGCCTCAACCACGTGCTGGTCAAGCTCTCGGCGTTCACCATCGGTGCATCGACCGCAGGTCTGGCCGGGGTGTTTTTCGCCACCTACCAAGGCTTCGTCAACCCGACCTCGTTTACCTTCTTCGAATCAGCGTTGATTCTTGCCATCGTTGTGCTCGGCGGCATGGGCTCGACCATCGGCGTGGTAATCGCCGCGTTCGTGCTCACCGTCGCTCCGGAACTGCTGCGCGGCTTCGCTGAATATCGCGTGCTGCTGTTCGGCATCCTGATGGTCTTGATGATGATCTGGCGACCACGCGGGCTGATTCGCATCAGCCGTACCGGGGTCACTCCACGCAAAGGTGCCATTCACTATGAGAGGACTGCGCCATGAGTGAAGTCGTACTCTCTGTTGAAAAACTGATGATGCATTTCGGTGGCATCAAGGCCTTGAGCGATGTCAGCCTGAAGGTCAAACGCAACTCGATCTTCGCCCTGATCGGCCCCAACGGCGCCGGCAAGACCACGGTGTTCAACTGCCTGACCGGGTTCTACAAAGCCACCGGCGGCAAGATCGAACTCAAGGTGCGCGGCCAGCAGACCAACGTCATCCAGTTGTTGGGCGAGTCGTTCAAACCGACCGATTTCGTCTCGCCGAAATCCTTCCTCAGCCGCATGTACTACAAAATGTTCGGCGGCACGCACTTGGTAAACCGTGCAGGCCTGGCGCGAACCTTCCAGAACATTCGTTTGTTCAAGGAAATGTCGGTGCTGGAAAACCTGCTGGTGGCGCAGCACATGTGGGTCAACCGCAACATGCTCGCCGGCATCCTCAACACCAAGGGCTATCGCAAGGCCGAAAGCGACGCGCTGGACTGCGCGTTCTACTGGCTGGAGGTGGTCGATCTGGTCGACTGCGCCAACCGTCTCGCCGGTGAACTTTCCTACGGCCAACAGCGCCGTCTGGAGATCGCCCGGGCCATGTGCACGCGGCCGCAGATCATCTGCCTCGACGAACCGGCCGCCGGCCTCAACCCTCAGGAAACCGAAGCGCTGAGCGCGATGATCCGGCTGCTGCGCGACGAGCACGATCTGACCGTGGTGCTGATCGAACACGACATGGGCATGGTTATGAGTATTTCCGACCACATCGTGGTGCTGGACCACGGCATCGTCATCGCTGAGGGCGGGCCTGAAGCGATCCGTAACGATCCGAAAGTGATTGCCGCCTATCTGGGCGCCGATGAAGAGGAGCTGGTATGACCCAACCGATCCTCGAACTCAAAGACCTCGACGTGTTCTACGGACCGATCCAGGCGCTCAAAGGTGTTTCGCTGCAGATCAATGAAGGGGAAACCGTCAGCCTGATCGGCTCCAACGGTGCCGGTAAATCAACGTTGCTGATGTCGATCTTCGGTCAGCCACGGGCGGCAGGCGGGCAGATCCTTTATCAAGGCGTCGACATTACCCACAAGTCCTCGCACTACATCGCCTCCAACGGAATCGCGCAATCGCCGGAAGGGCGGCGAGTGTTCCCCGACATGACCGTCGAGGAAAACCTGCTGATGGGCACCATTCCGATTGGCGACAAGTACGCCAAAGAGGATATGCAGCGCATGTTCACGCTGTTCCCTCGGCTTGAAGAGCGACGTAACCAGCGGGCGATGACCATGTCTGGTGGTGAACAGCAAATGCTTGCCATTGCCCGGGCCTTGATGAGTCGGCCTAAGCTGTTGCTGCTCGATGAGCCTAGCCTCGGGTTGGCGCCGATTGTGGTGAAGCAGATCTTCGCGACCCTGCGTGAGTTGGCGAAAACCGGCATGACCATTTTTCTGGTCGAGCAGAACGCCAACCATGCGCTGAAGCTGTCGGATCGCGCGTATGTGATGGTCAACGGCGAGATTCGCCTGACAGGTACCGGTAAAGAGCTGCTGGTGAACGAGGAGGTGCGTAACGCTTATCTGGGCGGGCACTGATTCCTCGACGTTATGCACAGCCCCGGCGACGCAAGTCCCGGGGCTTTTTACATCTCAAACCCACCACAAATCCCTTGTAGGAGTGAGCCTGCTCGCGATGGCGGTTTCCCATTCGCCATCACCGGTGACTGATACACCGCTATCGCGAGCAGGCTCACTCCTACAGTTGATCTGCGCCAGAATCCAGAATTGTGGAAAACAAATTCCCCAAGCTGCCAAAGCGCGACATATAGACGCTGCAAATGGCTGTTTTTCCACAGTTTTGACTTGTCCCCGTTTGCTGTGGAGCTGGCTGTGAATAACGTGGGTGTATCTGGCTGCATGCCTTTTAAACCGTGGCTTGCAAGCGTGTGGTTGTTTTTTGATCAGGCGTTTTTGCGAGGCTTGAAGTCTTCGTTGTCAACCTTTTTATAGAGGTGCCGGTAGCAGCTATCACCGGTGAGCGGGCCTGTGGATAAGTCTGTGATTAAACTCTGGAAAGACTGCGCTGAGGGCCGTAATTGCTGGCCTCGCGCAATCACTGTGCTGAGTGACCAGTCGTGCAAAATGCCATGTCCCGCACATCCACCACTTCAGGGTCAAGCAAAAAACTTTCTATTTCGCCCGCAAAGCCTTGCGTGGCGCGGCTTTGCGCGTTTGCACTTGCCCCCGGAAACTGTGGAAGGGACTGTGGATAACATGCGTGCACATGGCTACAGGCCACGGCGGCTATGGCGTTGGTATGGCTGGTCGTTTTTTGTACAGCTTGTGGGTGTTGCCCGTGAATGCGCGGGCGGGCATGCTGCCTGCTGATTTTCTATTCCAAGGGCTGCCCCGGCGGCCGAAGCAAGGAGAACACGATGTCCAACACCCTGTTTATCACCGGCGCGACGTCCGGATTTGGTGAAGCCTGCGCCCGCCGTTTTGCCGGGGCTGGCTGGAAACTGGTGCTGACCGGCCGTCGTGAAGAACGCCTGACCGCGCTGTGTGCCGAGTTGTCGAAGCAGACCGAAGTGCATGGTCTGGTGCTTGATGTGCGTGATCGCAAGGCGATGGAGGAGGCGATTGCCAATCTGCCGCCGTCGTTCGCAAAGCTTCGCGGGCTGATCAACAACGCAGGTTTAGCGCTGGGCGTGGACCCGGCGCCGAAGTGCGATCTGGACGATTGGGACACCATGGTCGACACCAACGTCAAAGGCCTGATGTACGCCACTCGCCTGCTGCTGCCACGCCTGATCGCCCATGGTCGTGGCGCCGGCATCGTCAACCTTGGCTCCATCGCCGGCAACTATCCGTACCCGGGCAGCCATGTGTATGGCGCGACCAAAGCGTTCGTTAAGCAGTTTTCGCTGAACCTGCGTTGCGACTTGCAGGGTACCGGTGTGCGGGTCAGCAATATTGAGCCGGGGCTGTGCGAAAGCGAGTTCTCGCTGGTGCGTTTCGCTGGCGATCAGGAGCGTTACAACGCGACTTACGCCGGTGCCGAGCCGATCCAGCCACAGGACATCGCCGAGACGATTTTCTGGGTGATGAATGCGCCGGCGCACATCAACATCAACAGCCTGGAATTGATGCCGGTGAGCCAGACCTGGGCTGGTTTTGCCATTGAGCGGAACAAGGCTTAAGACCGCGCGGAAGCCATTCGCGAGCAGGCTCGCTCCCACATTTGATCGCGGTCTCATGTGGGAGCGAGCCTGCTCGCGAAGAGGCCAAAAAGGCCAAAACAGGGCGATAAGGTAAACTCCCCTCGCAACAACCCAACCGCACCCCGCGGTTTTCAAGGTTTTTCGAGGAGTCAAAGTGAGTAACCGAGGTGAGCAGGCACTGCTCAAACAATCGACCATTCTGATGTTGGCTGTGGCGATTGCCGGGATCGTCACCGGTTTTGTTTCAGGTTCGCAATCCATCCTGTTCGATGGTTTTTTCTCGCTGATCGCAACGTTCATCAAAGTCCTGATGCTGATCACTGCCAAGCTGATCGCCAAGCAAAGCAATCACCGTTTCCAGTTCGGTTTCTGGCATCTGGAACCGATGGTGCTGCTGATTGAGGGCAGCTTCCTGATGTTGATCGCGATCTACGCGTTTCTCAACGGCGTGTTCGGCATCATCAACGGTGGCCGCGACATCGAGTTGGGGCTGGTGATCATTTATGCCGCGGTGTTTACCGTGGTCGAATTCGCCTACTTCTTCTACGTCCGGCAGCGCAATCGCAGGCTCAAATCCAGCCTGATCCAGTTCGACAACATCAGTTGGTTGGTGGACGCGATGCTGTCCGTGGGCCTGTTGATCAGTTTTCTCGCGGCGCTGCTGCTCAAGTCTCAGGGCTATGGCCAGTGGGCGGTGTATGTCGACCCGCTGATCCTGATCGTACTGGCGCTGACCATGTTGCCGCCGGCGTTCAAGATCCTTGGGCCGGCGCTACGCGATGTCTTGGGGATCGCCCCGGACACGCTGGATGATCAGGTGCGACAGGTAATGGACGCGGCGAAAACCGAGCATGGTTTCGACGATTACGTGTCGTACGTGCAGAAGCACGGACGGGCACGGTTTATCGAGATTCATGTGGTGTTGCCGGCGGATTATGCGCTGAGCCATGTCGGACAGCTGGATGCGTTGCGCGAGGAGATTTCGGCGAAGCTGGGCAAACCGGATGCGGCGCGCTGGTTGACCATCAGCTTTACCGGGGACAGGAAGTGGATCGCCTAGCGACCGCGTAACGGCTAATCGCGAGCAGGCTCACTCCTACATTTGGAATGCGTTCCCCTGTAGGAGTGAGCCTGCTCGCGATAGCTATTTATCCATCAGCGAAGATATTCAGCCAGACCGTGGTAACAAGTCGCCAAGTGATAAGGCGTAGTCGAAGGCATGTCCTTGCGGCTCACTTCGCCTAACTCATCCCGGCACTCATGCCAGCCACCCGCATGCAGAAACCGCTGCTGCAACGCCTGCAACTGGCGCAGTACCACCGCTTCACTGCCCTGACGCAAGGTCAGCGCGCGCAGATATTCCGCCTGAGCCCAGATCCGCTGAGTCGAGTCGCGCGGGCGTCCATTCGTTTCCAGATCGAGCATCGCCCGCACCGCGCCGGATGACTGCACCACACCGTATTGCTCGGTGAAGGCAAACGCCCGATCCAGCGCCGCATGCAGTTTCGAACCCCGCAACAACGCAGACGATTCCAGCAGGAAATACCATTCGAACTGGTGTCCCGGCTCATACCAGTTATCCACAGCGCCGAGCGGCTTTTCCATCAACACGCCGTATTGCGGGTCGACGAACTGCTTGTGCATGGCTGTGCATAACTCCAGCAATGCCTTTTGCGTCTGGGCATCTTCGCGAACCGCCAGGGTGGCGAGGAACGCTTCGGCCAGATGCATCAACGGATTCTGCAGCGGACCGGTTTGCAGGGTAATCCAGTCGCGTTCCAGGCAGGCTTCGTACAAGCCATCACCGGTGGCAAAGCGCCGGCCAATGATTTCCAGCGCCGCATTCAACGTCGACTCGACCAGCGAATCGCCGGACTTTGCCCAGTAATGCGCGCAGGCAAACAGGATAAAGGCGTGGGTGTAGAGATCCTTGCGCTGATCCAGCGGCTTGCCCTGCGCATCGATGCTGTAGAACCAGCCGCCGTGTTCGGCATCGTGAAAGTACCGTTGCAAGGAGCGGAACAGCGCTGCCGCGCGTACGTCAGCGTTATCCACAACCCCGATCAGACTGGAAAACAGGTACAGCTGCCGTGCGCAGGCCATTGCCCGGTAGCGCTGCGGTGGCAGCGGCTGATGCGTGGCGTCCAGCGCCTCAAAGGGCAGCGCCATGTCGGCGTTCCAGCCCGGGCCTTGCCAGAGGGGCACGATCACGTCGACGAAGTGCTGTTGCACATCGCGAAACAGGGCGGTCAATTCAGGCAGGGAGGTGGAGCGGGAAGCGTGGGGCATGGGCGGACGTCGTCACGGGCTGGGGCGATTGCGCGACATGGTAGCAGAGAGACCGGCCTGAGCGATGTGGTGTCTGTCAGTCCGCCTTCGCGAGCAGGCTCGCTCCCACAGTGGATTTGCAGCGTACACAAAACCTGTGGGAGCGAGCTTGCTCGCGAAGGGGCCAGTTCAGACAATAAAAACTAGCCTGCGAGCAACCAAACTCCAGTCGCCGCCGAAGCCGCGCCCGCCAAGCGTACCAGCGGCGCCGCTGCCTGAGGCAGGAAACGCACCACGGCATAACCCGCCGCATGCAGTGCGGCTGTCGCAGCGACAAAACCCGCCGCATACGCCCAAGGGCTACTCATGTCCGGCAGTTCCAAGCCGTGCGCCACGCCATGGAACAGCGCAAACAGCGCCGTCGCCACCACCGCCATGACCAACGGCGGACGCACCGCCAGTGCCACGGCCAAGCCCAGCGCCAGCACCGACGCAGCAATCCCGCTTTCCAGCGCCGGCAGTTCCAGCCCTTCAAACCCGAGCATGCCGCCAATCAGCATGGTGCCGACAAATGTGCACGGCAGTGCCCAGCGCGCCGCGCCTTGCTGTTGCGCGGCCCACAGACCGACAGCGACCATCGCCAACAAATGGTCGAGTCCACCGATCGGGTGACTGATACCGGCGATCAAACCACTGTCGCCATGACCTGGGTGAGCGAAGGCCAATGCTGGAGTCAGCAGCAGCGCCACGGCGCCAAGAATGCGTTTGAGTGTCATGGATGAGCTTCCTTGTTGATCAGTGAATCAGGCTGCGGTCAGCAGGCCCTGGCGTTCGATGAAGGCGATGATTTGTTCCAGGCCTTGACCGGTTTTCTGATTGCTGAAGACGAACGGCTTGCCGTTGCGCATGCGTTTGGTGTCGCTGTCCATCATCTCCAGCGAGGCGCCCACCAGCGGCGCGAGGTCGATCTTGTTGATCACCAGCAGATCGGATTTGCAGATGCCCGGCCCGCCCTTGCGCGGCAGCTTGTCGCCGGCCGAGACGTCGATCACGTAGATGGTCAGGTCGGACAGTTCCGGGCTGAAAGTCGCCGAGAGGTTGTCACCACCGGATTCCACCAGAATCAGATCCAGCCCCGGAAAACGCCGGTTCAGTTGATCGACTGCTTCCAGGTTGATCGAGGCGTCTTCGCGGATCGCCGTGTGCGGGCAGCCGCCGGTTTCCACGCCGATGATCCGCTCGGGCGCGAGGGCTTCATTGCGCACGAGAAAATCGGCGTCTTCGCGGGTGTAGATATCGTTGGTGACCACGGCGAGGTTGTAGCGCTCGCGCAGGGCCAGGCACAGGGCCAGGGTCAACGCGGTTTTGCCGGAACCGACCGGGCCGCCGATGCCGACGCGCAGAGGTTGTGTGTTCATCGAGTGTTTCTCCTAAGAACGGAAGAGGCGGCTGTACTGGCGCTCATGGGCCATGCACGCCAGGGACAGACCGAACGCGGCGCTGCCCATGTGTTCGGGGTTGATTCGGCTGGCGTCCTGCTGCGCTTGTTGCAGCAGCGGCAGCAGTTCGCTGGTCAGGCGCTGGGCGGCCTGCTGGCCCAGCGGCAGGGTTTTCATCAATACGGCGAGCTGGTTTTCCAGCCAGCTCCACAACCACGCGGCGAGGGCATCCTGCGGGCTGATGCCCCAGGCGCGTGCGGCCAGCGCCCAGCACAGGGCCAGATGCGGTTCCGTGCATTGATCGAGAAAGTCGCGCGCCGGCGTGTCGAGTTCAGGCAAACCATTGAGCAATTGCTGCAACGAATAGCCCATCTGCCGGCTCTCCAGATGCAACTCGCGAGTCTCGCGGCTGGCGCGGTGGCTTTCGCAGAGGATCAGCAACTCGCTCCAGTTTTCATCCGCCGCCGCCTGACAATGCGCGAGCAACAGCGGCGCTTCAAAACGCGAAAGATTGAGCAGCAACTGATCGCTGATCCAGCGGCGGGCGTCGTCCGGTTTTTTCACCCGGCCGTTATCCACAGCCATTTCCAGGCCTTGCGAATAGCTGTAGCCGCCAATCGGCAGTTGCGGACTGGCCAGGCGCAGCAGCGCCCAGGCCGGATTCACAGGCGTACGCCGAACTGATGGAGTTTCGGCGCGTAATTGAAGTCTTCGTCGCCGTGGCGTGAATGGTGATGGCCGCCGCCATAAGCGCCGTGCTCGGGCTGGAATGGCGCTTCGATCGCTTCGACCTGTGCGCCGAGTTGTTCAAGCATTGCTTTGAGCACGTAGTCGTCGAGCAGGCGCAGCCAGCCATCGCCAACCTGTAGAGCCACGTGGCGGTTACCCAAGTGATAAGCGGCGCGGGTCAGTTCGAAAGCGTTGGCGCAGGTGACGTGTAGCAGTTGCTCGGGTCGAGCGCAGACGCGGACGATACGGCCGTCCTCGGCTTGCAGGCACTCGCCATCAAACAGTGGCGGCTGACCGCGCTCCAAAAACAACCCGACGTCTTCGCCCTCGGCACTGAAACAGCGCAAACGGCTTTTGCTCCGCGCTTCGAAGGTCAGGTGCAACTCGGCGGCCCAGACGGGTTGAGGGTCGATTCTGCGGTGAATCACCAGCATCGGAAAGCTTCCAGCTATGGACAATACTCTGGCTAGAGCAAGGGCCTTGCCAATCGGACGAGATGTAGGAAATCCCTGTCGGAGCGTAGTGAATGTTTCAAGATGTTGCGGGAATATGGAAGGTTTTGGTGCGTGAAGAATTTTTTATGCACCAAATGGAGGCTGATGCGCCGAACCTCTGTAGGAGTGAGCCTGCTCGCGATAGCGGAGTGTCAGTCAGCAAATATGTAGCTGATAAACCGCTATCGCGAGCAGGCTCACTCCTACAGGGGACCGGATGTATCAGTAAGGAAGAGGGAATTACTCGGTACTGCCCAGGCCTTGCCAATGCTTGAGGCCAATAAAGATAAAGCGCAGTTGCTGGGTGATCTTCGCCTGTGGCGTCAGATGCTCCGGCAGGGCTTCGGCGGGCGGATCGATGATGTCGGGGAGGGTGGCGAATACCGATTTGACGATCAGGTCAGCCATCACGCTCAGGCCCTCGGCGTCCAGATGCTGAAGCTTGGGCATCATTGTCAGGTCAGCAGCCAGGTCGGAACTGATGTTCTCGCGCAACCGCCCTATCGCCTGACGCACCGGCAGCGAACCGCCGTATTGCTCACGGGCGAGAAACAGGAATTGCGAGCGATTGGCGCTGACCACGTCGAGGAAGATCCGCACCGAAGCATCAATAATGCCGCCCATGACGAATTCGTTGTGCCGTACCAAGCGGATGGTTTCACGGAAGGTCTGGCCGACTTCGCTGACCAGCACCAGGCCCAGCTCATCCATATCGGCAAAATGCCGGTAGAAACCGGTGGGCACGATGCCGGCGGTTTTGGTCACTTCGCGCAGGCTCAGGCTGCCGAATCCTCGGCCGCTTTCCATGAGGTGGCGGGCAGCGTCCATCAAGGCGTTGCGGGTCTGTTGTTTCTGTTCGGCGCGGGGCAGCATCGCAGGAGGTGTTCTTTGGCAGGACAAGCGCCGCACTCTAGCAAATCGGCTTTGTCGGCGTCGAACGGGAGGGCATGCAGCGAAAGATTTTATCGGGCCGGAAAAGTCAAAAGCCCAATCCGGTGATTGGGCTTTTTTTCGAGGCCGCCATGGGCTTAGCTCAAGGCACTGTTGCGTTCGATCACACGGTCACCACCACCTTCGGCAAGGGTTTGGCCTTGTGGAGTGCGGTCGCCACCGTCGGAAGCGAGGGTCTGGCCTTGTGGAGTACGGTCGCTACCATCGGACGCCAAGGTTTGGCCTTGTGGCGTGCGTTCGGTGCCGTCAGATGCCAAGGTCTGGCCTTGTGGAGTGCGATCGCTACCGTCGGACGCCAGAGACTGTCCTTGTGGAGTCTTGTCGTAGCCGTCTTGAACCAGACCTTTCTCTTCCAGACGATCACGGCCGCCTTCAGCCAGAGTCTGACCTTGTGGAGTGCGGTCGCCGCCATCGGCAGCTACGGTTTGGCTGAACACCGAGTGGCTGGATTTCACTTGCGGAGTAGCTTGATCGGCAGCCGGCAGGGCGAACGCAGTGCTGGCCAGCATCGACAGGGTAAGGCTAAGCAGTAATTGGCGTTTCATGATGGGTTGCTCCTTGGGAGGGCGATAAAGTGGGTACGAGGGCAATGCTACTCTCGATAAGTCGATATAAAAGTTCATAAACGCAATGGTAATAATCAACAGAATTGATTGTTCTGCCGGGAGGCTCTAGATCGGGCCTTTGCGGGCGACGGTTTTGCACCGGGGTGGGTATTTTCGACTCACTCGCGCCTCGCAAAAGTGCGGGTCGTGGTAACACCGTTCGACTGATCGGTCAGATTTCGCGCGGCTTTTTGCGCGGTAATTGGCCTTTCGATTAAACCTGCGGCTGGTTTGCCAGTCGTAGATTTCATGAGGGCCGCTTTGGCCCGCCGTTTCAGCCGTGCGCCGCAGTCTTTGCGTGCGGTCGTGATCAGGAGCTTTGTGCATGACGCGCACTGGAAAAATCTTCAGCTGGACCTTCGCCATCCTCGTGCTGCTACTGGCTGTGCTGGTATTGATCATCGTGTTCTTTGACTGGAACCGGATCAAACCGCCGCTCAACGCCAAAGTCTCGGAAGAACTGCACCGACCGTTTGCCATCAATGGCAACCTCGCGGTGATCTGGCAGCGCGAGCCGGACGAGGGTGGCTGGCGTGCGTGGGTGCCGTGGCCGCATGTGGTCGCTGAGGATTTGAGCCTGGGCAACCCGGACTGGTCGAAAAAACCGCAAATGGTCACGCTCAAGCGCGTTGAGCTGCGTATCTCGCCATTGGCGCTGTTGGCGCAACGGGTGGTGATTCCACGCATCGACCTGACTGAACCCAATGCCGAGTTGCAGCGCCTGGCCGATGGCCGCGCCAACTGGACGTTCAACTTCGACCCGAAAGATCCGAACGCCGAGCCGTCGAATTGGGTGGTCGACATCGGCGCCATCGGTTTCGACAAGGGCCACGTCACCCTTGACGATCAGACGCTCAAAACCAATCTCGATGTGCTGATTGATCCGCTGGGCAAACCCATCCCCTACAGCGACATCGTCGGTGCCAAAGCGGCGAAAACCGTGCAGGACAAGGGCGGCTCACCGCAGGATTATGCGTTTGCCTTGAAGGTCAAAGGTCAATACCACGGCGAGAAACTCAGCGGGCAGGGCAAGATCGGCGGTCTGCTCGCCTTGCAGGACGCGAGCAAGCCCTTTCCGTTGCAGGCGCAGGCGAAGATCGGCGACACCAGCATCGAACTCGCCGGCACGCTGACTGATCCGCTCAACCTCGGCGCGCTCGATCTGCGCCTGAAACTGGCCGGTGCCAGCCTCGGCAATCTTTATCCACTGACCGGCGTGACCCTGCCGGACACGCCGCCGTATGCCACCGACGGCCATTTGATCGCCAAGTTGCATGATGAGGCCGGGGCGAAATTCACCTATGAACAGTTCAACGGCAAGATCGGCGGCAGTGATATCCATGGCGACCTGACCTACGTCGCCAGCCAGCCTCGGCCTAAACTCAGCGGCGCGCTGCTCTCCAATCAACTGCTGTTCGCTGACCTCGCACCGCTGATCGGCGCCGATTCCAATGACAAGCAAAAGGCCCGCGGTGGCGAGAGCAAACAACCGGCGGACAAGGTGCTGCCGGTAGAAGAGTTCAAGACTGATCGCTGGCGCGCGATGGATGCCGACGTCGAGTTCACCGGCAAGCGCATCGTCCACAGCGAGAAGCTGCCGTTCAACGACCTCTATACCCATCTGAAACTCAACGACGGCGAACTTAGCCTCGAGCCACTGCGTTTCGGCGTGGCGGGCGGCAATCTCGATGCACAGATTCGCCTCAACGGCCGCACCGAACCGCTGGAAGGCCGGGCCAAACTGACCGCCCGCCGGTTCAAACTCAAAGAGTTGTTCCCGACCTTTGAGCCGATGAAAACCAGCTTCGGTGAGCTCAACGGCGACGCCGACATCAGCGGGCGCGGCAACTCGGTGGCCAAGCTGCTGGGCGGTGCCAACGGCAAATTGAAGATGCTGATCAACGATGGCGCGATCAGCCGTGAGCTGATGGAACTGGCCGGGCTCAACGTCGGTAACTATGTGGTCGGCAAGATCTTTGGCGACAAGGAAGTGAAGATCAACTGCGCGGCGGCGGACTTCGACATCAAGAGCGGTCTGGCGACTACGCAGCTGTTTGTCTTCGATACCGAGAACGCGATCATTTATATCGACGGCACGGCGAACATGGCCACCGAGCAGCTTGACCTGACCGTGACGCCGGAATCAAAGGGCTGGCGTTTGATTTCCCTGCGTTCGCCGCTGTATGTGCGGGGCAAGTTCATCAAGCCGGATGCGGGCGTGAAGGCCGTGCCGTTGCTGCTGCGCGGGGCGGGAATGGTTGCTCTAGGTGTGATCGCTGCGCCGGCGGCGGGGCTGTTGGCGCTGGTGGCACCGAGTGGCGGTGAGCCGAATCAGTGTGCGCCGTTGCTGGAGCAGATGAAGGCGGGCAAGGCGCCGGTCACGGTCAAACCTACCAAGTAATCTTCAGCGTTAATAAAGACGCCATCGCGAGCAGGCTCACTCCTACATGGGAACGCATTCCAAATGTAGGAGTGAGCCTGCTCGCGATAGGGGTTACAGATCGTTCAGGATGTCAGCCATGTCATCGGCATGCTCTTCTTCCTGCGCCAGGATATCTTCGAAGATACGCCGCGTAGTCGGGTCTTTCTCGCCGATGTACTGGATGATCTCGCGATAGCTGTCGATGGCGATCCGCTCGGCCACCAAGTCCTCGTAAACCATTTCTTTCAGGGTTTCCCCGGCCACGTATTGCGCGTGGGACATCTTCGACAGCATGTCGGGGTTGAACTCGGGCTCTCCGCCCAATTGCACAATGCGCTCGGCCAGGCGGTCGGCGTGCTGGGCTTCCTGAGTGGCGTGCTCGAGAAACTCTTCGGCGGCCACATGGGCTTTAACACCATTGGCCATGAAGTAGTGGCGCTTGTAACGCAATACGCAGACCAGTTCAGTGGCCAGCGATTCATTGAGCAAGCGCAGCACCTCTTCACGGTCGGCGCTGTAGCCCTCGGTGACGGCGCCGTTCTCGACGTGTTGGCGCGCACGGTCGCGCAAGGTTTGAACATCTGACAGATGCAGGTCGTCGCTCATTTCGATCTCCTGGAGGCTAATCCGATGGGCGCCACGTTCTGCGGACGCGGTCGCTACCTAAGCTGTGAGTCATGAGCGTTGCAAAAAGTTTTATCGGTTTACGCAACCCCTGCAGGAGCTGCCGAAGGCTGCGATCTTGGCGCCAGCCCGGACAAAACTGCCTCCCCCCGCAACCAGGCAAAAAACGCCCGCACCGGCGGATGCCGCTCGCGCCCCGGCACGCACAACGCGCTGTAGCCGGCGCCATCGACTTGAACCTCACCCTTGTACGGCAGCAACAAACCGCTGGTGACGCTCTCCGACACCAGAATATTGCTCGCCAGCACCAGCCCTTGTCCGGCGATTGCTGCTTGCAGGGCGTAGTGCTCCTCATCGTATTCGCGGACTGCCGGTTGCTGGTTCAACCAGTTTTCGTCGGCCTTGGCGCACCACGCCTCCCAGCCATGGGCATACAGTTTCGAGTTGTGCCAGCGCACGCTGATCAACGTTGGCGTGCGCCGCGCGGCCAGTGCCACTTGCTCGGGCGAGCCGTACACGCCGAACGACTCATCGAACAGGCACAGGCCATAGAGGTTCGGGTAATCGTCGAGGCTATAACGCAAAACCAGATCGACACTGGCGTCCTGATGCAGATCGATGACTTCGCAGTGGGTGTCGAGGCGCACGTTGATGTTTGGATGCTGGGCATAAAAACGCCCGAGGCGCGGCACCAGCCACAGCGCCGCGAAGGCGGCGGTGGTCGATAGCGTCAGCGTGCTGGCGTTGCGCTGCGGGCGCAGGGTGTCGACGCTTTGCGCCACCTCCAGTAAGGCACCGTGCAGGCTGCGAAACAGGCGCTCGCCGCCTTCGGTCAGGCGCACTTGGCGTGGCAGGCGCTCGAACAACGCGACGCCGAGCCAGTCTTCCAGCGAACGGATCTGGTGCGATATTGCCGTAGGCGTGACCGACAGCTCTTCGGCGGCAGCCTTGAAGCTCAGCAATCGTGATGCCGATTCAAAGGCGCGCAGGGCGGTCAGCGGTAGCGAGGCGAACATTTAAAACTCCAAGGATGAAATGAATTCATCCCGACTGATTTTTGCTCATTTGAGGCCTGAGCGTGACGCCTGCAATCTGCAGCGACACAGCCATTAAAGTCTAGCCTCAAGGAGTTTCAGATGAGCAAAATTCTTGCGATCCATGCCAGCCCGCGTGGCGACCGTTCCCACTCGCGGCGCCTGGCGGAACATTTTCTCAGTGCCTGGCAGGTGCGTCATCCGCAGGCGCAGCTGACTCGCCGCGAGGTCGGGCGGGCGCTGATTCCGGCGGTAAACGAAGCCTTTGTCGCTGCAGCGTTTTATCCACAGCCTGAAGCACGCCCACTGTCGATGCAGGCCGATCTGGCCCTGAGCGATCAACTGGTCGGCGAGTTGTTCGATCACGACCTGCTGCTGATTTCCACGCCGATGTACAACTTCAGCGTGCCCAGCGGCCTCAAGGCCTGGGTCGATCAGATCGTGCGCCTGGGCCTGACTTTCGATCACACGCTGGACAATGGTGTCGCCCAATACACTCCGCTGTTGCAGGGCAAGAAGGCGTTGATCGTCACCAGTCGCGGCGGTTTCGGTTTCGGCCCGGGTGGTGAACTGGAAGCCTTGAACCACGCCGATCCATGGCTGCGCACGGCGCTGGGTTTCGTCGGTATCAACGACGTCACGGTGGTCGCGGCCGAGGGCGAAGAGTCCGCCGAACGCACCTTTGCGGTGTCGGTGGCCGAGGCCGAGCAGCGTTTGCTCGACCTCGCCCGGGTGTTTTAGGTGGCCTGGCTGTTCCTGCTGATCGCCGCCGGGTTTGAAGTGACCTTCGCCATGGGCATGAAGTACGCCGAAGGTTTCACTCGGCTCTGGCCCTCGCTGATCACGGTGATTGCGGCGGTCGGCGGGATTTATTTCCTGACCCTGGCGATGCGTGAACTGCCGGTGAGCATCGCCTACCCGATCTGGACGGCGATTGGCTCACTGGGTACGGTGTTCCTCGGTTTTGCCCTGCTCGGCGAGAGCCTGACGCTGGTCAAACTGCTTTCGGTAGGGCTGATTGTGGCAGGGGTGGTGGGCCTGAAGTAGGCTGGTCGTTGAGTTGTCATCATCAGGGAGGATGCTTGGCGGGCGTTTTGCACACCTTGCATCCACTCACCGACCACAAGGATGTTTGCCCATGTCGACGCGTTATCCACTGGTGCTGGTGCCCGGCATGCTCGGGTTTATCCGGCTGGTCCTCTATCCGTACTGGTACGGCATCATCAAGGCGTTGCGCCGCAGTGGTGCGACAGTGATCGCGGTGCAAGTGTCGCCGCTCAACTCTACAGAGGTGCGCGGCGAGCAATTGCTGGCGCAGATTGATGAGATCTTGCGCGAGACCGGGGCGCAAAAGGTCAACCTGTTCGGCCACAGTCAGGGCTCGCTGACGGCGCGCTATGCGGCGGCGAAACGGCCGGATCTGGTGGCTTCGGTGACATCGGTGGCCGGGCCGAATCATGGCTCGGAGCTGGCTGACTATCTGCAGAAACACTACCCGGCGGACAGCGCCAAGGGCCGCCTGCTGGAAGCGTTGCTGCGTTTTGTCGGCTGGCTGATGGCGCTGTTGGAGACCGGTTACCACGGGCCGAAACTGCCGGTGGATATTCACGCCTCGCACCAATCGCTGACCACTGAGGGCGTGGCGCTGTTCAATCAGCGTTATCCACAGGGGTTGCCTGAAACCTGGGGCGGTCACGGGCCGGAGGAGGTCAACGGCGTGCGCTATTACTCATGGTCGGGAACGTTGCAGCCGGGCAAGACCGATCGTGGCGGCAATCTGTTCGATGGGACCAATCGCAGCTGTCGCTTGTTTGCGAAAACCTTCGTGCGTGAGCCGGGGCAGTGCGACGGGATGGTCGGGCGCTACAGCTCGCATCTGGGCACGGTGATTGGCGATGACTATCCGTTGGATCACTTCGACATTGTCAATCAGTCGCTGGGGCTGGTCGGCAAAGGTGCGGATCCGGTGCGGCTGTTTGTCGAGCATGCGGCGCGGCTGAAGGCTGCAGGCCTTTAGGATCAAAAGATCGCAGCCTTCGGCAGCTCCTACAGGTTCGGTGTCGAACACAAATTTTGTGAACGCCCCGAACTCATGTAGGAGCTGCCGCAGGCTGCGATCTTTTCCATCAGGCAACGCTGATCCGGCGGCCCAACACGGTGGTCCAGCGCTCGGAAAGAATCACCCCACCCAAGGTCAACAATCCCCCGACCAAGTGATACATCGCCAACTGCTCCTTCAACACCACCGCCGCAATCAGCGCGGTAATCAACGGCAGCAAGTTAAAGAACAACGTCGTGCGGCTCGGACCGAGACGCTGCACAGCCTGCATCCACGCCAGCGGCGCGAGCATCGACGCCAACAGACACGCATACAACACCAGCGGAATGTTCTGCAGTGTCAGCCCGGTCTTTGGCGAAGCGGCGTACAGCGGAAACAACACGACAATCGCCACCAGCACCTGCAAGTACAGCAACACCAGCGGCGGCAGGCGCAGCTGCCATTTTTTCAGCAAAGTGCTGTAGATCGCATAGGCCAGGGTCGCGATCAACATCATCGCATCGCCCATGTTCACGCCGTGCTGCAGCAACGCGCCGAGGCTGCCGGACGACACCACCACCAGCACACCGGCAAACGACAACACGGCACCGACCAGCGCGCCGGCGGTCAGGCGCTGCCCGAGGCTGATGATCGCCATGGCCAGCGACATCAACGGCATCAGCGACAGGATGATGCCCATGTTGGTCGCGGTGGTCAGGGTTGCGGCGAAGTAGGCGAGGCTTTGATACACCGCCATGCCGAGTACGCCGAGGATGAAAATCTTGCCCAGGTTCGGGCGGATCTGCGGCCAGTGCGCGATCACCGCTTTGAGCATGAACGGGGTGAACAGCAAACCGGCGAGCAGCCAGCGGTAGAAACCGATCTCGGCGGGAAAAATTGCCCCGACCGCCAGTTTGTTGATCACGGTATTGCCGGCCCAGATAAAAATCGCCAGCAGCGGAAACGCGTATTGCATGAGTCGAAACCAGTACGTTGATGAAGGGCAATTATCCCTTGTCTGGATGCAAGCCTATACTGCGAACCGGACAACCTGCCTCTGAAACCGGACAGCATGAACAGTAAACACATCGATCTGCTGGATTTCAGCGAACTGCCGTCGGCGGTGTACTTCCGCTACGCCGATTTCAACGCCCATGAATACGCCGCGCCGCACCGCCATCCGTGGGGCACGCTGGAATACGCGGCGCACGGCGTGCTGCACATGGACGTCGACGGCAGCCGCTTCATGTCGCCGCCGCAATACGCGGTGTGGGTGCCGCCGCAGGTCGAGCACAGTTTCTACAGCCATCAACCGGTCAACTATCGCGCGGTGTGCCTCGACCCCAAGGTCTGCGCCGAACTGCCGAAGCGCGCCTGTACTCTGGCGATCAGCGACATTCTCAAGGCGATTCTCAAGGACTTCGCCGCCCGTGACGTGAAGATTCCCGAACTCGATGCCGATCAGCGACTGGCGCAGGTGTTGGTCGATCAACTGCAACAGGCCCCAGTGCATGAGTGTTATCTGCCCTACGCCAGTAGTCCGGGATTGCTGGCAATCCTCGAAACCTTGCAGGCCGAGCCGGGCAACAATCAGCCGCTGGCGCATTGGGCGATGCAAGTGCATGTCAGCGAACGCACGCTGGCGCGGCAATTCGTTCGGGAGCTGGGAATGAGTTTTGGCGAGTGGCGCCAGCGTCTGCGTTATCTCGCCGCGATCGAGGCGCTGGAAACTTCGCGCAGCGTGCAGGAAATCGCTTTCGATCTCGGTTACAGCAGCGGCTCGGCATTTATCGCCATGTTCGCGCGGCAGGCGGGGTGCACGCCGGAGCAGTATCGCCGTAGCCATCTGGAAGGCAGGAAGGTGTAACAGGATTTGGCTACACTCCAGCAGAGGCCGCCCCCATCGGTGCGGCGCCAAGGAGAAAACTCCATGAAGATGTTGCGTGTGCCGTTGTTGATGATTGGTTTGCTCCTGTGTTCCCAGGGTTTCGCCGCCACGGCGCAACAGAACAAAATGACCACCTGCAATGCCGATGCGACCGCCAAGAGTCTGAAAGGCGATGAGCGCAAAACCTTTATGAGCACCTGCCTCAAGGCAACGCCAGCGGCCAACGATGCCAAGGCCCTGACCCCGCAGCAGCAGAAAATGAAGACCTGCAACGCCGATGCCGCCACCAAAGCCCTGACCGGCGATGCGCGCAAGACCTTCATGAGTGATTGCCTGAAGAAAAAATAACCTGGTTCTGTGGGGTGACTGGTTTAGGCGTTCGCTTGAGATTTGCCCTCACCCTAACCCTCTCCCAGAGGGAGAGGGGACTGACCGCGGTGTTTTCAGATATCCATCGACCTGAACTATCCGGCCGATTCTGAATTCAATACAGCACTGGCAGGTCACCGGATTTCTTCGCCATTCCTTGATCGGTCCCCTCTCCCACCGGGAGAGGGCTAGGGTGAGGGCTGGATCTCAAGCCGTGCAGCAAAACCCGAAACACCGCATATACCTAGTGCTCCCCCGGGAACGCTGGCAGACTGCCAATCCTTTTACGCCGTTCGTTTTGAGGCTGTATGCCAACGTTTTCTGAGCGTCATGTAGTGTTCTGGGTCAGTTGCATCATCATTTTCGGCGGTTTGCTGCTGGTGCTGCCGCTGCGCTTGCTGCCCAGTCTGTTGGCCGGTTTGTTGGTCTATGAGCTGGTCAACATGCTCACTCCGCAACTGCAACGGCTGATCGAAGGCCGACGCGCGCGGTGGCTGGCGGTGGCGTTGCTGGGGACGTTGGTCGTCAGCGTTCTGGCGCTGATCTTCGCCGGCGCGATCAGTTTTCTCCTGCACGAAGCAGAAAACCCCGGCGCGTCACTCGACAAGTTCATGGGCGTGGTCGATCGCGCACGCGGGCAGTTACCGCCGTTCATCGACGCCTACCTGCCGGCCAGTGCTGCGGAGTTTCGCGTGGCGATCGGCGAGTGGATGAGCAAGCACTTGTCCGACCTGCAACTGGTCGGCAAAGACGCGGCGCACATGTTCGTGACATTGCTGATCGGCATGGTCCTCGGCGCGATCATCGCCTTGCAGCGCATCCCCGACGTGACCAAACGCAAACCGTTGGCCGCGGCGCTGTTCGACCGTTTGCACCTGTTGGTGCAGGCGTTTCGTAACATCGTTTTCGCGCAGATCAAGATTTCCCTGCTCAACACCTTCTTCACCGGGATTTTCCTCGCAGTGATCCTGCCGATGTTCGGCATCAAGCTGCCGCTGACCAAAACCCTGATCGTGCTGACCTTCCTGCTCGGCCTGTTGCCGGTGATCGGCAATCTGATGTCGAACACGCTGATCACCATCGTCGGCCTGTCGCTGTCGATCTGGGTGGCGATTGCTGCGCTGGGTTATCTGATCTTTATCCACAAGCTCGAGTACTTTCTCAACGCGCGCATCGTTGGCGGGCAGATCAGTGCCAAGTCGTGGGAGTTGCTGCTGGCGATGCTGGTGTTCGAGGCCGCGTTCGGCCTGCCGGGGGTGGTGGCGGGGCCGATTTATTATGCGTACCTGAAGAGTGAGTTGAAGCTGGGAGGAATGGTTTAACAGCAGCTTCGAGTTGCAAGCTTCAAGCTACAAGTAAAAGCAGAAGCGAGAGCGCAGTGGCTCTTGCTTTTGCTCTTACTTGCCGCTTGCCGCTTAAAGCTTGCAGCTGCCGTTAAACGCCATAGCGTTTCATCGCTTCAATCGCCAATCCGCTACCAATGCTGCCAAAGATATTCCCTTCGACATGCCGCGCATTCGGCAGCATCGCCGACACGCTATTGCGCAGCGCCGGAATCCCGCTCGAACCGCCGGTGAAGAACACCGTGTCGACCTGATCCACCGCCACACCGGCATCGTTCAACAGCTGCGTAACACTGCCGCGCACCCGCTCCAGCAGCGCATCAATCGCCGATTCAAACAGCGCGCGAGTCAGTTCCACGCTCAGCCCGGCTTCGATCCGGTCCAGCGGCACATGGCGGCTGTCGGTATGAGTCAGCTGGATTTTGGTCTCTTCGACTTCCATCGCCAACCAGTGGCCAGCGCGCTGTTCGATCAACTTGAACAGGCGATCGATGCCGCCAGTGTCTTCGATGTCGTAGCGCATGCTGCCCAGGGCCAGGCTGGATTTCTGCGAGTACACCGAGTTGATGGTGTGCCAGGTCGCCAGGTTCATGTGGTGGCTGGTCGGCATGTAGGCGCCGCTTTTCATCCGGCTGCCGTAGCCAAACAGCGGCATCAGGCCTTGCAGGCTCAACTGCTTGTCGAAGTCGGTCCCGCCGATGTGCACGCCGCCGGTGGCGAGGATGTCGTCGTGACGGTTATCGAAACCGCGACGCTCCGGCGACAGGCGCACCAGCGAGAAGTCGGAGGTACCACCGCCGATGTCGACGATCAGCACCAGCTCTTCTTTCTCGATGGTCGACTCGTAGTCGAAAGCGGCGGCAATCGGTTCGTACTGGAAGGAGACTTCCTTGAAGCCGATCTTCTTGGCCACGTCGACCAAGGTGTCTTCGGCTTCCTGGTCCGCCAGCGGATCGTCATCGACGAAGAACACCGGGCGACCGAGCACCACTTGTTCGAATTCCCGACCAGCGGCGGTTTCCGCGCGGCTCTTCAACTGGCCGATGAACAGGCCGAGCAAGTCCTTGAACGGCATTGCGGTGCCGAGGACGCTGGTGTCGTGTTTGATCAGCTTGGAACCGAGCAGGCTCTTCAACGAGCGCATCAGCCGGCCTTCATAGCCTTCCAGGTACTCGTGCAGCGCCAGACGACCGTACACCGGGCGGCGTTCCTCGATGTTGAAGAAGACCACCGACGGCAGGGTGATCTTGTCGTCTTCCAGCGCGATCATCGTTTCCATGCCGGGGCGCAGCCAGCCGACGGTGGAGTTGGACGTGCCGAAGTCGATGCCGCAGGCACGGGCTGGAGAGGCGTCTTTCATGTCTTTCGGTTCCGGTCAAAAAAACGGCCGCGCAGTGTATGTCAGTGCGCGCCAGATTCGAAGGCCGGTCATCTGCTATTTCACGACTAAACTGCCTTGAAACCTCAAGCTTTGCCCCAAACTTGCTGGCATGGGCCGGCAGAACCACCGGCGGTCGCAAGAACCGCCGTCCACTGCCGATAAACTTCTGCTGCGCCACCCGGTCACAAACTTGAGATCGGTCAACCCGGCACGCGCGAATCGGCGCATGCTGGCATCGGCGCGAAATCGATAACGGATGGTGATTCCTTCAATGGACTTCAAAGACTATTACAAGATACTCGGCGTGGAGCCGACAGCAGACGACAAGGCAATCAAGGCTGCCTATCGCAAGCTGGCGCGCAAATACCACCCCGATGTCAGCAAGGAAAAGGACGCCGAGGCCAAGTTCAAAGACGCCTCGGAAGCCTATGAAGCGCTGAAAAGCGCCGACAAACGCGCCGAGTACGACGAGCTGCGCCGTTATGGTCAACATGGTCAGCCGTTCCAGGGACCACCGGGCTGGCAGAGCCGTGGCGGTTTTGGCGGTGGCGGTGGCGACACCGGCGACTTCTCGGACTTCTTCAGTTCGATCTTCGGCAATCGCGGCCCCGGTTTCGGTGGCGGTGAAGGTCGGCAGCAACGCAGTGCAGGGCGCCGAGGACAAGACGTGGAAATGGAACTGCCGATCTTCCTCGAAGAGACGCTGGCGAACGAGTCAAAGAAAGTCACCTTCCAGGTGCCGCAATACAACGCCAACGGCCAGCACGTCAGCAACACCAGCAAAAGCCTGAACGTGAAGATCCCGGCGGGCGTGACCGACGGCGAGCGCATCCGCCTCAAAGGCCAGGGTGCACCGGGCGTCGGTGGCGGGGCGAATGGTGATCTGTACCTGACCATTCGTTTTGCGCCGCACCCGAAATTCGATGTCGAAGGCGAAAACCTGATCATCACCCTGCCACTGGCGCCGTGGGAACTGGCGCTGGGTGCCGAAGTGGCGGTGCCGACCCTGACCGGCAAGATCAACCTCAAGGTCCCGGCCGGCAGCCAGAATGGTCAGCGCATGCGCGCCAAAGGTCATGGCCTGAAAAACAAGGCCGGCGAGCGCGGTTATCTGTTCGTGCAACTCAAAGCCGTGATGCCGAAAACCTCCGACGACGAGGTCAAGGCGCTGTGGCAGGAACTGGCAAAGAAAGCCGCGTTCAATCCGCGAGAGAACTTCTGAACCCGACGACGGAGTAGCCCATCATGAGCAGCCCCCTGATCGTTCAACTGGACCTGGCAGAATTCTGTGAGGCGGCCGATTTGTCGGACGTCTACGTGATCGAAATCGTCGAGCACGGCATCCTCGAACCTCAGGGCGCGCAGCCCCGGGAGTGGCGCTTCACCGATTACGAATTGGCCTTGGCCAAACGCGCCGCCAAGTTGCGGCGCGATCTGGAGCTGGAATGGGAAGGTGTCGCCCTGGCGCTGGATCTGCTGGAAGAAGTCCGCGAGCTTCGTGCCGAGAACCGCATGTTGCGGCAACGGTTGGGGCGGTTGGTAGTTGAGTAGATAGCCTGATGTTTTCCGGTTGGTTGATCGGGCCTCTTCGCGAGCAGGCTCGCTCCCACAGGAATACGCATTCCAATGGGGGAGCGAGGTTGTTCGCGAAGAACGATAACGCGGTATCGCTGGCTACACCCTCTTGGGCAACACCACGCTGAACCGTGTCCCGTCAGCCTCATTCGAGCTGACTTCAATCGTCCCGCCATGAGCGTTGACCACTTCCCTGACGATAAACAATCCCAACCCCAGGCTGGTCGAAGGCTGCCCCGGTTCTTCATCGGCGCTGCGCACCAACGGGTCGAAAATAGTCCCCAGCGTCTCTTCCGGAATCGGTGTGCCGAAGTTATGCACCGACAGGCACACCGCGTCCGCTTCCTCCTGCAACGTCAACGTTACCTGCTGTGTGTTCGAGCCATGCTGCAACGCATTGCCGATCAGGTTCTGCAGCAATTGATCGATACGCCCCGCGTCCCACACACCTCGCGTATCGCCGTGAACGTGCAGCACCGGCGAGCAATGCGGGTTGCCGGCGCAGGCTTCGGCAATCGCCGCCTGCGCCGCCTCGGCCAGATCCATCGGGGCCGGCTCGATCGGCAGGCTTTTACCGAGACGACTGCGCACCAGCTCCAGCAAATCACTGATCATTGCCGCCATGTGCCGGACGCTGCGTTTGATGTTGTGAGCGCATATCAGCGCTTCGCCCTCGAGCGTGGATTTGCGCAGCAACAGGTCGTTGGACATGCCCACCGCCTGCAACGGTGCGCGCAGGTCATGGCCGAGTATCGCCAGGAATATATCCCGTGAACGGTTGACCTGTTCAGCGTAGGCCGCCGTCGACTCGGCGAGCGCTTCATCAATGGCTTCATTGAAGCGGATCATGTCCTGAACGCAGGCCATGTCCGGTGATTCAAGGCTGTCGACCCAACGCCGAATCACACAGGCACGCAAGTGACGAAATTCCGAGGTCATCTGTACCAGGTCGAAACCGACAGTGTGGCGCAGCTCGCCATGACTGGCGCCGGCCTGGTCCAGACTCGGGGTCATTTCCGGACCTTCACCCTTGGCTTTGGCCGCTTGCTCCTGCGCTGTCTGTGGTTTGCTCATGTCTCGTGCGGCGGCCAGCAAAATAGCTTTGGCGTGGTCACGTAGTGCAGTGGCGTCCAGATAATCGGCAGCGGGGGTAATGGTGGCTGCAAATTCCTCCCAGTCATCGACGATACAGTCCACGTGCTGCCTGATGAATTCGGATAGACGCATGGCCGGTTCCTTTCTGGAGAGTCTCGCGATACTAGTCTCTTTGCCCGACGGTAAAAACTACCGTTCAGGGGTGTGTCTTGCAGACTGGATGGCGAGTTCGTTGCTACTGATTTTTCTGCTTGTGAAATTCGCTACTCAGTTAGCCCGGTACGCGGCTATTAACAATATTCCGGTTTTTAATTTCTTTTGCCAACTGCATAGTCTGGTCGGGCCTGTGGTGGAGAAATGGAACTCTCCCTTCAGGGCACCATGCAAAAAAGTCACAGATTCAGGTTTCGGATAAGCAAAAGGGCAATGTCGCCCTTAACGTTCAAGGATGAAAACCATGCCGCTAAAGCCGCCTTCCAAGGGTGCCGTCAGCAGTGATGTGCACACACGCGCGACACCCACGCCCGATGGGCATACGTCGCCTGGGCAAGCGCCACCACGTACCGATTTCGGCCCTGCCACCGCCACGCCTTCGCGATCATCTTTTGCGCCGGGCGGATCCGCGCTGACTCTTGACGCGGATGCCACATCGTCCACACCCTCGGTTGCAGTGCGACAAATCCCATCTTCCTCAAGCACGTTGACCAAGGCGGATCAACGGCCGTGGGCGGATTATCTGAGCAACGCCCCGCTCCGGCTTCTGCGGCCGGCCGAGGCGCCGGGGCTGTGGACATTGAAGGGCCGTCGGTATGCCAAAGTACCTGACGGCGTGGTACAGGTGGGGGAGGATCCTCTAACGGGACAATTACGGGCCAAGCTGGCCAGTCAACTGAATCCCAAAGGCCCCGTGCTCGTTTGGGATCCCGACGTGCATCTCTGGCATCCGCTGGAGGAATCCGGGTCGCCGATCCTGCGCTCCAACCACCGCAAGCGTTCTGTGGAAACACCGCTGTCCGACGACGAATTCGAGATGGCTCTGGAGTTCTTGCCGGACCGGTCGCAAACCGTGGATGACGTGTTTGAAATGGCCTCCGAATCGATGCCGATCCAGCCGTATACCGCGCAGGAACTCAGCTTCATGAGGCAAGAGGTACGCTATACATCGTTGAGTAATCAACGAGGCTCCTACAATCGCGCCAACAACGGCAAGTACCCGCTCAGGGACAGTCTCGGCAGGCCTGTGCGTATCCGCACATTGCAGAGCAAAGTTACTTTTGACTCGGGAGAAACCTACACCTCAGAGCAAATCAAGCCGTATATAAAGTTTGAAGGTTATGAAACGGTTGCCAGACTCTATGAGGAAAAGCTGCAACTGCGCCAATTTACCGAAGCAGACGTGCAGGTGCCGGGTGAACGAGCGCTGATCGGTCAGTCGATGGTGGTGGCGAACAGACGGATCGCCAAAGGTGAGGTCGTCGGCGTCTATGGTGGGACCATTAGATCAGGGAGGTTCCTGCTCCCCGCCGAGCAAGTGTTTTCGATGACCATTGGCATGGATGTGGTCCTCAGGTCAGGTCAACTCGGCCCTGGCCCGATCGCCGTCGTGGGAGACAACATCATTTCCAGGATCAATACCCACTTTATTTATGACGATACCGGCAAACCCCTGCGGCAAGCGCCGGACGGCTACAACATCAACCTGATAGGGTTTAAGGTCGAGGCTGATCTGCCGAACAGTGACGGTGTCACCCGCAAGACTTACTTGCTGAATAGCGCATTTGCGCTTGAAGACATTCCTGCCGGCACCGAACTGCGCTGGAACTATAACTACAGTGACGAAGACATCGGTCTGCTTTTCTCATGACGAGAAGCTGTTCGGTGCAATACGGGCAGCATTGCCCGTATTGGTAAAAGTCGCCGTTAGAACAGAAAATACCGTTGCGCCATCGGCAACACATCAGCCGGCTCACACCAGAGCAGCACACCGTCCGCCTTGACCTGGTACGTCTGTGGATCAACATCGATGTCCGGCAGATAGTCGTTGTGGATCAGGTCGGTTTTCTGCACGTCACGGCAACCTTTGACCACGGCAATTTTCTTCTTCAACCCCAACGCTTCCGGTAAACCTGCCTCCTGCGCGGCCTGACTGATAAAGGTCAGACTGGTGGCGTGCAGCGAGCCGCCGTAACTGGCGAACATCGGCCGGTAATGTACCGGTTGCGGCGTTGGGATCGAGGCGTTGGCGTCGCCCATCAGGCTCGCGGCAATCGCGCCGCCCTTGAGAATCAGCGTCGGTTTCACGCCAAAGAAAGCCGGGCGCCACAGCACCAGATCCGCCCATTTGCCGACTTCGATCGAGCCGACTTCATGGCTGATGCCATGGGTGATCGCCGGATTGATCGTGTATTTGGCGATGTAACGTTTGGCGCGGAAGTTGTCGTTGCCTGCGCCGTCCTGCGGCAGCGGGCCGCGCTGTTTTTTCATCTTGTCGGCGGTCTGCCAGGTGCGCGTGATGACTTCGCCGACGCGGCCCATGGCCTGGCTATCGGAGCTGATCATCGAGAACGCGCCGAGGTCGTGAAGAATGTCTTCGGCGGCAATCGTTTCGCGGCGGATACGGCTTTCGGCGAACGCGACGTCTTCGGCAATGCTTGGGTCGAGGTGGTGGCAGACCATCAGCATGTCGAGGTGTTCGTCGATGGTATTGCGGGTGAACGGCCGGGTCGGGTTGGTCGAACTCGGCAATACGTTGGGGAAGCCGCAAGCCTTGATGATGTCCGGCGCGTGACCACCGCCGGCACCTTCGGTGTGATAGGTGTGAATGGTGCGGCCCTTGAACGCGCCGAGGGTGGTTTCGACGAAACCGGATTCGTTGAGCGTGTCGGTGTGGATCGCCACCTGCACGTCGAACTGGTCGGCGACGCTCAGGCAGTTGTCGATACTCGCCGGGGTGGTACCCCAGTCCTCGTGCAACTTGAGGCCGATGGCGCCGGCCCTGACCTGTTCGATCAGCGGCTCCGGCAGGCTGGCGTTGCCCTTGCCGGTGAGGCCGATGTTCATCGGGAAGGCGTCGGCGGCCTGGAGCATCCGCGCCAGGTGCCACGGGCCGGAGGTGCAAGTGGTGGCGTTGGTGCCGGTGGCAGGTCCCGTGCCGCCGCCGATCATGGTGGTGACGCCGCTCATCAGCGCTTCTTCGATCTGCTGCGGGCAGATGAAATGGATGTGCGTGTCGATGCCGCCGGCGGTGAGGATCATGCCCTCGCCGGCGATCACTTCGGTGCCGGCGCCGATGGCGATGGTCACGTTGGGCTGCACGTCCGGGTTACCCGCCTTGCCGATCGCGGCGATGCGCCCGTCCTTGAGACCGACGTCGGCTTTGACGATGCCCCAGTGGTCGATGATCAGCGCGTTGGTGATCAACGTGTCGACGACTTCGGCCGCCAGCAGTTGGCTCTGGCCCTGGCCGTCGCGGATGACTTTGCCGCCACCGAACTTCACTTCTTCGCCGTAGGTGGTGAAGTCTTGTTCGACTTCGATCCACAGCTCGGTGTCGGCCAGGCGCACCTTGTCGCCGACGGTGGGGCCGAACATGTCGGCGTAGGCTTGTCTGGAGATTTTCATGCAGCGTCCTTCAGGAAAAGTTGATCGTTCCCACGCTCTGCGTGGGAATGCCGCCATGGACGCTCTGCGTCCGCCGTTATGTGACGCGGAGCGTCACGGGATGCATTCCCACGCAGAGCGTGGGAACGATCAGTCAGTCGAGGTCGCCCATGATCCGTCCGGCAAACCCGAACACCCGCCGATGCCCGGCATAATCCACAAGCTCAACCTCACGACTCTGCCCCGGTTCGAAGCGCACCGCCGTCCCCGCCGGAATATTCAGGCGCATGCCACGGCTCGCTGCGCGATCAAAGGTCAACGCGTCGTTGGTTTCGAAAAAGTGATAGTGCGAGCCGACCTGAATCGGCCGGTCGCCGCTGTTGGCGACTTTCAGGCTGAGGGTGCGACGGCCGACGTTGAGTTCGATGTCGCCGGGCTGGATCTGGTACTCGCCAGGAATCATCACTGGGCTCCTTGCAGAATCTTGTAATAGAGGGCGGTCGGGCGGTATGTACCCTGCGGGTCGCAGGCGTAATCAGGAATCTGGCCCGCGCGTGTGTAACCCAGCGCCTTGTAGAAATCTTCGGCGGGGGAGCCGGCCTCGGTGTCGAGGTAGAGCATGCCGCGCTTGTGCTTGGGCGCTTCGAGTTCCAGCGCACTCATCAATTGCTGGCCGAGGCCGCGCCGCCGTGCGTGTTCGCGCACCAGCAGTTTCTGCACCTCGGCGCGATTGAGGCCGTTGGACTTCTGGCACAGGCCCAGTTGCACACTGGCCAGCACCTGCTCGTCCTTGACCACCACCCAGAGCAGCACGCTGCCCTTGTTGACGTTGTCCTGCACCTCATCGAAATAGGCGCGCGCCTGCGCGGCATCAAGGTCGGCCATAAAGCCGACGCTGGCGCCGTAACCCACGGCATCCAGCAGCAGATCGATCAGACCCTGACGGTAATGCGCAAAACTTTCAGCATTGACGCGGCGCAGTTGGGCGGCGTTCATCGGTGTCACTCCTTGTTGGCGTCTGGCGGCTCCGCGCCGGGGTTGAGGGTCAGTTGCATAAATGTCAGGTCGAGCCAGCGACCGAACTTGGTACCGACTTGCGGCATCTGCCCGGTAATGCTGAAACCGGCGCGCTCGTGCAGACGAATCGAGGCGGCGTTGCCGCTTTCAATGGCGGCGACCATCACGTGCTTGTCGCAGGTCTTCGCCCGTTCGATCAGCACGCTCATCAGCTGGGGACCGAGGCCGTTGCCGCGTTGATCGCTGCGCACGTAGACCGAGTGCTCGACGGTGTGGCGGAAGCCGTCGAACGGCCGCCAGTCACCGAACGAAGCGTAGCCGAGCACGCTGTTGTCACCGTCGACGATCACCAGAATCGGATAAGCCTGGGCCTGACGGGCGCTGAACCACGCCTGACGGTTGCCGAGGTCGACGGCTTGTTCATTCCAGATCGCCGTGGTGTTGAGTACGGCGTCGTTGTAGATGTCGCGGATCGCCGGCAGATCGGCGTGGACGGCATCGCGAACGGAGTAAGTCATGGCGCGGCCTCAGACGATCGGTTGGTGGACGGTGACCAGTTTGGTGCCGTCGGGGAACGTCGCTTCGACCTGGATTTCCGGGATCATCTCCGGGATGCCTTCCATGACTTGTTCGCGGCTGAGCAGGGTGGTGCCGAAGTGCATCAGCTCGGCCACGGTCTGACCGTCACGCGCGCCTTCGAGCAGCGCGGCGGAGATGTAAGCCATGGCTTCCGGGTAATTGAGTTTCACACCGCGCGCCAAACGCCGCTCGGCGACGAGGCCGGCGGTGAAGATCAGCAGCTTGTCTTTTTCGCGTGGGGTCAGGTCCATTGTGGGGTTCCGTCAGGGCAGATTTGTGAGGTTCTTGCAGGCGCGGGGTGCCAGTTGGAGCGGCCCCTCACCCTAGCCCTCTCCCGAGGGAGAGGGGACTGATCTCGGTTGTTTTCAATGGCCGGTTCAGTCAGCGGTATTCGTTCAGGCAGTTAAATTCATTTCAAACGACTCGGTCGGGCTCCCTCTCCCTCCGGGAGAGGGCGGGGGGTGAGGGGCGCTTTTCAGGTGTTCCATATTCTCGGTGACACCGCCTCGCGATCCAGAAGCACCGGTCGCAGCAAGCGCCATAAATCGATGAGCCAGGCACGGGCGAGCAACGCTTCACTGGCCAGACAACGGGCCACCAGCAGCCCTGGCAGCTGGCTCAAATCTCCGCGCACGTCATGACCCAGCGAACGACAACGCTCCAGCAACTCAGCATCAATCTCACCGGTTACCAACAACGTCGCAAACACCGGATTGCCATCCAGTCCGATCGGCGAATCAAGTAAACCGTCATCCCCGACAATGCGCTGGCGCTCATGCCAGAGCAATCGACCATCGCGGCGAATATCCAGATGCGCCTGAAAATGCCCACGGTCAAAACGCTCGCCACTGGCCGGGCGACCCAGCGCCACCACATCCCAGTAGAACAGCCGCGCATCACCCTCAAGATCAATCGAAGTGGTCAGCTCGGCCTGCGCGGCGCTGTAGACGATGGTCTCCTGCGGCAGCCATTCCAGCGTCGCCCCGGCAGCCACTTTCAAGTCGAGCTGCTGATAAGCCGGCCCACCGGCGCGATACCACTTCGCCGCGCCGGGGCTGGTGATCTGCGCCCAGGCGTCGGCTTCGACGCGCGCGCTGATGTCCAGCCGATCACCGCCGGCAATCCCGCCCGGCGGGTGGACGATGATGTGCTGGCAGACCTCGGGGCCTTCGGCGTACAGGTGTTTTTGCACCCGCAGCGGGCCGAGGTGTCGGCGCATGACCGGGCGCGTGCAGTCGCCGAAACGGGCGTAGGCGAGTTCCAGCTCGGCGTGCCAGCTCGGGGTAAACAGGGCAGGTGCAACAGTCGAATTCATGGTGTGTAATTATCGTTAGGAAGCTACAGATTAATTCGTTGTACTAGATCGTTACCAGCCCGCGTACACCCTCGGCCTCCATATTTTCACCGCGACCCTGCTGGACGATTTCGCCCCGGGACATCACCAGATACTGATCGGCCAGTTCCGCGGCGAAATCGTAGAACTGCTCGACCAGCAGAATCGCCATATCACCGCGCGCCGCGAGCTTCTTGATCACTGCGCCGATCTCCTTGATCACCGAAGGTTGAATGCCTTCGGTGGGTTCGTCGAGGATCAGCAAGCGCGGACGGCTGGCCAGTGCGCGGCCGATCGCCAACTGCTGTTGCTGACCGCCGGAGAGGTCACCGCCGCGACGCTGCTTCATTTGTAGCAGCACCGGGAACAATTCGTAGATGAAACTTGGGACTTCTTTGGCTTCACTGCCGGGAAACCGCGACAGACCCATCAACAGATTCTCTTCCACCGTCAGGCGTCCGAAGATCTCGCGGCCCTGTGGCACGTAAGCGATCCCGGCATGTACACGTTGGTGTGGCTTGAACGTGGTGATCGGTTTGCCTTCCCAATTCACCACGCCTTCTTTGGCCGGCAGCAGGCCCATCAGGCATTTGAGCAGGGTGGTTTTACCGACGCCGTTACGGCCGAGCAGGCAGGTGACTTCACCAACCTTAACGTCGAAGCTTAAGCCGCGCAGGATGTGGCTACCGCCGTAATACTGGTGCAGCTTGTCGACTTGCAGCATGTTCAAATTCTCCCCGGTGATCGTTCCCACGCTCTGCGTGGGAACGCATCCCGTGACGCTCCGCGTCACATAACGGCGGACGCAGAGCGTCCATGGCGGCATTCCCACGCGGAGCGTGGGAACGATCTGAGTCCTTAGCGGCCGAGGTAAACCTCGATCACGCGCTCGTTTTCCTGCACCTGCTCAAGCGAGCCTTCTGCCAAAACACTGCCCTGATGCAATACGGTGACATGGTCGGCAATCGAGCCGACAAAGCCCATGTCATGTTCCACCACCATCAATGAATGCTTGCCGGCCAGCGACTTGAACAGTTCAGCAGTGAACTCGGTTTCGGCATCGGTCATCCCCGCCACCGGCTCGTCGAGCAGGAGCAATTGCGGGTCCTGCATCAACAACATGCCGATCTCGAGAAACTGCTTCTGCCCGTGGGACAACAACCCCGCCTGACGATTGACCGAGGTAGTCAGGCGAATCGTCTCCAGCACTTCACTGATCCGGTCCTTCTGTTCGCCACTCAAACGCGCCCGCAAACTGGCCCACACCGACTTGTCGGTTTTCTGTGCCAGTTCAAGGTTTTCAAACACGCTCAGCGCTTCGAACACCGTTGGCTTCTGAAACTTGCGGCCTATACCGGCCTGGGCGATTTGCACTTCGCTCATTTGCGTCAGGTCCAGCGTTTCGCCGAACCAGGCCTTGCCGTGACTCGGGCGGGTCTTGCCGGTGATCACGTCCATCAGCGTGGTTTTTCCCGCGCCGTTGGGGCCGATGATGCAGCGCAATTCGCCGACGCCGATGTACAGATTGAGATTGTTCAGTGCGCGAAAGCCATCGAAGCTGACGCTGATGTCTTCCAGGGTGAGGATCGTGCCATGACGGGTGTCGAGGCCCGGACCGACCCGCTGGCCGAGGCCGATCGAGTCGCGGCTGGTGCCGGCGTCCTTGTTCGGTTCGACGGGAAAGAAGGCCGGTTCCAACATGAATTCAGCGCTCGCCGTGACTCTCATTGTTCACCTCGTTTCTTCAGCAGGCCGATCACGCCTTTGGGCAGGTACAGCGTCACGACGATGAACAGCGCGCCGAGGAAGAACAGCCAGTATTCGGGGAAGGCCACGGTGAACCAGCTCTTCATGCCGTTGACCACACCGGCGCCGAGCAGCGGGCCGATCAGCGTGCCGCGACCGCCGAGGGCAACCCACACCGCCGCTTCAATCGAGTTGGTCGGCGACATTTCGCTCGGGTTGATGATGCCGACTTGCGGCACATACAACGCCCCGGCCAGGCCACACAACACCGCACTCAACACCCACACGAACAACTTGAAACCGCGCGGGTCGTAGCCGCAGAACATCAAGCGGTTTTCCGCATCACGCAACGCTGTCAGCACGCGGCCGAACTTGCTCTGCGCCAGGCACCAGCCGATAAACAGACTCGCCACCAGCAGCAACACCGTGGCCAGAAACAACACCGCGCGCGTCCCCGGTTCGGTGATGCCGAAACCGAGAATTGTGCGGAAATTGGTGAAGCCGTTGTTGCCGCCGAAGCCGGTCTCGTTGCGGAAAAACAGGAGCATGCCGGCGAAGGTCAGGGCCTGGGTCATGATCGAGAAATACACGCCTTTGATCCGCGAGCGGAAAGCGAAGAAACCGAACACCAGCGCCAGCAAACCCGGCGCCAGCACCACCAGACACATCGCCCAGGCGAAGCTGCTGGTGCCGGTCCAGTACCACGGTAATTCGCTCCACGACAGGAAGGTCATGAACGCCGGCAAGCCATCGCCAGCGGCCTGACGCATCAGGTACATGCCCATCGCATAACCGCCGAGGGCGAAGAACAGACCGTGGCCCAGCGACAGCAAACCGGCGTAACCCCAGACCAGATCCAGCGCCAGGGCGACGATGGCGTAGCAGAGGATTTTGCCGACCAGCGTCAGCGTGTACGCCGACACCGACAGGGCATTTTCCGCTGGCAACAACGACAGCAGCGGCAGGGCGATCAGCAGCGCAAGAATCACCGCGCCGACCGCGATCGTGACTTTCGGACCGGCCTTTTGTGTGGCCGTGACTAACAGAGGCTGGTTCATCAGTCGATCACCCGTCCTTTCAGTGCGAAGAGGCCTTGCGGACGTTTCTGGATAAACAGAATGATCAGCGCGAGGATCAGGATCTTGCCGAGCACCGCACCGATCTGCGGTTCGAGAATCTTGTTGGCGATGCCCAGGCCGAACGCGGCGAGCACGCTACCGGCCAACTGACCGACGCCGCCAAGCACCACGACGAGGAACGAGTCGATGATGTAGCTCTGGCCGAGATCCGGGCCGACGTTGCCGATCTGGCTCAGCGCCACACCACCGAGGCCGGCGATGCCCGAGCCGAGGCCGAAGGCGAGCATGTCGACGCGCCCGGTCGGCACGCCGCAGCAGGCGGCCATGTTGCGGTTCTGGGTGACGGCGCGGACGTTGAGACCGAGGCGGGTTTTGTTCAGCAGCAGCCACGTCAGCACGACGACGAACAAAGCGAAGGCGATGATCACGATGCGGTTGTATGGCAGCACCAGATTCGGCAGCACTTGAATGCCGCCTGACAGCCACGCCGGGTTGGCCACTTCAACGTTTTGCGCGCCGAACAACAGGCGCACCAGTTGAATCAGCATCAGGCTGATGCCCCAGGTGGCGAGCAGGGTTTCCAGGGGGCGGCCGTAGAGATGGCGAATCACCGTGCGTTCCAGCGCCATGCCGATCGCCGCCGTGACAAAGAACGCCACCGGCAGCGCGATCAACGGGTAGAACTCAATCGCCTGTGGTGCGTAGCGCTGGAACATCAACTGCACCACGTAGGTCGAGTAGGCGCCGAGCATCAGCATCTCGCCGTGGGCCATGTTGATCACACCGAGCAGGCCGAAGGTGATCGCCAGACCGAGTGCCGCCAACAACAGAATCGAACCAAGCGACATGCCGCTGAACGCCTGACCGAGCACTTCGCCGATCAGCAGTTTGCGTTTGACTTGGGCGAGGCTGGTTTCGGCGGCGGTGCGCACATTGGCATCGGCTTCGACGCCGGGTTCGAGCAAACCTTCGAGGCGCGTACGGGCCAGTGGATCGCCGGTTTCGCCGAGCAGGCGTACTGCGGCAAGACGCACGGCCGGATCGGTATCGACCAGTTGCAGGTTGGCCAGCGCCAGGCTCAGGGCGGCGTGGACGCCTTCATCTTTTTCGCCAGCCAGTTGCTGGTCGAGGAATTTCAGCTGCGCGGGTTTCGCGCTTTTCTGCAACTGCTGCGCGGCACTTAGACGGATTTTGGCGTCGGCGGCGAGCAATTGGTGGCTGGCCATGGCGGTGTCGATCAGACCCCGCAGGCGGTTGTTCAGGCGCAGGGTTTTCGGTTGGCCATCGATGGTCAGTTCGCCTTGTTGCAGGGCGTTGATCAGTTCGATACGGGCCGGATCGGGCTGCGCGGCCCAGGTTTCCAGCAGTTTGGCTTGCTGCACAGGATTGGCCGCGACGAAGTCTTCGGCATCGCCGGCATGGGCCAGCATTGGCAGCAACAGCGTGAGGGCTAGAAGCAAGCGGTAGAGGGCAGTGCGCATATGCGTGGCCTTGCGTAGTGATCGTTCCCACGCTCCGCGTGGGAATGCAGCCCGGGACGCTCCGCGTCCCCGAAGCGGACGCAGAGCGTCCGTTGAGGCATTCCCACGCAGAGCGTGGGAACGATCAGGTTGAGCGGGATGACTCAGTTGCTCTTCACCGCATAATCCGGCTTCTTGTCGTTGCCCTGAATGAACGGGCTCCACGGCTGCGCACGGATCGGCCCTTCGGTCTGCCATACAACGTTGAACTGACCATCGGCCTGAATCTCGCCGATCATCACCGGTTTGTGCAGGTGGTGATTGGTCTTGTCCATGGTCAGCGTGTAACCCGACGGCGCGGCAAAGGTCTGCCCGGCCAGCGCTTCACGCACTTTGTCGACGTCGGTGGACTTGGCTTTCTCAACCGCCTGCGCCCACATGTGGATGCCGACATAAGTGGCTTCCATCGGGTCGTTGGTCACGGCTTTATCCGCGCCCGGCAGGTTGTGTTTCTTCGCGTAGGCTTTCCAGTCAGCGACGAACTTCTTGTTCTGCGGGTTTTCAACCGACTCGAAGTAGTTCCATGCCGCAAGGTTGCCCACCAGCGGTTTGGTATCGATGCCGCGCAGTTCTTCTTCGCCGACCGAGAACGCCACAACCGGTACGTCGGTCGCCTTCAGACCCTGGTTGGCCAGCTCTTTATAGAACGGCACGTTGGAGTCGCCGTTGACGGTGGAGATCACGGCAGTCTTGCCACCGGCGGAGAATTTTTTGATGTTGGCAACAATGGTCTGATAGTCACTGTGACCGAACGGCGTGTAGACCTCTTCGATGTCCTTGTCGGCCACGCCTTTGGAATGCAGGAACGAGCGCAGGATCTTGTTGGTGGTGCGCGGGTACACGTAGTCGGTGCCGAGCAGGAAGTAGCGTTTGGCGCTGCCGCCTTCTTCGCTCATCAGATATTCAACCGCCGGGATCGCCTGCTGGTTTGGCGCGGCGCCGGTGTAGAAGACGTTCGGCGACATCTCTTCGCCTTCGTATTGCACCGGGTAGAACAGCAGACCGTTAAGCTCTTCAAACACCGGCAACACCGATTTACGCGACACCGACGTCCAGCAGCCGAACACCACGGCGACTTTGTCCTGAGTCAGCAACTGCCGGCCTTTCTCAGCGAACAGTGGCCAGTTCGATGCCGGATCCACCACTACCGGCTCAAGCATCTTGCCGTTGACGCCGCCCTTGGCGTTGATCTCGTCGATGGTCATCAGCGCCATGTCTTTGAGCGACGTTTCGGAGATCGCCATGGTGCCGGACAACGAATGCAGAATCCCGACCTTGATGGTCTCGGCGGCCTGGACTGTCCAGGTCATGCCCATCGCGGCAATGGATGCCGTGAGTGTGAAAGCCTTGATCAAACTGCGACGCTTCATTGTGCGATCTCCATGAACGTTTGAAGTTTTTTTGGTTGGCAGATGCGGACGACTGAAGGGTGTTTTGCAAGGGCTGTGCCCGGTCGGGTTTGGGCAGGAAAATGTCGTGTTAGAGCGGTTGCGCTGCTGAGCTCTGCACCATGAAGGGACGCACATGAGGCGTTGGTGCAGGCGGTCGCGCCAGAATGGGGCGCGAACAATCCGTGTAGGAGCTGCCGCAGGCTGCGATCTTTTGATGTTGTTTTTCAAGATCAAAAGATCGCAGCCTGCGGCAGCTCCTACATGGGGTGGATCAGGATGAAGTCGAGGCGGACTCGGTTTGCCTGCTCAGGCGCGACAGCAGCAGGCGATCCAGCAGCCACACCACCACCAGCGAAGCCCCCACCAGCGGAAACACCACGGCCAGCACGAGCATGATCACCACGCCGGTTTTCCACTTCGGCAAATCATGACGCAGCGGCGGCACACCCAATTTGCCTTGTGGCCGGCGCTTCCACCAGATCACCACGCCGCTGACGGCGCTGAGCAGAATCATCAGGCAGATCAGCAGCACGACGATCTGGTTGAAGGTGCCGAACATCTTGCCTTCGTGGAGCATCACGCCGATTTCGGTGGCGCGGGCGACGCTGCCGTATTGTTCGAAACGCACATCGGCGAGGACCTTGCCGGTGTACTGATCGACATGCAAAGTCGCATCGTTGCGCGGGTCATCGGCGAACACGGCGATGGTGAACACGCCGGTGGCGGTGGTCGGCAGGGTGATGCTGTAGCCCGGCTCGACCTTGCGCTGGGTGGCGATGTTCTGCACGTCTTGCAGGCGGATGGCGGGTGCTGCAGGGCCGGCGTTGCTGGCGCCGTGGGCCATGTGTTCGGCGTGGTCGCCGGACATCGGCATCGGCGTGTTTTCCATCGCCCATGGCACGGTCTGGCGCGTGGCGGTGTTCAGGCTGCGGGCTTCGACGTCGGAGGTCGGCACGTTGTCCCACATCGCCGCCGGGAACACGTTCCACACCTGCGCGTATTGCTTGCCCCAGAAACCGGTCCAGGTCATACCGCTGAGCAGCATCACCAGCAGCAGGGTTGCGCCCCAGAACCCGGTGACTGCGTGCAGATCGCGCCACAACACGCGACCGCGACTGTTCAGCCGCGGCCACAAAATGCCCGCGGCCTGACCGCGCGGCCACCACAGGAACAGGCCGGACACCACCAGCACCACGCCCCAACCGGCAGCCATTTCGATAAGACGATCACCGACGGTGCCGATCATCAATTCGCCGTGGATGGCTCGGGCGATGGCTTGCAGGTTCTGCTTGGCATCCTGCTCGCCGAGGATGTCGCCGTGATACGGATCGACGAATACGTTGAGTTCCTGGCCGGCGTTTTTCACCACAAACTGTGCGCTGCGTTCGGCGTTGACCGGCGGCAGGTATTGGGTGACCTGGCCTTGTGGATAAGCGCTTTTCACCCGTTGCAGCAAGTCATCGGCCGGGACCGTGTGATGCCCGGCGGGAACGTTGAGCAGGCTGCTGTACATCAGCGAATCGAGCTGCGGTTTGAACAGATAAATGATGCCGGTCAGGGCCAGCATCACCATGAACGGTGCGACGAACAGGCCGGCGTAAAAATGCCAACGCCAGGCCAGGTTGTAGAAATTCGGTTTGGGCTGTTTCATCACGTGTGCTCCGCTTGGCGAATTTTTTTAGATCAAAAGATCGCAGCCTTCGGCAGCTCCTACGGGGTGTACGCGCTCCCATGTAGGAGCTGGCGCAGCCTGCGATCTTTTGACTTTTCTTGTTAGAAACTCATGTCGACCTTGGTCCAGAGCGTGCGCCCCGGTTCATTGATCGCTTGTGGGTCGTTGGCCGGGTAGCCGAATCCGGCGTTGCCCGCCAGGTTCAGGTGTTCGGCGTAAGCCTTGCCGAACAGGTTGTCGACGCCGCTGCTGACCTTCCAGTTCTTGTTGATCCGGTAGGCACCGTTGAGTGAGAGCACGCCGAAGCCCGAACTCTTGTCGTAATCCTTGCCGACCACGTTGCCCTTGTTCTGGTCGATACGGTTCTGCGCGGCAACCACCCTCCACAGTGCGCCAGCGCTCCAGTTGTCTTCGCTATAGGTCAGACCGAAGCGGGCATCCAGCGGCGGCATTTGCGGCAATGCCTTGCCGTCGCTGCTGTTCTTGCCCCAGGCGTAGGCCAAGGTCGCATCGGCTTTCCAGTGGTCGGTGAGCTTGTATGCGGCACCGAGTTCACCGCCCATGATTCGCGCGTCAATGTTCTCGGCGCGCGAGGTGCTCATGCCCATCATTCCCGGGGTGTAATCAAAGAGGATGTAATCGCGCACCACGCCGATATAACCCGAAGCCCAGGCTTCAAGTTCGGCGCTCTTGTAGTTCACGCCAAAGTCGAACTGAGTGGTCTTTTCCGGTTTGATCGAATCGAACGCGTTGACCGATCCTGCCGGGCCGGATTTGGGCGAAAACAGCTCCCAATAATCCGGGAAGCGCTGCGCGTGACCGAGGCCCGCATAGAGCGTGGTCGGGCTGTCAGCGAGGTCATGCTCGTAGCGGATGAAACCGCTCGGCAGGGTGTCGGCGCGGGTGTCGTCGGCGGTCGGGTTGGGACGGGACATCATTCCCGAACCGGTGGTCTGCCGGTAATCCTTGGCCGAAGCGCGGTCGACGCGGGCACCAGTGATCAGCCGATCACGGTCGGCGGCGTACCAGGTCAGTTCGCTGAACACGCCGTAGTTATGGAAGTCGGCGTCCTTGCTGTAGGGCTGATCCTTGTAGGTGTCGATGCCCATGCCGCTGCGTTGGCGGTGTTCGTTGGTCTGCGCGTCGAGGCCGGTGATCAACTGAATATCAGCCCAACGCCAAGTGGCTTTGATCCGTGCTCCGAGGGTGCGGCGGTCGACATTGGACGCCATCGGCCCGGCCATCATCCCGGTGCCGGACGGCGTGCGCAGGGTGTAGTTGTCCATCACGTGGTCGGCGTAGTTGTAGTAGACCTGCGCTTCGAGTTTCTCCAGCACGTCGGTGATGTTGGATTTTTCGAAACGCAGGCCGAGGCTTTCGCGCAGGAACTGCGAGCCGTCCATGCCGCGTCCGGCGTAGCGTGCTTCACCATCGCCCTTGCCGGCGGTGAGTTCGATCAGGGTGTCGGCGTCCGGGGTCCAGCCCACCGCGATGTCACCGTTCCACTTGTCGTAGCGTGAGGCGACGATGTCGTTGTTGCCGTCGCGGTAATCGTCGGAATGCGCGGTGTTGCCGATTACTCGCACGTAGCCTAACGGCCCGCCGGCAGCGGCATCGACGACTTTGTCGAAGCGTCCGTGGGAGCCGGCGAGAATGCTCGCGTTCACGCGGGTGCCGAGTTCGCCGAAGCTTTCCGGCTCACGATCAAACAGCACCGTACCTGCCGATGCACCCGGACCGTAAAGCACGGTTTGCGGACCTTTGATCACGGTGAGTTTGTCGTAGGTTTCCGGCGAGATGTACGAAGTCGGCGCGTCCATCCGGCCGGGGCAGGCACCGAGCATCATGCTGCCGTTGGTGAGGATGTTCAGGCGTGAGCCGAACATGCCGCGCAGCACCGGATCACCGTTGGTGCCGCCATTGCGCACCAGGGCGAAGCCCGGAATGGTCTTCAGATAATCGCCGCCGTCACTGGCCGGCACCGGTTGGCGCGGATCTTTTGGATTGGTGACGATGGTCAGTGGCGAGCTCGGCGCAATTGCGGTGATCACCGTTGGACTGAGTTCTTCGTTGTGGCCAGCGTGATCATCGGCCAGCACCAGCGGGGACAGCAGAACGCCGCAAAGGACGGCGGTAGCGTGCCTGAAACGAATCCGCGATTCGTTCAAAGCGAAGGACGCCGGGGCAACGCCCGAGCGTGGAACAACAGAAAACCTGGACATGACAATTTCCATCAAACAGTCGTAAACGACACGGCCGGCAGCCTGAAGCTGTCTTCTCAACCGTGTGCAATCAGAGGTGCGGTGTTTACGCTGCGACGGGCGGGGCGCGGCTGCGCGCGCCGGGGAAAAAGGTCTGCCGGGCGTGGCCCAGGCGTGGGGCGGGTGGGGTGAAGGTGTTGAGCGGTGGGATGTTGAACGCGACGAAATCGCCGACGCCGGTCAGTGCCGGGCAATTGAACAGCAGGCTGCAATAGCCGCACTTTTCCCACAGCACGTGGTGCGAGGATTGTGGCGGGCAGTGTTCGGCTGAGGGCTTGGTGTCGTGGCCGCTGTGATCCATGCCCGGCATGGCCATCGACATGTCCATGCTCATTGGCATGGAAGTCGAGGCGTGTTGATCCATCGGCATCGACTGAGAAATCAGTGGGCCGATGAAGATCATCAACATGGCGAACAGGGCGATCCAGCTGCCGCGAGTCAGAGTTTGAGTCTGACGGCGTTGCCGCAAAGGCCTGGCGCTCAGCGGGCGCATGGGCGGAGTCTGCCGAAAGGCTTACTGAGCGTGCGCGTGGGCCTGCGTGGTTTCCGGTGGTTTCTTCTGCACCGAGACTTCGACAGTGACGTCACCGGCCTTCTCGAAATGCAGCGTCAGCGGGAAGCGCTTGCCGTCGCTGAGCAGGCTGCGGTCTCTCGGGTTGAGCAGCATCACGTGATAGGCCATTGGCGCAAAGGTCACATTGCCGCCGGCCGGAATGGCCACGCTCGGCACTTGCTGCATCTTCATCAGATCGCCTTGCATCACGTGCTCGTGCAGTTGCGCTTCGGGGGCGATGGGCGAGTCGACGCTGAGCAAACGGTCGGCAGTTTTGCCTGCATTGTGAATGATGAAATACGCGGCGACGGTCGGCGCGTTGGGCGGCAGCTCCTGCGACCATGGGTGGGCGATTTCCAGCTCGCCGGCCTTGTATTCGTGAGCATGAGCAAAGCACGCCGGCAGCAGCAGCGCAGCGACGATGATGAGTTTGTTCAACATGGCAGTTCTCCAGAACGATTTGAAACGCAGGTCAATTGCGCGAACAAATCAAACCAGAGGGGAGGCGCGGGGATTGAGACTCGGCCATTGCTGGCGCGGCGTGGGTGTTTGCAGAGAGGCGGGCGCCACGCTGCGGTTGCTTTCGTAGCGGGCGAAATACAGCTGCGGCGCATGCCCCGGCAGCGCCACCAATGGCGCCGAGCCTGAGCAGCACCAGCAATGCTGCATGTTCGAATGCGTGTCGTTGGCCGGGGCTTTCTGATCGGTGGTGCCGATGTTGATCGCCACCATTTTGGTTCCGCTGCCGGTGCAGAAACTGCTCCAGAGCCATTGCTCGGCCGGTGAATTGGCCGCCTGCGCCATCGCCCCGGTCATCGGCATGGCGAGCATGTTGAACAGCACTGCAAAGCAGGCGATCCAGGCAATTGCTAGCCGGTGTCGGTTCATGGGACAGATCCATTGGGTGGGCGATCAGGCGCGGCTATTTAGCCTGATCAGGGCCGATAAGTAAAAAAGCGTCGTGCGGTTTGGTGTCGCAGCGCGTTCACAGTGTTACGGCATGCAATCGCAAACCCAGAGCCTTCATGACTTTCATGATAGTTGCGAATTCGGGATTGCCAGTGCTACTCAGCGCTTTATAAAGACTTTCGCGGCCCAAACCTGCATCCCGCGCCACTTGTGTCATGCCTTGAGCCCGGGCGATGTCATTGAGCGCTGCACGGATAAGGACGCCGTCGCCTTCATCGTCGTCAAAACAGGCATCCAGATACGCCGCCATGTCCTCGGGAGTTTTGAGGTACTCGGCGGCGTCAAAACGGGAGAATTCTTCTGACATTGGATGTGTGCGCCCTTGGAATCAAAGACGTTGAGCGTAGAGGTGGACGCTGACTGCCGATAGTCAGTGATTCGTTAAGTTGTTGTGGGCAGTGTCCGGCGCGTTTGTAGGATTCAAGTCAGATATCCGGCCGAGCCCCTGACATTGTGGGAGCGAGCCTGCTCGCGAAAGCGGTGGGTCAGGCAATGATCTGCAGACTTTGCCGACGTCTTCGCGAGCAGGCTCGCTCCCACAGTGGTCGGTGGCGAACACGTAGTCTGTGTACGTCGCGAACCTTGTGGAAGCGGCGGTGCGACTATTCGACTTGCCCGCGAAGGCGTCCGTGAGAACTGCGCTTGTTTTTAGATAAGGTTAACGGTCGCGAGGGCCATGAGGATTTCGTCGACCGAGGCAAACTCCCGATCAACCCCCGGTAACCCGGGTCGCTTCAACACCAGCACCGGCACCCCACGCTCGCGCGCCACTTCCAGCTTCGGCTCGGTCGCGGTGCTGCCGCTGTTCTTGCTGATCAACACATCGATCTGCCGCCGCTCGAACAGTGCGCGCTCATCCTCCAGCAGAAACGGCCCACGGGCGCCGATCACTTCGCAGCGTTCGTTGCCGGGGTAGACGTCGAGGGCGCGCAAGGTCCAGAACTGCCCCGCGGGGATCTCATCGAGGTGCTGCAGCGGTTCGCGGCCAAGGGTGAACAAGGGGCGACGGAATGGTTTGAGGGCGGTGATCAACTCGGCCCAGTCGCTGACTTCGCGCCAATCATCACCGGGCTGCGGCTGCCACGCCGGACGGCGCAATGCCCAGCAGGGGATGTCGGTCAGCCGCGCGGCGGTGGCGGCATTCTGGCTGATCTGTGCGGCATAGGGATGCGTGGCATCGAGCAACAGGTCGATGCCTTCGTCGCGAATGAATTGCGCCAGACCTTCAGCGCCACCGTAACCACCAACACGCACCTGACAGGTCAGATCTGTCGGCACTCGGCCGACGCCAGCCAGGCTGTAAATATGTTCCGGCCCCAGCGTGCGGGCAATCGCCAGCGCTTCGGTCACGCCGCCGAGCAACAAAATCCGCTTCATGCAAAACCTCCGGCCTGCCCGACAATCCCGCCCTGACGATCAATCGCAAACACCTCGACCTGGACCTGCGCCGGCACCACGCTGCGGGCGAAATTCAACGCATGGCGGCAGACTTCATCACCGAGGGCGACCCCCGCCGCACTGGCCATGGCCAAGGCTTGCTGACTGGTATTGGCCTCGCGAATGCCTTGCTGCAGCGCCTCATCGGCGCCAATCGCCGCCGCCCACGCAGCCAGTTGCGGCAAGTCGATGCTCGAATGCCGCGAGTGCAGATCCATGTGTCCGGCCGCCAGTTTGCTGATCTTGCCGAAACCACCACACAGGCTGAGTTTATCCACAGGTACTTTGCGCAGATGCTTGAGCACTGCACCGACGAAGTCGCCCATCTCGATCAGGGCGATTTCCGGCAGGTCGTAGACCCGGCGCATGGTGTCTTCACTGGCGTTGCCGGTGCAGGCGGCGATGTGCAGATAACCGTTGGTTTTCGCCACGTCGATGCCTTGATGGATCGAGGCAATGTAAGCCGCACAGGAAAACGGCCGGACAATGCCGCTGGTGCCGAGGATCGACAACCCGCCAAGAATGCCCAGTCGCGGATTCATGGTTTTCAGCGCCAGCGCTTCACCGCCCTCGACGTTGACGGTGACGTCGAAGCCGCCTGCATAACCGGTTTCCGCCGCGAGCAATGTCAGGTGATCGCTGATCATTTTGCGTGGCACCGGGTTGATCGCCGGTTCACCAACGCCGAGCACCAGTCCCGGCCGGGTCACGGTGCCTACGCCGGCGCCAGCATTGAAGCGAATCCCCGGTTCGGCCATTAGCCGTACCCGCGAATAGAGCAGAGCGCCGTGGGTCACGTCGGGATCGTCACCGGCATCCTTGATCGTCCCGGCCTCGGCACCGTCGTCGGTCAAACGACAGAACTCCAGGCGCATCTGCACCTGCTTGCCTTTGGGCAAAACGATCTGCACCGCATCGGCCGAAACCCCGCCGAGCAACAGGCGTGCAGCGGCGAGGCTGGTGGCGGTGGCGCAGCTGCCGGTAGTCAGGCCGCTGCGCAGCGGCGCGGGTTGTTCGGCGGTTTCGTCACGCATCGAGGGGTTTGACCAGATCGAGCAGAGTGATCGGCAACGCCTGACGCCAAGTGTCGAATTCGCCGAGTGGTTGCGCTTGGGCGACATGGATACGCGTCAGTTCGCCGCCGAAGCGCTCGCGCCAGTTCATCAGGGCCATTTCGCTTTGCAGGGTCACTGCGTTGGCGACCAGACGGCCACCGGGCTTCAGCTGTTCCCAACAGGTTTCGAAGACGCCCTCACGGGTGACGCCGCCGCCAATGAAAATTGCATCCGGGCGCTCCAGCCCGGCCAATGCCTGCGGCGCCTTGCCGCGAATCAATTGCAAGCCGGGCACACCCAAGGCATCGCGGTTGTGTTCGATCAATTGCTGACGGCCGTCATCGGCTTCAATGGCCAAGGCGCGGCAGCTCGGGTGCGCGCGCATCCACTCGATACCGATCGAACCGCTGCCGGCGCCGACATCCCAGAGCAGTTCGCCGGGGGTCGGGGCGAGGCGGGCGAGGGTGATGGCGCGTACGTCGCGCTTGGTCAACTGGCCGTCGTGCTGGAATGCCGAGTCGGGCAGACCGGCCAGGCGCGACAGGCGCGGGGCGTCGCTATCGGCCTGGCACTCGATGGCGATGACATTGAGGTCGGCTATCGGCGCGTCGTCCCAAGCGTTGGCGGTGCTGTCGATGCGTCGCTCGGCGTCGCCGCCAAGATGCTCGAGAACGCTCAGGCGACTCGAACCAAATCCGCGCTCACGGAGCAATTGCGCAACAGCCGCCGGACTCTGACCGTCATTGCTCAGCAACAACAGCCGCACACCGCTGAACAGTTGCGCATTGAGTGCCGCCAGTGGCCGGGCCACCAGCGACAGCGTCACCACCTCCTGCAACGGCCAGCCGAGGCGGGCCGCAGCCAGCGAGCACGACGAAGGTGCGGGCAGAATCAACATTTCGTCGCTCGGCACCTGGCGGGCGAGGCTCGCACCGACGCCGTAGAACATCGGGTCACCACTGGCCAGCACGCAGACCGCTTCGCCGCGCTGCTCAAGCGCCGGTGCAAGGGAAAACGGGCTGGGCCACAATTGCCGCTCACCGCGAATACACACCGGCAGCAGATCCAGTTGGCGCTGGCCACCGACGATCCGCGAGGCGCCCAGCAGGGCACGCCGGGCGTTTTTGCCCAGGCCCTTGAAGCCGTCTTCACCGATTCCCACTACCGTCAGCCAGGGTGACATCTATATTCCTCTAAACACGCCGTTCCGACGGGCAGTCTTTTCATGCCAGCGGACAAAGCAGGCATAATACCGCGCCTTCGCCCGCGAAGCGCCTTTCCCACGCAGCCGGTCCGCCCCTTGAACGAACGCCCGATGTCCACCGCCTTACGCCCCTCGGCCTGTCCGGGGTTGCTGCGTATCGTCCAGGCACTGGACGGCGGTATCTGCCGGATCAAGCTCAATGGCGGGTCAATCAGTGCCGATCAGGCTGACGCGGTGGCCGAGGCTGCCGAACAGTTCGGCGCGGCGATCGAGGCGACCAACCGGGCCAATCTGCAGATTCGCGGGATCGGTGAGCAATCCACAGCGCTGATCGAGCGTTTGCTTGCTGCCGGGCTCGGCCCACGCACCGCCGCCGGTGACGACGTGCGCAACTTGATGCTCAGCCCGGCAGCCGGCATCGACCGGCAGATGCGCGTCGATACCCGTGCACTGGCCGAGCAGATCCTCGACACCTTGCAAAGCCATCCACGCTTTCATGAGTTGAGCGCCAAGTTCGCCGTGCAACTCGATGGCGGTGAAGCGCTGGCGATGCTCGAACATCCGCATGACCTGTGGTTGTCGGCGTTTGAGCGCGACGGTGAACGATTGTGGGCATTCGGCCTGGCCGGGTGCCCGACGGATCGTGCAGTCGGCGCCGTGGCGGCAGAAAACGGCCATGCGCTGGTGGTCGCGGTGCTGGAATTGTTCCTGCAACTGGCCCGCCCTGAACAAACGCGGATGCGCCATTTGCTCGATGAGTTGCCGATGCTGGCCTTTCTCGACGCCCTGCGCACGTGCGTGCCGATCAAGTCGGTCAGCCAGTGGCAGCGCACTGCCGTTGCGCGGGATCTGCACATCGGCGTTCATCCGCAACATGCCTCGGGGCGGGTGTACGTCGGCGCCGTGCCGCCGCTCGGGCGTCTTGATCCGGCGATGTTGCGCGCCGCTGCACAACTGGCTCGCCAGTACGGTGACGGCAGCCTGCGCTTCACGCCATGGCAAAGTCTGCTGCTGCCGAATGTCGAAGCGGCCGATGCACCTGTGGTGCTTGAGGCACTTGAGCAGTCGAACCTGCTGACCGATTCCGGCGAGCCGTTGGCACAACTGATCGCCTGCACCGGTGCCAATGGCTGCGGCAAAGGCCTGGCCGACACCAAACAGGATGCGCGCCATCTGGCGACGCTGCTGCCCTCGGGTGTCAGCGTGCACCTGTCCGGCTGCCCGCGTTCGTGCGCTGCCGCTCACCGCGCGCCAGTCACTTTGCTGGCGGTCAGCCGCGGTCATTACGACCTCTATTTTCGCGATGCCACGCTGCCGGGTTTCGGCACGCTGCACGCACGCAACCTTACTATTGAAGCGGTCGCGACCCTGCTCGCCGCCCGCTCTCGGAGCCCCCTTGATGCTTGATTACATCCGCGACGGTCAGGAGATCTATCGCAACTCCTTCGCGATCATTCGCAGCGAGGCCAATCTCGCGCGAATCCCGGCCGATCTGGAAAAACTCGCGGTGCGGGTCATCCACGCCTGCGGCATGGTCGAGGCCATCGACGGTCTGCAGTTTTCCGAAGACGCGGGCAAGGCCGGGCGCGATGCGCTGGCCGCCGGTGCGCCGATCCTCTGCGATGCGCGGATGGTCTCCGAAGGCGTGACCCGTGCCCGCCTGCCGGCCAACAACCAGGTGATCTGCACCCTGCGCGACGACAGCGTGCCGGATTTGGCCCGTGAGTTGGGCAACACCCGTTCCGCCGCCGCGCTGGAACTGTGGCGTCCGCACCTGGAAGGCAGTGTCGTGGTGATCGGCAACGCGCCGACCGCGTTGTTCTATCTGTTGGAAATGCTTGATGCCGGCGCCCCGAAACCGGCTCTGATCCTCGGCTTCCCGGTGGGTTTCGTCGGCGCCGCTGAGTCGAAAGCCGCCCTGGCCGCCGACAGCCGTGGCGTGCCGTTCGTGATCATGCAGGGCCGCCTCGGTGGCAGCGCCATGGCTGCGGCTGCCGTCAATGCCCTCGCCACGGAGATCGAATGATGCAGGCCAAAGGACGTTTGATTGGCCTGGGCGTCGGCCCCGGTGATCCGGAACTGATTACCGTCAAGGCCCTGCGCCTGCTGCGCGAATCGCCGGTGGTGGCGTATTTCGTCGCCAAAGGCAAAAAGGGCAATGCGTTCGGCATCATCGAAGCGCATCTGCAAGACGCGCAGAATCTGCTGCCGCTGGTCTATCCGGTGACCACCGAAGCGCTGCCGGCGCCATTGTCTTACGAACAAGTGATCAGCGATTTCTACGATGAGGCTGCCGAAACCGTCGCGGCACATCTGGATGCCGGGCGCGACGTCGCGGTGATCTGCGAAGGCGATCCGTTCTTCTACGGCTCCTACATGTACCTGCACGATCGCCTCGCCAGCCGTTACGAAGCACAAGTGGTGCCGGGCGTTTGTTCGATGCTGGGCGGCGCTTCGGTGCTGGGTGCGCCGTTGGTGTATCGCAATCAGAGCCTGTCGGTGCTTTCCGGCGTATTGCCCCATGAAGAGCTGAAGCGACGTCTGGCCGATGCCGACGCGGCGGTGATCATGAAGCTGGGGCGCAACTTCCCGAAAGTGCGTCAGGTACTCGAAGAACTCGGTCTGGCCGAGCGCGCGCTGTACGTCGAGCGCGCAACCATGGCCAATCAGAAGATTGTGCCAATGGATCAGGTCGAGCCGATGTCGTCGCCGTACTTCTCGCTGATCATTGTGCCGGGCGAACGGTGGCAAGGCTGATGACTCAATCCACCCCCGCCATCGTCATTCTCGGTCAGGGCAGCCTGGCCACCGCACGGCGCATTCAGCAGGTCTATCCAGCGGCGCAGATTCACGGCCTCGCCGGGCGCGTCGAAGGCGCCGATCGCACCTATCAGGAATTCGGCGCGACCCTGCGCGCGTTGTATCAGCAGGACACGCCGATCATTGCCCTGTGCGCGGCCGGGATTGTCATCCGCACACTCGCGCCGCTGCTGCTGGAGAAAGGCGCCGAGCCACCGGTACTGGCCGTCGCCGAAGACGGCAGCGCGGTGGTGCCGCTGCTTGGTGGTCTGGGCGGGGTAAATGTCATGGCGCGGGACATCGCTGCCGGGCTGCAAGTCGCAGCGGCCATCACCACCAGCGGCGAGTTGCGTTTTGGCACGTGCCTGCTCAACCCACCGAGTGGTTACGCGCTGGGCGATCTGGAACTGGGCAAGCGATTTGTCTCCGATCTGTTGGCCGGGCACAGCGTGCGCATCGAAGGCGCGGCGCCCTGGCTGGATCAGGCGCAATTGCCGGAAGATCCGCAGGCGCAGCGCTCGATTCATGTCGGCAGTGCCGAGCGTGTGGCGTGTGCCAATGAGTTGTTGATTTATCCGCGCAGTGTCGCGGTGGCAGTCAGCGCCGAAGTGGCGGATTTGCCGAACGTCGTCCGCGCGGCGTTGCAGCAAGCGAATCTTGCAGTGCAGGCGCTGGCCTGTCTGTTGGCGGCCGAGACCGAAATGGCCTCGACGAATCTGCATGAAGCGGCAATGGAATTGGGGGTGCCGTTGCGCTTTGTCTCGGTATTGAACGATATCGAGGCGACGGTATTGGCGGCTGTGCCACAGGCGAAGGTCGTCATTGTCAACGACATGGCAATCGCTATTGCCGAACAGCCTTTGGACGTCGCGCAAATCGGCCGTGCACGTGGGCGTTTGGCGGTGATCGGTCTCGGTCCCGGCGCTGCCGAACTGATGGTGCCGGCGGTAAAAGCCGAACTGGCCCGCGCCACCGATGTGCTCGGCTACGAAACCTACGTGCGCATGGCCGGGCCTTTCCGTGATGATCAAATCCAGCACTGCACCGACAACCGCGAAGAAATGCAGCGTGCTCGTCACGCCTTCAGGCTGGCGGCCGAGGGGCGTTCGGTAATTGTTGTATCGTCCGGCGACCCGGGCGTATTTGCCATGGCGGCGGCGGTGCTGGAGGCGTTGCACGAGTCCGATGATCCGGCGTGGCACAGCGTTGACCTGGAAATCCTGCCGGGTGTCTCGGCCTCGCTGGCCACCGCCGCGCAGGCCGGTGCGCCGCTGGGCCATGACTTCTGTGTAATGTCGCTGTCGGACAATCTCAAACCGTGGTCGATCATCGAAAAACGTCTGGACCTGGCTGCCGAAGCGGATCTGGCGCTGGCGTTCTACAACCCGATCTCCCGCGCCCGTCCGTGGCAACTGGGCCGGGCACTGGAAATCGTCGCACAGCACCGCACGCCGCAAACCCCGGTGGTTCTGGGCCGTGACATCGGTCGCCCGGGCCAGACCTTACGCACCACGACGTTGGGCGCGTTGACTGTGGACCAGGTGGACATGCGCACGATGGTATTGATCGGTTCTTCGACCACGTGCACGTTTCCACGGGCAACCGGTGGGGATTGGGTTTACACGCCGCGTTGGTATGGTGAAAAGCCGATTGTCTGAGTTTGCCGTTATTGATCGCCGGGGGAAGTTGTAAATAACTTCTCTCGTCGTGACATCAGGTCAACACTTGCGAAGTTGAATGCCGGCAGTAAGACAAGGCCACGCCCTTTCCGGGGGACGTGGCCTTTTCGTTGTTTACGATAAAAGAAATAACAGGCGCAGTTGTTGCTGAATCATACCGTTGTCCAATTTGAATGTTGGTCGATGTTTCATTCGACATTATTTGAGCTTGTTCAAGTTTGAGTGCGCCGTGTTTATTCAATAGTTTTGCCCGACTTAGAACTGTTGAATCAAGGAAGAATACGGATGAGTGCTACGGGAAACACTGCAGGCGAACTTTCATTCACTTCGGCTGCAGAGTATTCGACACTTCAAGGGGCATTGAGCGAGTTTGCCGATTCAGGCGAGTATGCGGCGCTGGCCGAGTCTCATGAACTTGCCAGCAAGACCTTCACAGCGGTCGAAAAACTGCTGCCGGCGAAACTGTTTCAGGAGCGACTCGAGGCCTTGATGGATCGCAAGTCGACGCCGGTGCCTATGGCCATCCATCGGATTCGAACCCGGTTGAATCGCTATGTGGCGAGATTGTCAGCCACGGTGGACATGCTGAACGGCGTCGCCCGGCCCGTGCCGAACATCATGCACTTCGTCTGGGTCGGTGGCAGTGAGGTGGGCAACAATCAGCGCGATTACATGAACATCTGGCGCAAGGTGCTGGAGCCGCAGGGGTATCGGTTCAATCTCTGGTACGACAGTGATGCACTGCTCGCCTTTGAGATGAATCGGGTGATTCTCGACAGTGCAAGAGCGGATGCGATGGCATCGGAAGGCGACAAGGTCACCAGGCCCCTGCAGTTGTCGCAGATGATTGAAGACCGCGCGCGGGTATTGAAACATCAGATGTTCGATTACCTGAACCAGCCACAATGGGCTGGTCGGGCGGACGAGGCGCGTATCGATCTGATGGTTCGTGCTTACGGCAAGGATCGCGCGACGCTTGAGGCTTTCCGTCAGCAGTGCCTGGAGACGCATCAGGCCATGGTCGGCACGGACTTGCAGCTACGTGACGTTCGCCACGAATTTGCCGGGCATTTCCTACAGGATGTCTATCAGCGTGAAGTGGCCATGCGCGGCAATTTTGCCGCGGCGAGTGATGTCGTGCGGTTGCAGGCCGAGTACCTAGAGGGGGGGCGTTACAGCGACATGGATTACTTGCCGCCACTGGCCGAGACGTTGGGCGGCGTGGATATCAGTGGTTTTGATGGCAATCAGCGACTCGGGGTACTGAAACTTTTACTGGATCACAACCAAGCGCTGATGCCCGGCCGGGATCCGCACCGCTATACAGAGATAACCGGCGAAATTGGAGCTCGGCATAAAGAGGCATTAACCACTTTTGCGCGCGGTAAACCCGGTATTCATGAGGTTTTCGTCGCACCGCAGGAGCGCGCTGTGCCGCAGGATGCCCTTCGCTTGGGAACTGCCCATGGCAGTGCGAATACCGGGGAAATGAACGCGCATTTCATCGCCCACCCGGGCAGTGCCATGACGCTGTCTTACATGCAGATGATTCGAAGCAATTATGACTGTCTGCTAGAAGTGGAGAGCCGCTTGCTCGCTGCCGGCATCGATATTGCGGATGAGGGACGGGCGTTGCCCATCATTCAAAATGTGGTCAATGAAACGGCGGCCGAGGGCAAGTTTCCCGATTCAAAAACTCACTATTCGTCAGCGAAGCTGATCGATGCCATTCGCACGTATTATCAGGACGGTATTCGGGTCGATGCACGCGGCACCATTGCCCTTACCGGGCCGGGTGCGGCGGCGGCAGGACTTGGCAAATATATCGAACAGCGTCTGCAATCCGATCATATCGATGAGGTTCGCAATCGACTGAAATTGGTCGAGGGCTATAACGTTTCCACGGAAGAGGAGCGGATCTCCGGCTGGACCGTGAATGGCGATGAAAACAAATGGCTTGAGCAAGAGCAGGACAAATGGCGCAACGGCAAACTCAAGTCACGTTACGCCGGTCAGTTGGCGGATCTGCTGAGGCCGCAGACCCTGACCTTTAAACAAGGCTGGCCGGTGATCGAAGGCAAACCGGTGCTATTGACCTCGGTGCTGCAACAGCTGATGGATGACTTGGGCGAACCGTTCATTCGCGCAATGAAAGACAAGTTGAGCGGCGATGTCACTTTCAACGAAGCTTTTGCCATCGGTTTCGATGCCCGCCAGCAAATTCTCGCCCAGCCTGCCCTTGAACTGCCGCCGTCTTACGGTGCGGAGTCCACCAGTAACCTGAACGAACTGTTGGTCCGGGTTGCCCGCGGCTCGCTCGCCGTCGAACAACTCAGCCCGTTGCTGCGCGTGATGCTGGGCGGAATGTTCGGCGCGGCGAGCCTGGATATCGATGGCTTTGCCGGTGCGTGGAAGGACCTTTCCAGCCTCGCTGCGCAAACCGCCGAAGATGGGCTGTTTGTCCGCTTCAACGCTATCGAAAGTGCCTTGCGCCAGCACGCGACGCCGGCCTTCAAGGCAGGCCTGGCAAGCGCTGAACCTTCCACCACGTACACCGCCCGCGAACTCAAGGTGCGCGCCTTGGGCGAGCCATTGACGTTGCGTCAGTGGGGTGAACGTATTGCCCGGATCAACAGCACGGCACGCCGTGAATATCACGCGCAGATTCTGCGTAGCGGTGAGGCGGTTCGTACCGAATTGTTCAAGGCTGGCGCCATGTCCGCCAGGAAAGTGCCGCAGGACCTGCTCATGACCACGCCGGGCGATCCTGGTCGTCGATGCTATCCGCTGGCACTGATGATGGCGGCAGCGCTGACCGGTGGTGAGGCGGCTGAGCGTGCCCTGATCGGCCGGGTGGCGAACGTCAGCCATGCCCCGGAGGACGCCGACTCGCGGGCTTTGTTATTGGCGCTGGACGAATTGCAGGCTGTGCCGCTGACAGCCGTGGGCAAGCCACACGGCCATCATGGCCTGGACTCCATCGCACAAATGCTGGAGGCGAAAGCCGCTTCGACGGTCATGCTGCTCGACACCGGCAATCACGCGTTGCTGGTGGGGAAAACAGTGGCGGGCAGCCAGACGGTTTACCGTTTTTACGAGCCGAATTTTGCGATTTACGGGTTTGCCCGGGTAGAGCAACTTAAAGAGGGCATGCAGCGCTACCTGAGCAGAGATAACGCTGCAATGGCCCGGCTATACGGTCTCGCGGAGGGCGACCGTGCGCGGTTCAATGTTGTCGAGCTCGATACCACGGCGATCATCGGCCGGACACTTTTGTCGAATACGCCGCTGGGCAGCTTTTTGCAAAACGCTCCGATTGTCGATCCAGGGAGCGCTTCGGTCTGGCAAAAACAAGCCGTTGGACGCCAGCGATCGCTGGGTGAAAACGCCCGGATGGGCGCCAGTCTGGCGCAACTGGATGCGCGTTATTGGGCGCAGGCATTCGAGCAGGCCACCGGTCAGTTACGTACCGAAAACAAGTTGGGCGGTGAGTTTCTGCCGCTGCTGGAAACGCTGCAGAAGCACCCCGACGCAGGCTACAGCGTGACGCTGGTAGACGCGCGCAATCCGCAAAACGCTCGAGTCGTTACCACCACCGACGCGCGCTTCAGCAAAGTCCAACAGCACATCCAGCGTCTGGTGCAGTCCCTGGCCGGCAAAAATACTGCAGCGGGCGAGGCCGACGGCGGTAGTCGGTTGAGTTTCGCCTTTGCGATTCAGACGCTGATTACCGAGATGCGCCATCGCGAATACCAGGCCGGGGAAGAGCAGGTGCCGGCGTTGTCGATCGCCCTGCAGGTGCAGGTCTATGTCAGTTATGCCCAGTTAGGTTATGGCGTATTGAACGATGCGGCACAGATCGTCAGTCTGGTTCGTCAAGTGGCTGCCAGTGAGCAGGCATTGGCGCTGCGCCAGTCATCGCTGTCCGGTCGGCTGCTGGGCCGGGCGTCCGTAGCTGCCGGGATTGTCTTCTCCGCCGTCAATATAGGGTTTGACCTCTATGGTCTGGCAGTGGCGACCAATCAGGAACAGCGTTCACGGTTGGCCACGCAACTGGTATTCAATGTCGCGGCCCTGGCGCTGGATATCACCGCATTGGCGGTTGGCGGAGCGGTGGGCGGTGCCGCTGCGATTCTGTCGGTGCCGCTGCTCGGCGTCGGCATTGGTGTGACGGCGATCGCCAGTAACCTGGGACAGATCAGCGACAAGGCCAAAGGCGTGGGCGCGTACTTGCGCAAGATCCAGGACGCCTACGGCCCTGGCGTTTACACGCGCAAGGACGGGGCGCTGAGTTTTGAACCCGAAGCCGTCATCACCGAGCTGGACTTGCAAGGCAACCGGATCCGTTTCGACAGTCAGAAGTTTTACCCCATGGATCGCGGTGGACTTGAGCTGCCGCAGTTCAACAATCACCCGTCGCGACTGCATCAGGCGATCGATATCCGCGAGACGCTCGGACTGCCGCAAGTGGTCAGTCTCATCCGGCCGGCGCCCGGTGACGTACAGACGGTGGTGCTCCCGTGTACACCGCAGTGTTATTTCGGTTATGAGTACCAGGTCGGAACGTCCGGCTATGCCTATGAGCCACAGCCTGGCGAGTTGGCGCGCGAGCCCCGGCAAGCAAGCGAAAAGGCCTCAGCGAGCTTCCTCAGCACATTTCTGCCATTTGGCGTCCTGGCTGATGAGCTCCACCAGCCACTCATGCAAACCTGGTATCCGAGCCTGCGCAACAGTACCGTCAACAAGCTGGAGTACGACAGGCATGGCAACCAGCGTTTCTATTTCTTCGCCAACACACCGTTCCCGCACATCCTCTACAAGCTCTACCCGTTCAACAAGCCCACACGGATTGTGGTGACGCTGGATGAACAGGTGCGCCAGTTGCTGGTGCCGACATTGCCGGCAGAATGGAAGCAGTGCATTTCCTACGAGATCTTCAGCCGTTCACCAGGTGCTCGCCAGCTCTGGTTGACTCCCGGTCTGGTTGCCGTTTTCCTGCGCAATTACGCGGCGACCCAGTGGGTACTTCATGCGCCATGGGTCAGCGAAAACAAGGTGCGATTTGAAGAGTCGTTTCTCAGTGTCGATGGAATACGGATCGAGGGTCAGGTGGACTTCATCCAGCTGAGCAATGGCGAGATGTTCAGTCTCGACTGGAAAAACCAGCGTCTGCTGCTGGTGTCTGTCACCCAGGAGCAACAGGATTCGCAGGCTGCGCTGCTGGCACGCGTTCGGACACGCGTGGTGGAGCGACGCGTTGCAGCGGCTTTTGTGCCGTTACACAAATTCCGGGTGCCTATGGACGCTGCGCTGCGGCCCGTCCTGGTCACCGCCTACTACGACGTTGCGCGTGCCCGGCTGTTGTATGCGCGCAACCTGCCAGAGGGTGTCAATGACGGCGTTGTATTGGCTGCAGCCAACGCCGGGCAGGCATGGTTTTATCACCCCGGGCACGCGACGGTCTGGCGGGTCGATGCGATCACCGGCACGGTCAAGCATCGCTACCGACTGATGAACCCTGGCGGTGGTGCAAGGATCATTGGCTGCGAACAGACTGCCAACGGCCTGCGTCTGCGGCAGAAAATGCTTGAAGTCAACGGAGGGGTAGAGATCGCATTCGAATACCTGCTGACTGAGTATTCTGCAGTGCTTGCCGGCATCCATACATCAGCCGCCTGGAGCGATTACACGCCTAGGCGTCCGGCCGATTACTGGCATGCATTGGTGGCTCGTTTCAATACGCCGCGGACCTATGCCGATGGCACGTCTGGCATGGCGTCGAGCCTGAGCACCTGGGGGCCCGCCGGGTTCGTGCAGATTCGCAGCCATGAGAAAGAAACGCTGCGAGATCTGGGCTGGATCCGTCTGGCTGACCGGCTGTATTTCCAGTTGGCCCATAGCACCGGGCTCAAGCTGGACACGATCCTGCTGACCTGGAATGACGGCTTGGACGACGTGCCGCTGTTCTACAGCAAACAGGCCCGATTGCTGCGTCGTGGAGCCGGGCCGGCGGGTGGGCAAGTCGTCGCCGAGAATGTCATCGATGTCAGTTCATTCGCTGAGCGCTACATCGCAACCCGGGCAGACGGACGCCTGTTTGAGGTCGACAAGCAAGGCGCGCTGCAATTCGTTGGCATCGGCACCCACTGGTTGCGCAGCCATGCCGACTGGCTCAGCGCATTACCGGCGCTGGCCAATGATTATCGGGATGCGCCGTTTTCGATCATCGGGTTGAGTAACGTTTCCGGCCTGCACTCAGTGGCGGCGTGGTGTATCGGCGCGAAGGTATTGCTCGCTGAGGTCGGTGAAGGTACGGAGCTGGCCTTGCTTGGGCTGACGCCCGACAAGCAGGCCGCGTGGCTGCTGGACGTTTCGGCTGGGCAGCTTTATCGCCAGGCGCTGGTGCAGATCCAGACGTTGCGCGCAGCGTTTGCCAACGGCCCGCGGTTACTGGATCGCACGTTGCTGCCAGTGGCGGAAAAAGTCTGGGGGCAGTGGTCATTCGCCGAGGTGCTGACGCAGGGGCAAGGGTTGCTCGGGCGTACCCGCCAAGGCGTTAACCTGGAACTGCTCGATCAACAGCCGGCACGCATCGTCGGCGTCGAAAGACAATGGTCATTCATCCCCGGGCAGACCGCCGAGCAGTTGCAGGCCCGCTTGAAGGCGTTATTGAGCGGACAAGCCCATGCACCGGTTGTGCACGTCGAAGATTCCTTGGGTCGCTATACGTACTTTGTGCCGGAACTGGATCGCCTCTTTGATATTTCGGGCCGGGCCGATGGTCAGTGGCCGGTGTTTCTTGGCGCGCGCGACACATCGGTGGCCATGCTGTTCGACCCGATTGACAACCTGATCTACAGTCGCGGGGCGGCGCAGGGCGTCTGGGCACAAGACAGTTACGCCCGGCGCGAAGGCGAGCTCCTGGCGCTCGAGGTGAGTGGTGAGCTCACCGATATCATGGCAATGCTGCCTGACGGGGTCGAAAAACTGATTCTCACCTATGGTGCCAAGGCATTGAGCTATCGGGTGTCGGAACAAGCCTGGCAACGGCTGGACTGCATCGTAGTCGATCGCCAGCGTCCGCAAGGTGCAGTCGATACGCGTATCTGTACTTTGGTACTGGACGTGGACGCTGCCGAGCGCCTGTTGGTGTCTTTGGTCGACGGGCAGTTGGTAATCTCAGACCCGGATACGGCCCACAGTCTGATCGTGCGTAATGTCGCGCCGGAAGATGACGAGTCAGGCAGGCCACTGCAGATAAGCATCAGGCTCGGCGCGGTGGACTACCGGCGAGGTGTCAACCAGTGGCTTGATGCGCTGGCATACGTACAGTCCGATGTAGAGGTTGCAACACTGGAGAAGTTAGTAAAACAGCTGGCCTGAAATATACAGCCAAACTAAAACGTAAAAAGGTCGTGGTCGCGAGTTCACGACCTTTTTACGTTTAATTGTTTTTATTTGTTTTAGGTTGTTCAGGTTTTAAAGGTGTTGATGCTCGGCGGAAATATACGGAAAGCGATTGTTCTGATGATTGAACAGATGTTTAAGTTGCACATGATTTCTGAAAATAATTGAGTTTTTTCTTTTTTGAGATTTGCCGATTTAATGATTAGCGTGGTGCTCGTTACTATTATTTTGAAAGATTTCGAGGGCATCATGCGAGATATTGAAGTTGCAGTTGGCGAGAATTTTGTGAACTTTGGATCGCTCTTTGCGCGTAGTGATTTTGAACAGGCGTTATTACTGCATAAAAACAACAAGCATTACGACGCGCTGCTGCGCTATTACGCCGCCTGTGCCGGCGCCAAGGATTCACAGCAGTTGCTTGAGCCCTTGCGGCTGTTACGTCAGACGCTGGAGCCTTTGCTGGGATCGAGTCGGGTGAGGCGTGAGGTGGAACCGCCGTTGCCAACCGAGCAAGCGTCCGCCCCGGATCTGGCGCGAATTTACGAGCGGGTCGAAGCCTTCGAGTCGCGGGTGCATGTGGGGGTCGAACTGCTCAAAACCGCGCCGACACGCGTTGCAAAAACGCTGCACTTCGTCTGGCTGGGGGGCGGGCTTGGCGAGATTCAGCGTGATTACCTCAATGTCTGGAAACAGGTGCTTGCCGGGCAGGGGTACACGCTCAATCTCTGGTACGACAGCGATGCGCTGCTGGCATATCAGACCAACAAGCTGATGGTCGAGGCGGCCAAGGTTGACGCCCTGGCCCATGTCGGCGATAAAACCGTCGATGAAAATGCGCTGGCTGACCTATACGAAGAGCGTGCCATTGTGCTGAAGCGGCAGATGCAGGCACACCTCAATGAGGCTGTGGCCAAAGGGCAATCCGCCGATGACGCACGGATTGATCTGCTGGTTCGCGCCTATGGCCAGGATGCGGCGTCATTGCAGGTACTGCGCGAGCAGAACCGTCGCACCCTGCAAGCCATGGCCGGAGGCGATCTGCAGTTGCGCGACCTTGACGCGGCGTCTGTTCCCTTGCAGCTTCAGAGCCTCTATGAGCAGGAAATGCGTTTGCGCGGCAATCTGGCGGCAGCTTCGGATATCGTGCGGGTCGAAGTGCTGTATCGCGAGAGTGGCAGCTATGCCGATGTCGATAACTTGCCGCCTTTGGTGGCGAAGTTGGCGGGGGTCGATCTTGAGGTTCTGGGAGTCGACGCCCGCCTGGGTATTTTGCAGCTGCTGCTCAACCATAATCCCGATTGGATGCCGGGGCGTCAGCCCTCCAACAGCTATGCCAAGCGCATTCCGGCAGAGCACCGTGCGGCATTTGAAGCGTTCGCTCAGAGCCGGCCGGCACTGAGCCAGGTTTTCCAGGCACCGACCGATTTGCTGGCTCGCCCCTTCATGTTGCGAGCAGTCGCCGAAGGCAATTCGATGACCAACGCGTTCCTGATGGCCCATGCCGGATCGGCGACGCTGCAAGCAGTGATCGAACGTATCCGCTTCAACTATCAGTTGGTCGACGACACGCTACGCCAGGCGGCGCAGCGTGGTGTCGCACTGACTGACTCTGAAGGTGTGTTGTCGTTGGCACAGACGATTCTGGAACAGACTTACGGCCCGTTCGGCGAACTGCCGAACCAGGAAGAAATGCTCGCAGGCTTTCTCGCCAGTGCGGCTGCGAGCTACTTCAGTGACGGGATCCGGCGCCAGAGCGAAGGCACCATCTATCTGACCGGCCCGGGTGCGATACGCGACGCCATGGCCGATTACGCCAGAGTGCATCTCACTCCGGAGCAGGCCAGGGAAATTCGCACCGAGGCCGCCATTGCACGCTACGCCTCGGTCAACCGCGCCACCGAAGAAGAGCTGGATCACTCCTGGAAAGACAACGCGACCGATCCGGTGAAATGGGTCGAGGATGAGCAGGCGCGCTGGAAGCAAGGCCAATACAAAACCCGCTACCAGGGCGATGTCGCGCAATTGCTCAAAGGTTCGAGCATTGAGTTCGAGCAGGGTTGGCCTCTGATTGAAGGGCGTGCGGTGCTGCTGACCGATATCTTGCAGCGTCTGGTCGACGGGCTCGGCGATCGCTTTGTCGAGGCCATGCGTCAGGGCTTCGACGGGACGATGACGTTCGAGGATCCTTTGCCCCTGAGTTTTGCCGATCGTCAGCTCATCAAGGATCAGCCGCTCAGAGCGCGACCTGCAGCTTTTCCGCCAGACAGGCGATTCCTGAATCTGGGGCTGGATGAAGTGCTGAGCGCGATGGCCCATGGTGAGCTGACACTGGCCGAGACAACGCCACTGCAGCGTTTGGCGTTGGGCGTGTTGCTGGGAATCGACTCGCTGCACAGCCAACGCTTTGACGCGTACAGCGGTGATTTGGATAACCTGGCCAACAGTGTTCGTGAGCTGGGTGCTTCGAGTCGCTATGCCGTCATTGAACGACATCTGTATACCCGCAAAGATGCAGCGTTCCTGAGTGGTCTGGCCGGCGAGATCGCTGAATCGGCAGCATCGGTCAGCGCGCTGGATCTGAAAAAAGCTGCGCTGATAAAGGCGCAGACCCTGCAACAGTGGGGACGCTACGTTGCACAGATACAACAAGTGGCCACGCTTGAACATCGCTTGCAGATTGGCCAGCAGATGGATCAGGTCTTCAGTCAAATCGAAGTCAGCGGCGTGAAACCCGTACCGCAAGATCTATTGCTTGATGGCGTTGGCGAAACGATTGGGGGGCGCTGTTATCCCCTGGCCTTGATGATGGCCGCTGCCATTGCGACGGGCGAAACGGCTTCCCATCACCTGCGCGAACGTTTTTACCTGGCCGTTCTTGAGCCACAGCAGAATGATTCGATTGTTTTTGTACAAGCGCTGGAGGAACTGCGAGGGACCCGGCTGAGTGAGGTGGGCACGACGCTCTCGCGGGCTGATCTGAGTCAGATCACCACGGCACTGGAGAACCATACAAGCACCCGAACGTTGTTGCTCAACTCGGACAATCACTCGATGCTGGTGGCGAAAACCGTAGAGGGTGAAAAGGTCCTCTATCATTTTTACGACCCCAACTTCGGCGTGTTCGAATTCGAGAGTGCCGCGATGCTCAAGCGGGCGCTAGAGCACTTTTTCCTGAAGATGGGCATGGCCAAATATTATGCGGCCTACGGCGCCGAGATCCGGCCGACGTTCGACCTGATCGAGTTGCAGGGCGAGCGCGTGGCGGCCTTGCCATTGTCCACCGGGTTCGAGGTGGCGAAGATGCTCAAGGGCGAGCCGTTGCCCGGGCAGCCAGCCGGCAAGCTGCGCCAGCGTCTGAACAGCGCTCATGGTCGATCACTGGTCGAAAATTCTCATCTGGGGGCCAGCCTGCTCGGGCTGGACAGTCATTGGTGGGGGCAGCAGATCGCTCATGCGACGACAGCGCTGCAAGACCTTCATACGTCGGCCACGCCGTTGGTGCCATTGTTCGACACCCTGGAAGTCACCCCCGAGGGCCAGTATCGATTGCATTTGATCGACCCGGCGCAGCCTGAACGTGTGGTGCAGGTTGTCAGCGACGACCACCGACTGCTGCGGATCAAAAACTGGTTGTCCGAGCAGTTTACGACGCTGGCGCGCAAACCGGTCGCAACCGTGGCGGTACTGGATCCGACCGAGGCTGGCAGTGTTCATACCCTCAATGCCGGTTTCGCGATCCAGGCGCTGATGAACGCCTTGCGCGGACGTGAAGGCGAAGGCCGCACGCTGACCACCGCGGTACGTCTGCACGCTTACCTCAATTACGCGCAGTTGCTGCATGGCAATGTCGTGGATGTAGTCGGTCTGGTTCAACTGGTCAAAACCGCGTTGGGGGAAGAAAAGATCATCGCCCGTACTTGTGCCTCAGTGGTCTCAGAGGCGTTGGGGCATGCAGCCAATGAAGGTATCGGGGCCGTGCTCGGACTGGCCAACGTCGGGTTTGATATTTATCAGTTGGTAACCGCTGGTGACGATGTTGAAAAAGCGCAATTCGGCACGCAGCTGGCGTTTGACTCCGCCAGTCTGGCCTTGACGGCCGGCGGGGTCGGAGCGGCAGTAGCTGGCGCGTCGACTGCCGCTGCGGTGCTGGGCGGCGCCGGGGTGATTTTGGGCGGGTTGGCTGTGGGCGTGGCGGCGCTTGCCCAAGGGTTTGCCGCCATCGCACGCAACGCCCAGGAAGTCGGGACGTTTTTTTCGGATCTGCAAGAGGCCCATCGCGGCGTCGGTTATCGCTTCGACGATGCCCTGAAGGCGTGGGTTGTGGCGCCAGCGCTGGTGGTCAAAAGAATCGATCTGGCAGCCACTGCGCTGATACTCGACAGCCCCAGGCTTTACCCGTTACGCGACCACTTCGGTGTGCCGGATTTCGACGCCGACTACTCCCGGGCGATCAATGTGCGCCAACACCTGGGTTTGCCCGGGCAGCTTGCGTTCGCACCGGCCGAGGGACAAGCCATCGTCCTGCCGTGCACCCCCGAGACCTGTTATGGCTATGAATACAAGGCGCTGCCGTTTGCTTCTTCGCGGCATGACCGCGGTTTCGACATCGCCCGCCGTCTGGAAAAACGGCAAGCAAACGGCAACTGGCTGTTTCTGTTTTCGTTTTACTCATTTCCTTCGCACTACATCGTCAGCCGTCTGCTTCCTCAGTATCGCGAAACCGTTATCGAAGTTGTTCTGGACAGGACTCAACGCACGCTGGTGGTGCCGTCGCTGCCCCGCGCCTGGAAAAATCAGGTGTCATACAAGATTTTCGGCGTTGGCGCGCATTGCACCCTGGCGCTCAATCCGGACGCTCACATAGAACTCGTGTCGTCGAGCCAGCACTCCTCCAGATGGGTACTGGAGGCTGGTTGGGCGCGCGAAAGTGATGTCCGGATCGAGCAACTGGGCGATCTGTATATCGGTAATGTTCACGTGAAAGTGACCGGTCATGGACGTCATTCGCTGCTGATTCGCACGGGCGATCACCAATTGTTCAGCGTTAACCGTGGCAAGCGTCAGTTGGATGTCATTCAGCAAAGCGCTCCGGAGGGGCTTGATGAGCAAGCGTTACTGACGCATTTCAGAGCGCTGGCCCGCGAGCATCGCCTGGTACTGCCCTACACGCCGGTGCATGACTGGCTGATCCCGTTCGAGTCGCCGCAGGCGCCGCGCTCCACCACCGCCTGGTATGACGCCCGGGAAGACCGTTTCGTCTACATCCGCAACGAAGACATCGCCGATACCGAGGATGCACAACTGGCACTGGTGGCCGATGGGTATGCGTATTTCTATCTACCGGACAGCTATGACATCTGGCAGGTCGATGCCGTCAGTGGGCTGCTCAGGTATCGCTATCGGTTGATCGTGGCTGAGGGCGAAAGCCTGATTGGCCCTGTCGAGATGGATGCACATGGCGTGATTCATGTCGAGCAGACTGTCACCGGCGCCCATGGCCCCCGACGGTTCAATTACCTGATTCACCGGCAGCAACTGCTGCTGGGTTCCGTCACCCATGACATGGCGCCGGAGCTGCAGGCGACTGTGTTCGCCAGCGAAATCCTGGGCGACTGGGCATCGGTGCTGGGCGAGCACACAGTGCTTCGTGCCGTCGCTGAGCGAGACGGTGAGACGACTGTCGACTGGCAACCGGCGACGTACGTTTCCGTCAGCTGGACATTCGACACGGACAAGCGCGATATCGTCTGGATTCGCAGTCTCGATCGCTTGTTGATTCATCCATTGCCTGAGGCGCGTCATGCCCGTGGCTGGCCGGACTCGATCAAGAATCTGGCGGACCTGGTGCTGTTGCCGATGGCGCAGCAAAAAAATGTCTACTTCATCTACAACCGTCTGGAGCAGACCCTTTGTCGCCGGCAGCGGGTGGTAGTGCAAGGTGTCGAACAGTGGTCGGATCGCTGGGTGCAGCCGCCAGGGCTCAAGCAAATCGTGGCGGTCGAGAACGGCTACCTGATTCTGGACGACGAGGGACGACTCTTTAATCTGTCTGCCCAAGGCGAGTTCCCCCTGTACGGTGTCGGTGAGCAGTGGCTGAAGGATCATACGCACTGGTGGCTGGCGCTGGAGCCGCTTGCCAAACGTTATCCGGTGGACAGTTTTGCGATCGTTGGTTTACGCAACCTGGCCGGAGACGGCAACCTGAGTGCCTGGTGTGTCAACGGCCGCCTGCTCTTGTGCGATCCGGGACGCGACGTTCCAGTGCGCTTGCTGGGCATGGCCTCCGATAATCGGGCGGCCTGGCTGTTCAATATGTCCACAGGTGAAATCTGGACACAGGGGTTCGTTGAACCACAGCAGCTTGTCCGGGCATTTGCAGAAGGGGCGCAACTGCTGCACAGCGACGTTCTGCCAGTTCCCGAGCGGGCGTGGCGTGACTGGCGGTTTAGCGACGTTGCCGTGGATGGCTCCGGGTTGCGCGGTACAACCGTTGACGGCGTAACGCTGCAACTGGGGCATCAGCAGACAGCCTTGGTCACCGCTGTCGACCGTCGTTGGGTGGCGGCACAAGGCGAGCACCTGGTAGAGCACATGCAAGCCTTGTTGGCCAGGGTTGAACATGGCGCGTTTGTGTCAGTGGAGTCCGCGCCTGGCCATTTGCAGTGGTACGACGTGCGCAGCGCTCGGCTGGTGAGCATTGCCGCCGACCGCCTGCCTGCGGACGTTGTCATGCTGGGCACCCGCAATCAGGTCAATGTGTTACTGCTCGAGCGTCGGCAGGGCACGGTGCAGGCGTATCCAGGCCTGCACAGCTTCGGGCCGTTCGACTATCTTCAGCGCGATGCACAGGTCATGACCCTTGAAGGCCACGACAAAATAAATGATCTGCTACCGCTGATTGCCGACGATGTCAGCACGCTGGTCGTGCGATTGGGACAGGGCGGTGTGACCTGTCATTTGTCGAAGGACGCCTGGTCGAGACTGGACAGGGTTGTCGTCGACTGTCGCCATGCACTGGGGCAATCGCCGGCGATCCCGGGCAAGTTGATCTGGGACTTCGACACGCCGGATAACCTGTTGTTCGAGATCGTGCAGGAGCATTTGGTCATCGTCGATCCAGCCAATGAGCATGCACTGATATTCCGTGATGTGGGCTCATCCGATCCGTCATTGCGCGGGGAAGTATTCCTCGCCTTCAAAGCCCGGCAATCCTTGCCGATCTCCGCGTGGGTGCGGCAGTTGCAGACCAGGAAAGGACGTGGCAGCGTGACATTCCGGGCACTGACCGCCGAGCCGGCCATTGCCGGCTAAGCCCGCCTCACGATAGAGCGCCGCGAACAAGGCTGTTCGCGGCGTTCTGCTGTCCGATCATGGTTCGAGGCACTGGTTCAGGACACCAGATAGCCTTTGACCCCGGTGAAGATGATCTGCGCTGCCAGTGCGCAAACAAACAAACCCATCAAACGACTGACAATCTGCAAACCCTGGTCGCCGAGAATCCGCTCAATGCGGTTGGACAGGTAGAGCACCACGCCGACGGTGAAACTGGCCAACGCAATACTCATGATCGCCGTGAGTTTGTCGTCCCAGTGCGGCTGGCTGACTCCCATCACCAGCAGTGCACCGATAGTGCCGGGGCCAACGGTCAACGGAATGGTCAACGGTACGATGGTCACGTCCTGCTGCACGTTGTCGGTTTGTACCACGGACTTGCCTTGCGCCATGCCCAGCGCAGAGATGAACAGCACGCTGCCGGCACCGATACGGAAGGCATCGACCGTGATGCCGAACACATCGAATATCACCCGCCCGAACAAATACAGCAGCACACTGGAAACCAGAGTGGCGATCGCCACCTTCCAGGCCAGGCGCCGTTGCTCCTTGCGCGAATAACCACGGGTCAGGCTGATAAAGCAGGACAACACGAAGAACGGGCTATAGAGCACCAGCATCTTCAGGTAAACGCTGAACAACACGTGGAGCATGGTCTTGGCTCGCAGCAGGAGAGTGTGGGAAGGAGTCTATCAGTCGTTCAATGACTTGTGGGTGTCATGACTTTAAAGTCTTTTGATGTTGTTGTGTTATTGGTTGGTTATGTGTTGTTTAGTTGCTTTGGTAATTGGTGTTACATGTTTTGGTTTGTTGTTGGTTAATGCTTTGGTTATGGTTGTTTTCGCAAGTTCATGAGGGCTTGTTTTAATAAGGATAAGGAATCCATGATGCATAACCAATACATTCAACGAGCTTATATTTCCAACTGCGTTGGCAACTTGCAGCAATATGAAATTGATGAGCCTGCGGCTATTCAGAGTCGCAGTTTTGCTCTGAGTCTCGACTCGGGAGACGTGGTTGAAGCCCCGACCAAAGGTTCTATCGTTGGCGAAGGCATCTTGTCCTTCTCGGGTGGTCTCAGTGACCAGAATCGATCCGATGCGCAGAACGCTTTTCTCTTCGCAAGTCTGGTGGCGAACAAAAAGTATCCGCTGGAGCATCAGGGCCAGGAGTGGTATCTGTTATTCCGCGAGGTCATGACCAACGCCGGCTGGACACCGGTCAGCAAGTACTACAGTAACCTGGAAGTCGCCGGTACCAGTGTCCGGATGGATAAACTGGTGCTGGAAATTCTCGGCTCGGTGATTGCAGGTCTCGCCGTCCCGGGTCCCACCACCGCGTTGATGCTGAAAGTCGCTGGGGACGCCATCGCCGCGTTGCAAAAACGTGACACCGCCCTGACGGTGTACGAGCGAAATCTGCTGAACAATGGCGTCGGTGGCGTTACGGCCGCAGCCTGCACTGAAGTAAACGGCGAAGCCATCATGGCGATGGGTGCCGTACGTTTTCTGCGCAGGAACACTTCGACCAAAGTCTTGTTTGTAGACGTGGATGTCCGCAATGTGAAGTTGTACCGTGGTGAAACGGTATTTGCCAAAAATACACTGGTCGCTGATGCAGCTCGCGATACTATCCGGAAAAAGCTGGGTCTGAATGCTGTTTCGAAAATCGAAGAATATGATATTTAATTGATGTGAAAGGGTGGTCGAAAGTCGGCCGCCCTTTTTTGTATGGGAGAAAACAATATGACTGACGATTGTTTGATATTGGTTGTCGGAGCTTCCATTCTGGTTTTGCCTGAAACGGATCAGATGGAAGTTTATGATGATCTGATTGACTCAACGTTATTGGCGCAACTGGTGGCCAACAAAAGGATTGAAAAGTTTCCGGGCGTGAATTGGTACGACGCTTATGTAGGCGTTCTCGATGACTTCTGGTTACGCCATCAAAAGTCCAGTCAGACCTGGAAGGTCAGCGACGAAGCGGAAGAAACTTCCCTTGGTTTTTTTACCGCCGCGCTACGCCAGGGCGCTTTGGGGCAAACCCGCACAATGACCAACGTGCTGGCACGAATGGCAAAGATGTCGGGCGAAGAGCCTGCCATCCAGTTGTTGCGCAGTTACATGACAGTTTCTGACGCGGGGCAATCGATCACCGCACCGGCATCGTCGATGGATGTGCGCTTGCTGGTCACCTGCGCGAACTCACCGTCCTCGATCACAACCTCGTATGTCCAATTCAAGACTCGCGAAGCGCTGACTTCCAATCCGTTGCAACAAGTGTTTCAACCCGATGATGTACGAGGCGTGGTCCAGGCGAATCACGCGCGGGCCAATCTTTCCGAAACCCTTTATGGCCCTGCGCGCAGGGCCATTGCCTTGAAAGTCAGGGATCGGCGTGCCAGCAGCGTCGCAACATTGACTCTGCCAGCGGAGATTGAATCGTGACGGACCTCAATACACCGCATGCCGCAGTGGTGGGTGCCAGTGTCGTGGCTTTTGCCGGTGGTCTGCCGGCGTCACATCGGGACGACATCTATATGAGCACCGCCTATGCACAACGGGCTACGCGCGCGGCATTCAATGACGGACTGTCGGGTGACTGGTTCGAGTATTACTGCAACGTGCTCAGGTTTGTCGGCTGGGATATGCCGAAACCGCAAACACTGGCGCCATTGAATAACCGCCGGATGGCCACGCAGGCCACGCAGCGTATCTCAAGCAACCTCGGCGAAGCATTCTGCGAGCCAATGCGCCGTGCTCTGGTGGCGATGGAGCGAAACGCAGTGGCGCTCAACCTGTTTGAGACCGCCAGCCTTCGCGCTAACGCTGGTTTTTTTCAGATGATTCCCTGCGTCCTGAACGGACCGAACAAGGTGGAAATGGGCGTCTATCATCGACAGTTTCAGATTGAGCGAGCCGTGCCGGGATTTCTGTTCAGCGAAGATCAAACACTGATCCACGACAGCGTTGAACAGTTCGCCGCCATCACCTTCAATACCCTCCACTACGCGCAGTTTCGAGAGAAGGTGAAAAAGTCGGTAATTACTGGCTCGCTCAAGTACTTGAGCAATCTGGAAATATGATCGACTCGGCGACCAGGACAACTCAGAACGTCGAGGCTGTCCGGTTCTGCTGATCACGCTGGGCGACCCAGTGCTCGATCAGCTCGCGCAACTGCGACAGCTCGACGGGCTTGGACATGTGCCCGTCCATCCCGGCCTGGCGCGCGCGCTCTTTGTGCTCGGCGAGAATGTGCGCCGTCAATGCCACGATGGGCGTGCGAATGCGTTGGTTACTGACTTCCCATGCGCGCAATTGCTGGGTCGCGGAGAAACCGTCGAGTATCGGCATTTCGCAGTCCATCAGCACCAGATCGTAGCGTTGCGCCTTCATCGCTTGCAGCGCTTCCTCGCCATTGCTGGCGGTGTCCGGTTGCAGATTGAGCTTGCCGAGCATGCCGCGAATCACTTTGGTCGAAATCGTATTGTCTTCGGCAACGAGGATGCGGAAATCGCTTGGCACTTTCGCCGCCGTGGCCGGGCTGACCACTTGCGGCTGGAACACCACCTGGCCTTTGTTGCGCTGGTTCAGTTCATCGGCGAGCGTCGTCTTGAGGGTGTAGCCGGCCACCGGTTTGGCGAGGATGCGTTTGATCCCCGAGTTGCGCGCAATGATTTTGCTTGGCGCATTGCTGATGCCGGTAAGCATGATCAGCAAGATGTCGTGATTCAGACTCGGGTCTTCCTTGATCTTGGCCGCCAGTTGCATGCCGGTCATGCCCGGCATGTTCTGATCGAGCAACACCACATCAAAGTAATCACGCAAGTGCGCCTTGGTGCGCAACAGTGCCAGCGCTTCTTTGCCTGATGGCACGGCGCTGACGTTCAAGCCCCAGGCACTGCATTGCTGGACCAGTACTTTGCGGCAAGTGTCGTTGTCATCGACCACCAGCACCCGTGCGCCTTGCAGCGGACTGTCGAGGTCGGAGGTCGGATGTTCGAGGCGATCCGGATCCAGTGGCAAGGTCAGCCACAAGGTGCTGCCCTGAGTGGTGCCGCTCTTGATGCCGAACTCACCATGCATCAGACGAATCAATTGCCGTGCGATCACCAGCCCCAGATTGCCGCCCAGGCGATTGGCCGAGAGGAAATGCTTGCTGTGCAGTTCGGCGTGCATCAAGGCATCACGCTCTTCCTGCTCCATTGGCTGGCCGCTGTCCTGCACGGCAATGCGCAGGCGCGGTTTGCTGCTGCGCTCATCGAGGGCGACGACGATCAGTACTTCGCCCTCGTCGGTTTTCTTCAGGGCGTTCTCCAGCAGGCTTAGCAGGGTCTGGCGCAGGCGCGTCGGGTCACCGCTGATCACCCGTGGCACTTGCGGCTGGATAAAGCTGATCAGTTCGACATTCTGCTGCTCGGCCTTGGCGCGGTAGATGCTCAGGCAGTCATCGATCAAGGCATTGAGGTCGAACTGCACGTCGTCCAGTTCGATCTGCCCGGATTCGAGCTTGGAGATGTCGAGGATCTCGTTGATCAGCGTCAGCAGTTCGTTGCCGGCGCTGTGGATGGTCTGCACGTAGTCGCGTTGCTTGACCGACAGCGGTGTGCCCAGCAGTAGCTCGGTCATGCCCAGCACGCCGTTCATGGGCGTGCGGATTTCGTGGCTGATCTTGGCGAGGAATTCGGCTTTGGCGTTGATCTCGGCATTGCTTGCGGCGAGATCGCGGCTGACGCTGAAGCGGCTTTCGGTGATGCTGCGCTGGCGCTCGCCCAGGGCGATGCTCATCAACAGACCGCTGATGCAGATGAACGCCATCAGGGTCATGATCAAGCCTTGCGGCGACACCAGTGTCAGCCCCAGCAAGGCGGGAAGAATGATCAATGTGCCGATGTTGAACACCACCATCGCCGCGACGAACAAACGCGCCGGGCGATAACCCTTCTGCCAGTGATAGAACGCGACAAACAACATGCTCAGGCCGGCCAGGGCCACCAGTGCATAAGTGATGATGTTCAGCGGCAGGGTGTTGACGAACAGCAACAACAGGCTGCAGGTCACGATAAACAGAATGTCGCCCAGCAACAGTTTGTTCAGCGGGTGCGGACCAAGCGGGGCGAAGAAGCGCAACGCAAACATCAACCCGGCCGGTGCGGTCAGCAGTAGGGCCAGATAGGCGCCCGGTGTCTGGATCGCGTGCCAGTTCGGCAGCCACGGGCCGGCGAGATTGAGCAGCAGCAAAAGGCTGAGGCCCAACAGGCCTTCGCAGACCGCCAGCCACAAGCTGCTGCGCGAGCGGGAATAGGCGTAGCGCACCAGATTGTGCAACAGCAGCATGGCGAGGCAGCCGAACAGCAAACCGAAGACCAGCGTCTGATTGTGGTTGGCCGCGCTCATCACCGCCGATTGCAGGGTGACGTGCGGGCGCAACTGATGGTCGGAGACCATGCGCAGATAGACATCGAGGGGTTTGTCGCTCTGTGGCAACGGCAGCATGAAGTCGCTGCTCGGCAACGGCCGTTCGGCCTGCGGCTGGTCGGTGCCGGTGTTGCGTTGCTCGATCAGCTGGTTGCCGTCGAGCACGTAGAGATTGAGCTGTGACAGGTCGGGGGCAAAGATGCGCAGCACTTGTTCGTGCTTGCCCGGTGCCAGCCGGAAACGCAGCCACAGGGCGCCATCGGGCGCGGACGCGGTGAGGCGGTCAAGGTCGATGGGGCTGAATTGATTGGTGTAGCGAGCGGAGCGGATGTCGCTCAGTTGCAGATTGCCCTGATCGTCGAGCAATACCGACCAGCCACTGCCTTGCGCGGCCTGGGCCGGGAGCATGCAGAGCAAGGTCAGCAACGTGACGGTGAAGCTTATGGCAATCCTGAGCCAGCGCACGGCGAAATCCCTTCGTAGGTTGATGCCAGAATATAACGATGCGCGACGGTGGAACAGCCCGGCAGGGAATGGCATTCCTCGCCGGGCTACAACGACAGCTTATTCCTGGGTTTCGCCACGTTCACGGGCAATGGCGCGGTAGCCAATGTCCTTGCGGTAGAAGCAGCCTTCCCAGTCGATGACTGCCGCCAGCTTGTAGGCTTGCTGCTGCGCTTCACCGACGCTGGCGCCCATTGCCGTGGCGCAGAGCACGCGACCACCGGCAGTGACAACCTGAGCGTCTTTCAGTGCGGTGCCGGCGTGGAAGACTTTGCCTTCCAGCTTCGCCGCAGCATCGAGACCATTGATCGCGGCGCCCTTGGCGTAGTCGCCCGGGTAGCCGCCAGCAGCCAGCACGATGCCGACGCTCGGGCGTGGATCCCACTGTGCTTCAACCTTGTCCAGCGCTTGCGCCAGCGCGGCTTCGACCAGCAGCACCAGGCTCGATTGCAGACGCAGCATCACCGGTTGGGTTTCCGGATCGCCGAAGCGGCAGTTGAACTCGATGACTTTCGGGTTACCGGCCTTGTCGATCATCAGACCGGCATAAAGGAAACCGGTGTAGACATTGCCTTCCTCGGCCATGCCGCGCACGGTCGGCCAGATCACCAGATCCATCACGCGCTGGTGCACGTCGGCGGTGACCACCGGGGCAGGGGAGTAAGCACCCATGCCGCCCGTGTTCGGGCCGCTGTCGCCGTCGCCAACACGCTTGTGGTCCTGGCTGGTGGCCATCGGCAGCACATTCTTGCCGTCGACCATAACGATGAACGAAGCTTCTTCGCCGTCGAGGAACTCTTCGATCACCACACGCGAACCGGCGTCACCGAAAGCGTTGCCAGCGAGCATGTCACGCACGGCGTCTTCGGCTTCAGCCAAAGTCATGGCGACGATCACGCCTTTACCGGCGGCCAGGCCATCGGCCTTGATCACGATCGGTGCGCCTTTTTCACGCAGATAAGCCAGAGCCGGCTCGATCTCGGTGAAGTTCTGGTAGTCGGCGGTCGGGATCTTGTGGCGTGCCAGGAAATCCTTGGTGAAGGCTTTCGAGCCTTCCAGTTGCGCAGCACCGGCGGTCGGGCCGAAGCAGTCCAGACCACGTGAGCGGAACAGGTCGACGACGCCAGCCACCAGTGGCACTTCCGGACCAACGATGGTCAGGGCAACGTTTTTCTCGGCGAAGTCGGCCAGTTGCTCAAGCGCCAGCACGTCGATGGCGACGTTTTCGCACTTGGCTTCAATGGCGGTGCCAGCGTTGCCCGGTGCAACGAAAACCTTCTGCACGCGCGGATCCTGAGCCACTTTCCAGGCCAGGGCGTGTTCACGGCCACCGCTGCCAATGATCAAAACGTTCAAAGAGAGACTCCTTCGGAGAAAGCTGCAAGCTATAAGCTGCAAGCAAGAGCGAATGTGTGGCTCTTAACTACAGCTTATTGCTCTGAATTAATAAGGCTGCAACTGCAAGAAGGAGCGACACCGGTCTGCTCTTTCTTGCAGCTTGCAGCTTGAGACTTGTAGCTGCCGTGTATCAGTGACGGAAGTGGCGCATGCCGGTGAATACCATCGCGATGCCGGCTTCGTCAGCAGCAGCAATCACTTCAGCATCACGCATCGAACCACCCGGCTGGATCACCGCAGTGATACCGACCTTGGCCGCATTGTCCAGGCCGTCGCGGAACGGGAAGAACGCGTCGGAGGCCATCACCGAACCGGCCACTTGCAGGCCAGCGTGCTCAGCCTTGATCGCGGCAATACGCGCCGAGTTTACGCGGCTCATCTGGCCAGCGCCGACACCGATGGTCTGACGGTTCTTGGCGTAGACGATGGCGTTGGACTTAACGTACTTGGCGACTTTCCAGGCGAAGATCAGGTCGTGGATTTCCTGTTCGGTCGGCGCGCGTTTGGTCACGACTTTCAGGTCATCGGCGCTGATCATGCCGATGTCACGGCTCTGCACCAGCAAACCGCCGTTGACACGCTTGTAATCCCACGCAGCAGCGCGGTCAGCCGACCACTCGCCGCAGGCCAGCAGGCGCACGTTGGCTTTGGCTGCAACGATGGCGCGAGCTTCTTCGCTGACGCTCGGGGCGATGATCACTTCAACGAACTGACGCTCGACGATCGCTTTGGCGGTCTCGGCATCCAGTTCACGGTTGAAGGCAATGATGCCGCCGAACGCCGATTCGGTATCGGTGGCGTAAGCCAGTTCATAGGCCTGACGGATGCCGCCTTCAGCGTCCGGGCTGACTGCCACGCCGCATGGATTGGCGTGCTTGACGATCACGCAGGCTGGCTTGACGAAGCTCTTCACGCATTCCAGCGCGGCGTCGGTGTCGGCGACGTTGTTGTACGACAGCTCTTTGCCTTGCAGTTGGGTCGCAGTGGCGATGCCGACTTCGGCAGGCTTGGCCTCAACGTAGAACGCCGCGCTCTGGTGCGGGTTCTCGCCGTAGCGCATTTCCTGGGCCTTGATGAACTGGCTGTTGAAGGTGCGCGGGAATTCGCTGCGGCCTTCAGTGCTCAGGGTTTCAGCGGCCTGGTTCACGGTGCCCATGTAGTTGGCGATCATGCCGTCGTAGGCGGCGGTGTGTTCGAAAGCCTTGAGCATCAGGTCGAAACGCTGAGCGTAGGTCAGGCCGCCGGCCTTGAGGCCTTCGAGCACGCTGGCGTAATCGCTGGCATTTACCACGATCGCTACGTCTTTATGGTTTTTCGCTGCCGAACGGACCATGGTCGGGCCGCCGATGTCGATGTTTTCGATGGCAGTCGGCAGGTCGCAGCCTGGCTTGTTGATGGTGGCTTCGAACGGGTACAGGTTGACTGCAACCAGATCGATCGGCTTGATGCCGTGCTCGCTCATGATCGCGTCGTCGATACCGCGACGACCGAGGATGCCGCCGTGGATTTTCGGGTGCAGGGTTTTCACCCGACCGTCCATCATCTCGGCGAAACCGGTGTAATCCGCGACTTCCACTGCGGCAACACCGTTGTCGCGCAGCAGCTTGAACGTCCCGCCGGTGGAGAGGATCTCGACGCCCAGGGCTTCAAGCTCCTTGGCGAATTCGAGGATCCCGGTCTTGTCGGAAACGCTGATCAAGGCGCGGCGGATCGGCAGGCGGGTAGTCTGGTCGGTCATCTCAATTTCCATCAAAAGCAAAGGAAGTCAGCAAAAAAGGCGACCGTTTTTTACGCGGGCGCCTTTCTGGTTTGATTGAATGCTTACAGCAGATCGTACTGCTTGAGTTTCTTGCGCAGCGTGCCGCGGTTAAGTCCCAGCAGCTCACTGGCCTTGGTCTGGTTGCCCTTGACGTAGTTCATCACGCTTTCGAGCAGGGGCGCCTCGACTTCGGAGAGCACCAAGTTGTACACATCCGTGACGGACGCGCCCTCAAGGTGGGCGAAATAATTGTGCAGCGCCTTCTCGACACTCCCGCGAAGGGTCTGACCTTCTTCGCTCGGAGTATTGAGGTGCTGTTTCAAATTCACGTTGTCGCTCACGGGTGCTGTTCCACTCACTAAAGTCTCGGTCATCATCGTCATGCGGCCACCCCTTCTTCGTCCCCTGTCAGGCTCTTGTAACGCTCGGCGAAGAACTCCCGAACGTTGGCGCATTGTGTTTCCGTACCATCCAAACGATTGAAGTGGGCGCGAAACTCCCTGGCGCCCGGCAAGGTTGCGAGATACCAGCCCACATGCTTGCGCGCAATGCGCACGCCCATCACATCCCCATAGAAAGCGTGAAGTGCGGCCAGATGCTCTAGCAGTATGTGTTCCACCTCGATCAGTTCCGGTGCCGGCAATTTCTCGCCTGTGCGCAGGTAATGATCGATCTCGCGAAAAATCCATGGCCGCCCTTGGGCAGCGCGGCCTACCAACAGGCCATCGGCACCGGTCGCGTCGAGCACGTAACGGGCCTTTTCCGGCGAATCGATATCGCCATTGGCAAACACCGGGATCGACACGGCCTGCTTGATCGCGGCAATCGTGTCGTATTCGGCTTCACCCTTGTACAGATCGGCGCGAGTGCGGCCATGCACTGCCAGCGCCGTAATGCCGGCCTGCTCGGCGATCTTCGCCACGGTCAGACCGTTCTTGTTGTCGCGATCCCAGCCGGTGCGGATCTTCAGGGTGACCGGCACATCAACCGCCGTCACAACGGCATGCAGGATCTCGGTCACCAGTGCTTCATCTTTCAACAACGCGGAACCGGCGGCCTTGTTGCAGACCTTCTTTGCCGGGCAACCCATGTTGATATCAATAATCTGTGCGCCCAGTTCGACGTTGGCCCGGGCCGCGTTCGCCAGCATCTGCGCGTCGCCACCGGCAATCTGTACCGAGCGTGGCTCGGGATCGCCTTCGTGGATCATGCGCATGCGCGACTTGCGGGTGTTCCACAGGCTCATGTCGCTGGTGACCATTTCCGAGACAACAAGCCCTGCGCCCAGACGCTTGCACAGCTGACGAAAGGGCTGATCGGTGACCCCCGCCATCGGGGCGAGAATCAAGCCGTTCTGCAATGTGTATGGGCCGATGCGTACCGCCGACATAGGACTTCCCTGAAGTGGGGCCGGATCATGAGAGTTCGAAAAAGGGTTGGCATGATACCCGCTCTCGATGACTGGATAAAGGCTGAATTGAACAAAATCTGAACAGTTATTCTGTTATCGCCACAGGTTTGGTTGTGGGTGGCAAAGTCAGAAAACCGTCGTCAATTCAGAAACGATGAAGCGACTCACTCGGGCGAGTGGAAACTCAGGCTGTAGTTCACCGCCTTCGGGCCTGGATCGAGAATGTCCAGCGCAATGTGGATCGGCGTCTGCGGCGGCATTTCCGCCAGACCTTCGAGATCACCTCTGAGGTATTCGCCGGGTTTGAAGCGACGACTGGCGATCAGGTGGCCGTTGAGGTCGGCAAAGCGCAGCTCCAGCAATGGAAATGGCTGGGAGAATGTCGCGCGGTTATAGATGATTGCGTCGACCACCAGCGCACCGTTGAACTCCGGATGGCTGCGCACCACCAGGTTGCTGCTCTTGATTCGGGCGATGTCCACTTTGGACGGCACCGTGCAGCCGATCTGCGGGCAGATTTGCTGGAACCACGGGCGGTATTGATCCTGCCGGGCCAGCTCATCGAAATGATAGGAGATGTACTGGGCAGCCAGTCCGCCTGCCGCCAGCAAGACCAACACCAGCCAAAGCAAGCGACGACCCCACGGCGAGCGGCGTTTCTGCCAGTCCAGTTGCAGCGGGTCGTCGGTCAGGTCCTGCAGCACTTCGGCGCGTACGCCGGGTTCTGCGCGCTCACGTTTTTTGCGCAGCGGCTCGATCGATGGCAAGTCGTCGTCAGCGCTTTCGTCGCTGGCCGACAAGCGCTCGCGGCGGGCATTCGGGTCGATCGGGTCGTGCAGGCGCAGATGCGGGATTGCCGGTTCGTCATCCAGATCCACCGGTTCCAGCGATAGCGAAGGTTCGGTTCGCTCGGATTTGACCGGTTCGATGTCGGCGATTTCTGCCTCGTCGTCCTCGGGCTCAGCCGTGTGTTCATCGGCGCGCTCGCTGAACAGACTGTCGCGCCAGAGCGTTTCATCCGGTTCAGGGGTGTCGCGGCGTGCGCTCAGGGCATCTTCGCGTGGACGACCGAATTCGGTGGTCGGCTGGATTTCCCGTTGTTCGAGGCGGGCCAGTTCTTCGTCCAGATCGAGGCTGTCGAGATCCAGTTCGGACGCGCTCCACTGCTTTTGGCTGATGGCACGCGGCGCGGGCTGTTCGACGATGGCCGGCGCCTGGACAACCGGCGGGGCCTCGATAATCGGCGGCGGCTCGACAACCGACGGTGCAACCGGTGTCACCGCGTCCTTGCCGGCGTGTTGCTCCAGCAGCTGTTTGGCGGCGTTGAACACTTGCAGGCAGGAGCCGCAGCGAACCACCCCGCGGGCCACGCTCAATTGAGCATGGCTGACGCGGAAACTGGTTTGGCAATGCGGGCACTGGGTGACGAAACTGTCGGTCATGCGGCGATCCGGATTATGCAGACGGACATATTAGCGCCGACGGCCAGTGATGCGCACCCAGCCATCGCGGTTGGCGATCGGGTCGAGGTCAAAGTCCTGCGCATAAGCGGCGGCGACTTCCTCACCTTGCTCGGCGAGAATGCCCGACAGCGCCAGACGGCCACCGGACTTGACCAGCGCGGACAGTTGCGGCGCCAGCGAAACCAGCGGGCCGGCGAGAATGTTCGCGACCAGCACGTCGGCTTGAACCTGCGGCAGATCTTCCGGCAGGTACAGCGGGAACAGTTCGTCGGCAATGTTGTTGCGCCCGGCGTTGTCGCGGGATGCTTCCAGCGCCTGCACGTCGATGTCAGTGCCGACCGCTTCTTTCGCGCCGAGCAGCAGGGCGGCGATGGCCAGAATCCCCGAGCCGCAGCCGAAATCCAGTACGTTGCAGTCTTTCAGGTCCTGACCGTCGAGCCATTCCAGGCACAGCGCGGTGGTCGGGTGAGTGCCGGTGCCGAACGCCAGACCCGGATCCAGCAGCAGGTTGACCGCATCAGGCTCCGGCGCAGCGTGCCAGCTCGGCACGATCCACAGGCGCTGGCCGAAGCGCATCGGCTCAAAACCGTCCATCCAGCTGCGTTCCCAGTCCTGATCTTCTATGACTTCGCTGTGATGCTCGGGCAACGGGCTGCCGGTCAGCAGTTCCAGATGGGCCAGAACCGGTGCCGGTTCAGTGCCGCCTTCGAACAGCGCGAGCAGATGCGTGTGCGCCCACAGCGGGGTGGTATTGAGTTCCGGCTCGAAGATCGGCTGATCTTCGGCGTCCATGAAGGTCACCGACACGGCGCCCACTTCAAGGAAAGCGTCTTCGTAGGTTTCGGCTTGTTCCGGGCTGATGGCGAGACGTACTTGCAGCCAAGGCATGGCGGGCACCTTTGAAAAATATTGATTGCAGCCTAGCGGCCGGCGAGAAGCGCGCAAGTTTACGCGAGCGCAGGCGGTTTGTGGGAGCTGGATTTGTAGCGCCAATCCCTTGTAGGAGTGAGCCTGCTCGCGATGGCGATGTTGCCGTCAACATAAATGCTGAATGTGCCAGCCTCATCGCGAGCAGGCTCGCTTCCACAGGGGCTTTTGAAACCCGCAGAAACAACAAAGCCGCCCGAAGGCGGCTTTGTCTGGTGCGGGTTGAAGCTTAGTGCTTCTCGCCAGCCAGCTTGTGCTCGAGGTAGTGAATGTTCACACCGCCCTTGCAGAAGCCTTCGTCACGAACCAGATCACGGTGCAGCGGGATGTTGGTCTTGATCCCGTCAACCACGATTTCGTCCAGGGCATTGCGCATGCGGGCCATGGCTTCGTCGCGGGTCGCGCCGTAAGTGATCAGCTTGCCGATCAGCGAGTCGTAGTTCGGCGGAACGGCATAGCCACTGTACAGGTGCGAATCGACGCGAACGCCGTTGCCGCCTGGCGCGTGGAAATGCTTGACCGTACCCGGGCTCGGCATGAAGGTTTTCGGGTCTTCAGCGTTGATCCGGCATTCCAGCGAGTGACCGCGGATTACCACGTCATCCTGCGTGAACGACAGCTTGTTGCCAGCGGCGATGCTGAGCATCTCCTTGACGATGTCGATACCGGTGACCATTTCCGAAACCGGGTGCTCCACCTGAACACGGGTGTTCATTTCGATGAAGTAGAAACGACCGTTCTCGTAGAGGAACTCGAAAGTCCCGGCGCCACGGTAACCGATGTCGATGCACGCCTTGACGCAACGAGCCAGTACTTCCTCGCGCGCCTTCTCGTCGATGCCCGGTGCCGGCGCTTCTTCGAGAACCTTCTGGTGACGACGTTGCAGCGAGCAATCGCGGTCGCCCAGATGGATCGCATGACCCTGGCCGTCGGAAAGAACCTGCACTTCCACGTGACGTGGATTGGTCAGGAATTTTTCCAGATACACCATCGGGTTGCCGAACGCCGCGCCAGCCTCGGTGCGGGTCAGTTTGGCGAAGGCGATCAGGTCTTCTTCCTTGTGCACAACACGCATGCCGCGACCACCACCGCCGCCAGCGGCTTTGATGATCACCGGGTAGCCGACTTCACGACCGATGCGCAGCGCCGTTTCTTCGTCTTCCGGCAACGGGCCGTCGGAGCCTGGAACGGTAGGCACGCCTGCTTCGATCATCGCGTGCTTGGCCGAAACCTTGTCGCCCATCAGGCGAATGGTTTCGGCTTTCGGGCCGATGAAGGCGAAGCCGGAGTTCTCGACCTGCTCGGCAAAATCGGCGTTTTCCGCGAGGAAACCGTAGCCTGGGTGAATGGCGGTAGCGCCAGTCACTTCAGCGGCAGCGATGATGGCCGGGATGTGCAGGTAGGACTGAGCGGCAGACGCCGGGCCGATGCAGACGGATTCGTCTGCCAGACCCAGGTGCATCAGCTCTTTGTCGGCCTTGGAGTAAACGGCGACGGTCTTGATGCCCATCTCTTTGCAGGCACGCAGAATCCGCAGGGCGATCTCACCGCGGTTAGCGATCAGAACTTTTTCCAACTTCGCAGTCATCAAAGGCTCTCCGCAGTTCAAACGATGGTGAACAGCGGTTGGTCGTACTCAACCGGCTGGCCGTCTTCGACGAGGATGGACTCGATCACACCGCTGGTTTCAGCTTCGATGTGGTTCATCATCTTCATGGCTTCGACGATGCACAGAGTGTCGCCTTTCTTCACGGTCTGGCCGACTTCAACGAAGGACGGCGAGGTTGGCGAAGATTTACGGTAGAAGGTGCCGACCATCGGCGAACGGGCAACAGTGCCGTTCAGCGCAGGAGCGGCAGCGGCAACCGGGGCTGCAGCAGCTACCGGAGCAGCAACAGGTGCGGCAGCCGGTGCTTGCATCGGCGCTGGCGCGTAGTACTGCTGAGCCGGGGTCTTGCTGTGACGGCTGATGCGTACGGACTCTTCGCCTTCCTTGATCTCGAGCTCGTCGATGCCGGACTCTTCCAGCAATTCGATCAGTTTCTTAACTTTACGGATATCCATGAATCATCAACTCCCAAGGGTCGGTCAGGGGCGCTTAACGCTTGTATTTCAAGTCGTTGCCTGTGTTTCAAGCTGTTCTAGTGCAGCCTCCAGGGCCAGTCGGTAACCGCTGGCGCCAAGGCCGCAGATCACTCCCACCGCTACGTCGGAGAAGTAAGAGTGATGGCGGAAAGGTTCGCGTTTGTGCACGTTGGACAAATGCACTTCGATGAATGGGATGCTCACTCCCAGCAACGCGTCACGTAATGCGACACTTGTGTGTGTAAAAGCTGCTGGATTGATCAGAATGAAATCGACACCTTCGCCGCGCGCGGCGTGGATGCGGTCGATCAATTCGTACTCGGCATTGCTTTGCAGATACAGCAGATGATGGCCTGCTTCACGGGCGCGGCGCTCCAGATCCTGATTGATCTGCGCCAGGGTCGTTGAACCGTAGGTGCCGGGTTCGCGGGTGCCGAGCAGGTTCAGGTTGGGGCCGTGCAGCACCAGTAGGGTTGCCATCTGCGTAGTCCTTGTTATGAATGAGCAATCGTCAGAACCCGGCGACTATGCCGCAAAGACTTTGTGACTGTCCAGTTCTATGCAATAGCCAGCACGATGGCCGATGTTTGCGCGAAATATGTGACCAAGTGATTTGATCCGGTCATTCCGCAAGATAGGCGGTGATACAAATGACGCTATCGCGAGCAGGCTCACTCCTACAGTTGAAATGCGTTCCCTGTAGGAGTGAGCCTGCTCGCGATAGCGGTCTATCAGACGCGAAAGGCTTGTACGGCCGTATGCAGTTGCCCGCCCAATACCAGCAGGTTCTCACCCTGTTCGCGCCCACGACCGATACGCACCAGATTATCCCCACCCAACTGATGAATCCGCTCACTGTGATCGCGAATCTCGCTGACCGCGCCACTCTGCTGCGCAGTGATATCAGCAATGCGGATCGCCGTGTCGGAAATGGTCTGGATCGCGCCGACGATTTTATCCAGCGCACCGTCCGCCGCTTGCGCCTGATTGGCGGTGGCTTCGGCGTGTTCGACCTGCGCGCGCATGCCTTCGACCGATTGACGAGCAGCGGTTTGCAGGCCGGCAATCAGCGTCTGAATTTCGGCAGTCGCGCCGGCAGTACGCTGGGCCAGTGAGCGCACTTCTTCGGCCACTACGGCGAAACCCCGACCCATTTCCCCGGCACGCGCCGCTTCGATCGCCGCGTTCAGCGCCAGCAGATTGGTCTGGTCGGCAATCGAGCGAATCACCGTCAACACGCCGCCGATGGTCGCCGACTCTTCAGCCAGATGCTCGATCATTTGCGCGTTGCCCTGAACCTCACCGACCAGCGCGTGCAGGCCGGTCAGGCTCTGGCCAATCACCGTCTGGCCATGCTCGACCGCCAGTCCGGCATGACGACTGGCGTCAGCGGCCTGCTGCGCATCGCCGGCAACCTGCTGGATTGTCGCTTCAAGTTCGCCGAGGGAATCGCGGATCAGCGCGGTGTCGCCGGCCTGATGTTCGGCACCGCTGTGCAAGTCGTTACTCAGTTCGGCCAGGGTGCGGCTACTGCCCGCGACTTGTTCGGCATTGCCGCGAATGGTCCCGACCAGATCGACCAGATACGCGCGCAAGCGGTTGAGCGAGGCTTCAATGTCGTGCAGTTCACGGTTGGTCTTGCCCAATTGAATATCGCGGCTGAAATCGCCTTCGGCCCAGGTCGATAGTGCCGGCGCGAGATTGGTCAGCGTACGGGCCAGTCGCCGCTGCAAGGTGTCGATCAACAGCGCGATCAGCAGAATCAAACCAATCATCACGCCTTGCATCAAGCGTACTTCACCTTGGATTTGTCCGTGCTGGGCCCGCACGACTGGCTCCAGCCCGGCAATGGCTTGCTGCACCGCGGCGATTTTCTGATGGGTGGCGGCACTGAGGTCAGTGCGCTTCTGAATCTGATCGCGGGTGCGCTCAAGCTCCGCCGGATAACGTCCGAGCAAACTGTTGAGTTCGCGCTTGAGGCCGACGCCAGCATCTTCCGCGACAGTTTTTTCCGTGTTTTCGATGCCCATCATCGCCGCGAAGTCGTCGCTGCCCGATTCACTCTTGGCGACAACGCCGAGCAGGGGCAGGGCATCAATCGCTTGGGCCTGCGAGCGGATGTTGCTGACCTCGCGCTCTACATCGGCGGCCAGCTCACTGCGCCCGCTGCTGACCAGTTTGTCCCGCGCCAGCGACAGTTTGCCCAAATGCTGCGAAGCGGCGAGCAGCGGTGCCAGATAAGCCGCGTTACCGTTGGCGTAAGTGCTGAGCTGATCGAGGCTGGCGCTCAATTCGCGCTCGGCCTGCAACAACAAGGCTTGCGGGTCTCCGGCCAGTTTGCCGGCCGCGAGCAGGTCGGTTTTGCTGAATTCTTCCAGCCCCGTCAAGCTCGGGCGCAGGGGGGCGGCCAGCGTCGGCGGCAACTCATCGAGTTCTTTGCGCAGGCTATCGAGGGCCTGACTGGCGCTGCTCAGGCGCAAGGCGTCACCGCTGGCGAGATAGTCCTCGACGTTGCGCGCCACCTCATTCTGAAATTGTTGCGACAACCCCAGATAGCGCTCCATCAACAGATACGGGCGTTCGAGGGCTTTTTGTGACCACCACAGCGTGGCGCCGAGTGCGAGGCACACGGCGACCAGCAGCAGCGTATTGAGATTGGTGAGCAACTTCAGGCGCATGACGGCTACCAACGGCAGAAATGGTAAGCGCCTGAATTTATTGCGGTTCTGTTACAGGGTTATGACCGAATCAGTGGAATCCGATGAAAAAGTGGCACTTTGCTTTGAGTCGCGCGCGGTCTGCACGCGATTGCGTCCGGCACCCTTGGCGCGGTACAGCGCCTCATCGGCCTGGCTGGCCATCATCAGGCTGTCGCAGTCGTCGTGCATTTCCACCACGCCGGCACTGAAGGTGCACCATAAATCCTGCGGCTGCGCTGGGTAATGGATCTCGGCGAAGCGCTGGCGGATTTCGTCGAGGACTTTGTGCGCGGCTTCTATATCGGTGTCGGGCATGACGATGGCGAACTCTTCACCGCCGTAGCGGCCGATGAAGTCGGTCTTGCGCAAACGCTGTTTGAGAAACAGCGCCAGACTCTTGATCACCCGGTCGCCCATCGGGTGGCCGTGGCTGTCGTTGACCCGCTTGAAATGGTCGATGTCGAGCATGGCAAAGCTCAGCGGCTTGCCCTCGCGGCGGGCGCGGAACGAGCAGTCTTCAAGCAATTGCAAAATGTGCGTGTGGTTGTACAGACCGGTGAGGCTGTCGCGGACCATCCGTGCTTTCAGATTGCGCGCGCGGGCGGCGCGGTTGCGCACGGTGGTGATCAGGTGGCGCGGCTTGATCGGTTTGGTCAGGAAATCATCGCCACCCTCGCTCATGGCGTCGAGCTGCTTGTCCAGATCGTCCTCGGCCGACAGATAGATGATCGGCACGCTGACATAACGGTCGTTGTGGCGAATCACCTTGGCCAGTTCGGTGCCGGTGCAGGCCGGCATGTACATGTCGAGGATGATCAGGTCGGGCTGGAAATCGGCCAGTTCGGCCATCGCCTGAATCGGTTCGATCAAGGTGCGGGTGACAATGCCGGCGCTGTTGAGCAGGCGTTCGGTGTGCAAGGCTTGCGCACGCGAATCGTCGATGATCAGCACTTTATAAGGTTCGTACTGAGCGACGCAGGTGAGGACCTCGATTTTTTCCAGCAGGCTCGACGCTTCGAGGGTGCCGGTGAGAAATTCCTGGCCACCAGCGCGCACCGCCGCGAGACGGGTCGGCGTGTCGGTTTCGTGCAGACTGAAGAACAGCAGCGGCAGCGGTTCTTCGAGGCCAACCTGGGCCTCGGCGGCGAGTTTCAGGCCGATGCCGGCGCCGCTGAAATCGACGTCCATGACGATCGCTGCCGGCAGGCGCTCGCCCATCGAGGAGCGAAAGGCCGAAACACTGTCCAACGCCTGTGCGCTCAGACCGAAGAATTCCAGTTGTTTGGCCAGGCGTTCGGCGCGGTCGTGGTCCTGCAGCATCACGTAGATCGGTTTACGCAGCGGCGGCAGGAAGGTCTGGTCGAGTTGATCGCCGTGGCGCAGGCCGGTGCGCGACAAGCGCTGCATCAAGCGATTGAGATCGGTGATCAGGCCGCTGCTGAGGCGGCCGCGATTGGCGTCCACTGCTTCCAGCGATTGGCTGATGTGCCGCGCGAGTTGAGTGTGTTCCGGCTGTTCGAAGCGCTCGGCAAAACGCAGCAGGCGCAGGTTGGCCTCGCTCAGTTCGGCGAGGTCGACAGTGGACCACTCACTGCGTTGCAGGCGCTGCCATATCTCAAGAATCTGACGTGCCTGATGAATTACCCGCTGGGCAAAGTGGTGCTTGAGACGCTCACGGCTGGGGTCTTCTGGCTCGGTCATATCCTGACTACTAGTTAGGCTGCATGCTGAGATCGACTGGTGGCTCTATGCTAGCACCTCTTTTCCCTTACACGAGTGTCGTACGTCAATAATCTGCAATGCGTCACCATTCAGTTTCTGACCGGGCGGTTTTGTTTTTGACTTTGGTGTCTGACAAGTCCCCGTAGGCCGGGCACTCCCTGACTAAGCTGGGTGGTCAGGATGACGGGGCAGTGGTGCTTTTATCCGTGCAGTGAATGACCTTTGCGATGGTTTTCAATCCGATGGGCTGAAGCGTGGGCATCGGGGATTCCCTTAGTGAGCGTCGAAGCGTCATTGGCCCACATGATTTGCGGCTTATCTATACTCGCGGGTGCCCGGCCTTGGCACGTTGTTGTATGGTTGTGGTCGAACCGTTGAACCCAAGATTTGAAAGGATATCGCCATGCTGGACTGGAAAAACCGCGCGGGCAGCGCGCCTGAACGTGCCACCGAGCCCAAGTCGGCCACCCGCAGCTATGTCGGTGGGGTGCTGTTCAGCCGTGCATTGGCCACGCTGATCGGCATTTATCTGCTGGTGACCATTGGCCTTGGCTGGTACTGGAGCCAGGAGCCGGCGCTGTTTCCGGTTGCGCAAAACGCTCAGGTAGCTGCCGAGAAAGAAGGCAAGCAGATGGTGATCGGCTACACCACGGTCGAAACCCTGAAGACCGTTGCCGGCACCTTGCTCAACAAACCGGGCGGCTACATCTCCAATGACCGCTTCCCGCCAGGTTTGTGGATGGACAACACGCCAAGCTGGGAATACGGCGTACTGGTGCAGGTGCGTGACCTGACCCGTGCCCTGCGCAAAGACTTCGCCCGTTCGCAGTCGCAGTCGGCGGAAGATGCCGATCTGGCCAAAGCCGAACCGCGCTTCAACTTCGACAACAAGAGTTGGATTCTCCCTTCCAGCGAGTCTGAGTATCAGGAAGGCATCAACTCCCTGAGCCGTTATCAGGCGCGCCTGTCCGATCCAACCCAGAAAAACGCGCTGTTCTATGCCCGCGCCGACAACCTGAACAACTGGCTCGGCGATGTTGGCACCCGTCTCGGTTCGCTGTCGCAACGCCTGTCGGCCAGTGTTGGCCGGGTCAAACTCAACACTGCACTGAAAACCGAAGTGCCGGCCATCGGCGAAGTGCCGCAGGTTGACGAAGAGGTCGTCGAGACCCCGTGGATGCAGATTGACAACGTGTTCTACGAAGCACGCGGTCAGGCCTGGGCGCTATCGCACCTGTTGCGCGCCATCGAAGTCGACTTCGCCGATGTGCTGGCGAAGAAGAACGCTACCGTCAGCGTGCGTCAGATCATTCGTGAGCTGGAAGCCTCGCAGGAACCGGTCTGGAGTCCTATGATTCTTAACGGCAGTGGCTTCGGCGTGCTGGCCAACCACTCGCTGGTCATGGCCAACTATATTTCCCGTGCCAACGCTGCTGTGATCGATTTGCGTCAACTGCTCAATCAGGGCTGATTCATGAGCCAGAACGCCAAAGAGGCGGCCCATCGCGCCGCCTCGGATGCCGAACAGATCGCCTGGGTCGACGAGCAGGACAATCTGCTCGGCGCTCTGGTGCGCGCCGATCTGCGCGAGCGTGGGCTGATCGGCCGTGGCACGTACATCATGTTGTTCAATTCCGCCGGCGACCTTTGTGTACATCGGCGCACGTTGAGCAAGGCGATTTATCCCGGCTACTGGGATGTTGCGGCAGGCGGCATGGTGCAGGCGGATGAGACCTACGCCGAGTCGGCAGCCCGTGAACTGGAAGAGGAATTGGGCGTCAGCGGCGTAGAGCTGACGGCCCATGACCATTTCTACTTCGAAGACACCGGCAATCGTCTTTGGTGTTCGGCGTTTTCCGCTGTATGGGACGGCCCGCTCAAACTGCAGCCTGAAGAAGTGCTGGAAGCACGCTTTATTCCGGTCGAGCAGGTCATGCAGGAAATCCAGCAAAAGCCTTACTGCCCGGACTCTCTGGCGGCGTTGGAGCGCTATCTGAAGGCGCAGCAAAGCGACGTCGCAAAGAACACATAAATTGGCGCCGATTGGCACTTAGCAATTGGGTTTTTTGCCGTTACACTGCGCGACCTTTTCAAGCTGCACCGTCCTGCTTTTATTGAAGCATCCGGTGCAGTAGCGCTGCCCCTGCCTGAGTGGGGCTTCGCGGTCGCTGACCTTGCCCAAGGTTGCGATCAGTCTTTGTCCTCCCAAGAGGATTGCCGGTGGCCAAAAAAGCCGCATCCTTCGCCGCCTTGGGCGGCCTGGTATTTTCCACCGACGCAGGTCGTCATTGCCCGGAATGCAGCAAGCCGGTGGACGCCTGTATCTGCAAACAAACCGTGATCCCGGCCGGCGACGGCATTGCCCGCGTGCGACGTGAAAGCAAGGGCCGTGGCGGCAAGACGGTGACCACCATCACCGGCGTGCCATTGGCTGAAGACGCGCTCAAAGAGTTGGCGACAACGTTGAAGAAACGTTGCGGCACCGGCGGGGCGTTGAAAGACGGCATCATCGAAATCCAGGGCGATCATGTCGAGCTACTCTTGGCTGAGCTGATCAAGCACGGTTTCAAAGCGAAGAAGTCCGGCGGCTAGCAGCCTCTGTGAAACCCACCTGCGGCTTGATCCGGCGCTGAAGCAGTTCAGATCCGGCGTCGTCTCCATGGTTTTCACAGAGCCTGTTCATGACCGGTTTCTAAACTCCACGCGGTCAGCGCGGTCTACCGCCGCGCTGACGAACCGTCATTTTCATTCTTTAGAATGCGCCGACCTGAGATCAGGCGACGCACTATGACTTCTTTATAGGGGACTTCGATGTCCGTACGACGCACACGCAAAGACGATGGCAGCCAATGGACAGTTGCGGACAGCCGCAGTGTTTACGGGATTCGCCATTGGGGGGCCGGGTATTTCGCGATCAATGACGCCGGTCGCGTCGAAGTTCGTCCGAACGGACCGAGCAGCTCGCCTATCGACCTGTTCGAGCAAGTCGACCAACTGCGCAAAAGCGGTTTGTCCTTGCCGTTGCTGGTTCGTTTCCCCGATATCCTGCAAGACCGTGTCCGCCAGTTGACCGGTGCCTTCGATTCGAACATCGAGCGCCTGGAATACCAGAGCAAATACACCGCGCTGTACCCGATCAAGGTTAACCAGCAAGAAGCGGTGATCGAGAACATCATCGCCACTCAGGATGTTTCCATCGGTCTTGAAGCCGGCTCCAAGCCTGAGCTGCTGGCCGTGCTGGCGCTGGCGCCGAAGGGCGGCACCATCGTTTGCAACGGTTACAAGGACCGTGAGTTCATCCGTCTGGCGCTGATGGGCCAAAAGCTCGGCCACAATGTTTTCATCGTGATCGAGAAAGAATCCGAAGTCGGTCTGGTGATCGAAGAGGCCGCCTCGCTCAAGGTCAAGCCACAGGTCGGCCTGCGCGTGCGTCTGTCGTCGCTGGCGTCGTCGAAGTGGGCCGACACTGGCGGTGAGAAATCCAAGTTCGGTCTGTCGGCGGCGCAACTGCTGTCGGTGGTCGAGCGCTTCCGCGCGGCGGGCCTGGATCAAGGCATTCGCCTGCTGCACTTCCACATGGGTTCGCAGATTGCCAACCTGGCTGACTATCAGCACGGCTTCAAAGAAGCGATCCGTTACTACGGTGAGCTGCGCAATCTCGGTCTGCCGGTCGATCACATCGACGTCGGTGGCGGTCTGGGTGTCGACTACGACGGCACGCACTCGCGCAACGCCAGCTCGATCAATTACGACATGGACGATTACGCCGGTGTCGTGGTCGGCATGCTCAAGGAATTCTGCGATGCGCAGAGCCTGCCGCATCCGCACATCTTCTCCGAAAGTGGCCGCTCGCTGACCGCGCACCACGCCATGTTGGTGGTGCAGGTGACCGACGTCGAGAAACACAACGACGAAATCCCGCAGATCGAAAACAAGGAGTCACTGCCGGAAACCGTGCAGTGGCTGGTTGATCTGCTCGGCCCGACCGACATCGAAATGGTCACCGAAACCTACTGGCGCGCCACGCACTACATGAGCGACGTGGCCGCCCAGTACGCCGACGGCAAACTGACCCTGGCCGAAAAAGCCCTGGCCGAGCAGTGCTACTTTGCCGTGTGCCGTCGCCTGCACAACTCGCTGAAAGCGCGTCAGCGTTCGCACCGTCAGGTGCTCGACGAGCTCAACGACAAGCTGGCCGACAAGTACATCTGCAACTTCTCGGTATTCCAGAGCCTGCCGGACACCTGGGCGATTGATCAGGTCCTGCCGATCATCCCGCTGCACCGTCTTGACGAAGAGCCGCTGCGCCGCGCGGTGCTGCAGGATCTGACCTGCGACTCCGACGGCAAGATCAACCAGTACGTCGACGAGCAGAGCATCGAAACCAGCCTGCCAGTACACGGTTTGAATGAAGGCGAAGACTACCTTCTGGGCGTGTTCCTCGTGGGCGCCTATCAGGAAATCCTCGGCGACATGCACAACCTGTTCGGTGATACCGACTCGGTGAACATCTACCAGAACGCCGATGGCAGTGTTTACCACGCCGGCATCGAGACCCACGACACCATCGAAGACATGCTGCGTTACGTGCACTTGTCGCCGGAAGAACTGATGACTCACTACCGCGACAAGTGCGCCAGTGCCCGCATCAGTGCCAGCGAGCGCACGCAATTCCTCGATGCCTTGCGTCTGGGCCTGACCCGTTCCTCCTACCTGTCTTCCTGAGGTCAGGTGGCGATCTCGCCGGGTTGTCTGAAATGTTCCCAATAGCTGTGGAAAATTCAGATGACCCGGTGGGATACATCCCAAAATCTTCGCGAAATGCTTGCCGGTCCCGGCCAGCAAAGTCATCCGGTCTGCTTTTCGCGTAGGTCATTTCCTAAGTTGTACTTCAGCTCTCTACTCGGCCATGGCTCTCGGCGAGAATCCCCGACCGCCCCTCCTGTAGAGATCCGCCTATGTTCGATCAAGCCAACGAGTCCTCGTTTCGTCTCGATGTAGCGGGCCTGTCCGACCCTTTCGAAGTCCTGGCCTTTACCGGTAGCGAAGCCCTGAGCGAGCCCTTTGCATTCGAAATCGATGTGTTGATCGACGATCCGCAACTGGACCTTGCCGACCTGCTTTACCGTTCGGCGTTCCTGTGTTTCGGGGCGTCGGGGGAGGGCGTACACGGGCAATTGCAGAGCCTCGTCCAGCACGAACACGGGCACGGTTCAAGATTGTGCCGGATCCGTCTGGGGCCGAAACTGGGTTGTCTCGACTTGCGCATCAGCCAACGCATCTTCAGTGGCTGTTCGGTGCCACAGATCATCGAGCAGGTGCTCAGGGAGCACGGAATTATCGGCGCTCAGCGCCGCTTCGAATTGCACGGCGATTACCCCGTCCGCACGTTCTGTACGCAATACCGCGAATCCGATCTGCAACTGCTCCAGCGCTTGTGTGCACAGGCGCGAATTCACTACTTTTTCGAACACGGGCCCGACCGGCATTGCCTGGTATTCGGTGATGATCCGACGCAGTTGCCCTTGGCTGGCACCGTGCTGTATCGGGACGAGCCCGATAGTCAGAGCGTGTCCCCCGGCGTGCGCCATTGGCAATTTCAGGAAACCTTGCAGTCCGCGCCGCCAGACGCAAGGCCGGCACACAGTGCCGAAGGCTGCAGTCATCTCGCGGCGTTACGCAGCGGTTATTGGCTGCGATTGGCCGGGCACCCTTTTGCCGAGTGCAATCGCCATTGGTTGCTGACCCGTATCGAGCACAGCGCTGATCCATCGCTCGACCTTCCTTATGCCAACCGTCTGTTTGCGACACTGCAACTGCCTTCGTGCCTGCCGGCCACTGTGCCGACACGACTGCGCATGCACAGCCTGCAACGGGCCTGGGTTGTGACGGTAGACGAGCCGCAGCCCGACTGCTTCAGGCCCGTCGCGGTGCAGTTCGACTGGCTTTATCAGGGCGAAGGGGCGGCGCCGAGTCATTGCTGGCTGCCACTTGCACCAGCCCTGGTCGACGCGCCTTTGTTAGCACTGAGCGAGGGTGTCGAAGTGGTGGTGAGTTTCTTTGAAGGCGATCCGGATCAGCCGATGATCAGCGGCGTGCTACAGCCGTCGGTCGCTGGGGCGGACATCAGCGATGAGCCAGCGTTACCGGACAGGCTGGTGAGTCAAGGCTTGCAGCAACTGCTGGCCTCTGGCGAACCGTTATTGCTGTTGTGCCTGATCCCCGGCGGCGGCAGTTTCAGCCACTGCTCGCAAGCCGTGTGCAGTTGTCGGCTAGTGACCGCGCTTGAACAGAGCGGCGCAACATGAGTGGCGCGGCGCGCGAGCCGATGGCGCAGTGGTTGCTGCTCGATGGCCCGGATGCGACGCGGGCATTGACGATTTTGCGCCAGGGATTCGCCGATGCGCAGCGGTTCTGGTTGTTCGACGGCACTGAGTTTGCACCGGTTTGTGAATACGGCCCGGTGCTGGTCGACTTGCGCGGTTGTCCGGCACTGGCGTCGTTGTGTTACAGCGATCCGGACACCTGGCGCGGGTTGTTGCTCGCGAGCGAGGCATCGGCGCAGGATCTGCTGAGTCATTTGCAGTGCATGCTCACGGTCTCTTTCGGGCTGAGTCATCGGGCTTTGCTCAGTTATTACAACCGTCAGACCGCGAGCTATTTTTTCGACGCCTGTGATGCCGCTGACCTGAGTCGCTGGCTCGGGCCGATCCGCCAGTTGCGCTGGTTCGGCGGGACGTGGGCCGACCGTGCTATCGGCAGTCAGGGCTGGCAGCAGTTGCGCAATCCGGGGCTGGCTGTCGAGCCACTGAGCGTCGAGGAGAGCCTCACTCGCCGTCAGCGCGAACGCCTGCAAACCTGTTTGTTGGAGCAGCATATCTGGCGCTGGTGTCAATCGCTGGGAACCGACTACGCGGCGATGGCCTCCCATGTTCAACAAGGCCTGGCGTTGGGATTCAGCGATCGCTCGGTGCTCGACGCCTGGTTATGGCTACGCTTGCTGCATCCGCGAGCCGTGCTGGTGCCGCCACCGGAGGGCTTGACTCAGCAGGAACGGCTTGAACATGTGCGACGTCAGTGGCGCGGCGATCAGACTTGAAGTGAGGTTCGGCGCCTATGGCAGGTTTTTTTCGCAAGGGGCTCGGCTTGATGCCCGGCGCTCTTCTAATGTTGGCGCTGAGCGCCTGTTCGCCAGTGAAAGTGCTCAATGCGCTGACCCCCAGTCAAACGTACGACAAGACCACGGGTATCGCTTATGGCGACGATCCCCGGCAGAAGCTTGATGTCTACGTACCACGTCACGCATTGGCCGGTGCGCCGGTGGTGGTGTTTTTCTACGGCGGCAGTTGGAACAGTGGGTCGCGCGACGACTACACCTTTGTCGGCGAGGCGCTGGCGTCTCGCGGGATTGTCGCGGTGGTGGCGGACTACCGGTTATATCCGCAGGTGCGTTATCCGCTGTTTCTTGAGGACAGCGCGCGAGCGGTGGCCTGGACCCGAACGCACATTCGCGAGTTTTCCGGCAATGCACAACGGATGTACCTGATGGGGCACAGCTCTGGTGGATACAACGCGGCAATGCTGGCCCTGGACGCCAATCTGCTTGGCGCGGTCGGAATGTCTCCCAAGGATCTGCGCGGCTGGATCGGTCTGGCCGGGCCCTACGATTTTCTGCCGATCGAGAATCCTGATGTGCGTCCAGTGTTCTTCTGGCCGCTTTCACCGCCGCAATCACAGCCGATCAACCACGTCAGTCGCGGTGCGCCCCCCGCGCTGCTCATCGCCGCGAGCAGGGATGATCTGGTCGACCCGGCGCGCAACACCGCTGGCCTGGCGCGAAAAATGCGCGAGGTCGGGGTGTCGGTGCAGGATCGGTACTATTCGCGGCCCAGTCACATTACGTTGGTGGCGACGCTGTCGAGGCCACTGCGGGGACTGGCGCCAGTGCTCGATCAAGTGGTCGGTTTCATCAAGCACACGCCGATTCAGTGAGCGGCGCCGCTGAACCAGCCGTCATTGCGTTTGAGCCACCAGGCTTGCGCTCCGAGGGTCAGGCTGCGCAGCACCATGAATAAAAGAAAGGTTATCCACAGACCGTGATTGCCCAGACCTTGCAGTGCCCAGGCAAAAGGCATGAGCAACACCACCGAGATGAGCATGCCGTTGCGCATTTCCCGCGCGCGGGTGGCGCCGATGAACAGGCCGTCGAGCAGGTAGCTCCAGACCGCAATCAACGGCAAAACGGCAAGGTAGGGCAGGTAGGTGAACGCGGTATCGCGCACGCTCTGGATGTTGGTCTGCATCTCGATGAACAAATGCCCGGCCAGTACAAACAACAGGGCAAAGCCGAGGCTCGCGATCAGTGACCAGCCACCGGCGACTACCAGTGATCGGCGCAAGCCCAGGCGATCACGGGCACCGATGGCGTGCCCGCACAAGGCTTCGACGGCGTGGGCCAGACCGTCCAGGGCATGGGCCGTCAGTAGCAAGCCATTGAGCAATAGCGCATTGGCGGCAACCGTGGCATCACCCAGTCGTGCGCCTTGCACGGTGATCAGAAAAAATACCGATTGCAGCGCCAGACTGCGGATGAATATGTCGCGGTTGACCGCCAGCAGTGGGCGCCAGCTCTGCCAAACCCTCAATGTCACCCAGACAATGTGCCCGGGATAGGCACGCAGCGCTTTGCGGGTCAGCCACAGGCCGAGCAGGGCACCGCTCCATTCAGCGATCACCGAGGCCCGCGCCGATCCGACTACACCCCAGTCCAGGCCGATGACGAACCATAGGTTGAGGGCGATATTGATCAGGTTGGTGCTCAGCAGGATCGCCAGCGGCGCCCGGGCGTTTTGCGTGCCGAGGAACCAGCCGACCAGCGCATAACTGGCCAGCGCCGCTGGCAGGCCGAACAACCGCGTGTGGAAAAAATCACGAGTGAGCTGATCCAGCTCCGCCGACGGTTGCATGAAGTGCAGCGCAATCCCACTCAGCGGCACACCCAGCGTGCCAAGCACCAGTGCCAGTCCCATCGCCAGCAGCAAACCTTGCAACAGAATCTGCCGCAACGCCGCGCCGTCGCTGCGCCCCGCGGCCTGCGCAGCAAAACCGGTGGTGCCCATGCGCAGAAAACCCATGGCCCAGGCGAGAAAGGTGTAAAGGCTGGCGCCGACCGCCACCGCGCCCAATTGGTGGGCGTGGGGCAAGTGGCCGATGACGGTGCTGTCGACCAGCGCCACCAGCGGTACGGAAATATTGGAAAGAATCATCGGCGCAGCGAGCGCCCAGACCTTGCGGTGAGTTGGGCGGTCGCGCCAGTCGGCGATCAGAGTGGACATGCGGGCTCCTTGGGGGAGCGGCATTGTAGCGGTAGAAGCCACCCTCACCCCAGCCCTCTCCCAGAGGGAGAGGGGGCCGACCGAGGTGTCTGGCGTCATCCATCGACCTGAGAGAATGTGCCGATTATGGATTCGCTGAAGCTCGCTCAAGTCGGTGTAGCTCTTGAATATCCCCCATTCAGTCCCCTCTCCCTCCGGGAGAGGGCTAGGGTGAGGGGCTCTTCAGCGGCCTAATGAATAATCCAGCTCAACAACCACAACCCCAGCAACAACCAGATGATCCCGGCAATGATCGACGCATTCATGAACGCCCGAATCGCTGACCACAACAGCATCAGCCCGACGATCAACGCAATGATGCTGATGATCGAGGTGTCCATGCCCAGCGTCTTCGCCAGCCCGTCGACAAAGTTGCCGCCGGCATTGCTCAGAATGTTGAACAAGCCACTGAGGCCGTCGACGATAAAGCGGATGATCGAACCGAGCGCTTGCCCGAGCCATTCGAAAAAGCTTTCTACCTGCATGTGTGCATCCTGATGAAAGAGCTGAGCCTTGGGCCACAACGCAGGTGGCCGAGTTCCCTGCATGATAGAAGGTTTGCACCGCCCTTGTAGGAGTGAGCCTGCTCGCGATAGCGCTGTGTCAGTCAACGATGATGTTGAATGTAATGGCGTCATCGCGAGCAGGCTCACTCCTACAGGGTTTACGCTTGCCTTCAGGGCGTATCCCCCCGAAGCTATACGCCTTCAGGAGAGCCCGATGAACCTTGTTGAACTGACCGAACGCCTGCACGCCATTCGCGACCGCAATGACTGGCGGCAATTTCACAGCCCGAAAAACCTCGCCATGGCCGCCAGCGTCGAAATGTCCGAACTGGTGGAGATTTTCCAGTGGCTGACGGAAGACCAGTCGCGCCAGTTGCCGGCGGACAAACTCGCCCACGCCGGGCAGGAAGTCGGCGATATCGTTCTGTATCTGTTGCTGCTGTGCAGCGAGTTGGGGTTGGACATGAATGAAGTGGTGCGCGCCAAGCTTGCCGACAGCGAACGGCGGTTCAGCTGATGAGCGACCGGCATTTCGATCAGTTGGCGACGCGTTTCGCCGAAAAAATCTACGGCGGCGCCAAAGGTGCAATTCGCCTTGCGGTGTTGCAGGCTGACCTCGCCGAAGCGTTGCCGGATCGTCCGTTGCGGGTTTTGGACATCGGTGGCGGCCTCGGCCACATGTCGCTGTGGCTGGCCGAGCGCGGCCACGACGTGACCTTCACCGAACCGGCCGCACCGATGCTTGAAGGCGCGCGCCAGCGTTTCGCTGAAGCCGGGCAAACCGCGACGTTCATTCAGGCGCCGTGGCAGGAACTGCTCGGCCAACTCACTGAACCGTACGATCTGGTGATCTGCCACGCCGTGCTGGAATGGCTCGCCGAACCCCACGCGATCCTGCCGGTGCTGCATCAGTTGACCAAGTCTGGTGGCTGGTTGTCGTTGGCGTTCTACAACCGCGATGCGCTGATTTACCGCAACTTGCTCAAAGGCCATTTCAAGAAAATGCGCAAGAATGTCATGGCCGGGGAAAAGCAGAGCCTGACCCCGCAGCAGCCGCTCGATCCAAGGGAATTGGCAACGCAACTCGACGGCCTGTGGCAGGTCGAAACCCAGAGTGGGATCCGGGTTTTTCACGACTACATGCCGGTGGAGTTCCAGGCCCGCGCCGAACTTGTGGATCTGCTCGAGATGGAGCTCGCTCACCGTCGTCACCCAAGCTTCGCCGGGCTTGGGCGCTACTTGCACTGGATCTGCCGGCCGATCTGATCGGAGCGCGACATGAAAGCTCAATCCGGGTTACTGCTGATGTGTCTGGGCTTGGCTGCTTGCCAGAGCAGCAACCCCTACGTGGCGCAATCCCGGCCCTTGCCGCCGGCGCCGGCGCAAGCCGCCAATACGTTTGACCGTAGCGCTTACCCGGCGCCGCCGCGTGACTACGGACGCTATCGCAGTTGGGCCTGGCTCGACGGGCAACTGCCGCCGGGCACGGCTTGGGCCGATTCGGCACAAGTGGCCGAAGCGGTGAGCAACGCGCTGGATCAGCGCGGTTTGCGCCCGTTGCACGACAATCGCCCGGCCGACCTGTTGGTCAGCGCCGATCTGCGTCTGGAAACCCGTTTGCGTCAGGTCCAGGACGACTACGGTTATTACGGCGGCGGATACGGCGGCTATGATCGTTATGGTCGCGGTTACGGTATGTACAACACGGTGCCGATCGTGCGCACCTATTCCGAGCAAGTCGTGGTGGTGCAGGTCAACCTGTTCGACGCCGGCAGTGGGCAACCGGTGTGGAGTGCCAGTGCCGAAACCGCGAACAAGGGCAGCGAAATCGATCGCACCGATTCGATCCGCGAGGCTGTGGAAAAGGCCATGTCGGCGTATCCTCCCAGTTAGCTTCCTGCCCATTCGAAGCTTCCGCAGGTTCATGTCTTCACTCGGAGAAAACCCATGTTCCGCCGTCTCGCTTTACTGGCCATGGCCGCGCTGCTCAGCGCTTGCGCCGCCAACCAGGTCAATCACGATTTCGATGCCAGTCGCGATTTTGCCGCCTATCGCAGCTGGAGCTGGAAAGATCCCGCCCTGCAATATCGCCCCGATGATCCGCGGATCAAAAGCGACCTGACCGAGCAACGCATCCGCCAGGCCGTGGCCGATCAGCTCGACCAGCGCGGGTTGCGTCCTGCGGCGGCGGGCGCCAAGGGTGATCTGAACGTGCAGACCTACCTGATCGTCGAGGATCGTCAGCAGCAAGTGACGACCAATTACGGCGGCGGTTGGGGTGGCCCGTGGAACGGCTACTGGGGCGCGCCGATGTACAACGAAACGCGCAACATCACCTACAAGGTCGCGACCATCCAGATCGACCTGCTCGACGGCAAGGACGGCAAACTGGTGTGGCGCGGCAGCGATGAGCAGATGCTGTCCGGCAGGCCGAATCCCGATGATCGCAGCAATGCCATCCGCGAGACGGTCGGGCGGATTCTGGCTAACTATCCACCGCGCTGAATCTGTTCAGAGAAAACGGGAGCCCTTGAGCTCCCATTTTTTTTGCCCTGCGACGACCCCCGGTAGGAGCTGCCGAAGGCTGCGATCTTTTGATTTTGCTTTTTAGAGGCCAAGATCAAAAGATCGCAGCCTTCGGCAGCTCCTACGGGGGATTGCGCGTCTACACTCAGTTGCACCAATGGAGCTAGCGGCAAAGGAGTGCGCCATGTCGCCTCGTTCGCGATTCAACGGCCCGGCCCGCCAGCGCGGGGCGATTGGCTTGATGGCGGCAGCCACCCTCAGTCTGGCGGTGGTGATGCTGCTGTTGGTGGTCGATACCGGCCGCTTGTACATGGAACAACGCAAATTGCAGCGCGTGGTCGACAACGCCGCCCTTGAAGCCGTGAGTCGTGGCGGTAATTGCCTGCCGGGCCTGAGCGCCGCCAGTTACGCCGGGCAAAGCGCCGTGCGCAACGGCTACATTGTGGATGCCAGCAACACCCTCGCCACCACGTGCGGCACCTTGGTGACCGCCGCTACCGGCCTGCGCACATTCGCGGTGGATGCCACGCAAGCGGCAGCGGTCAAAGTCGTTGCCAGTCGCACCGTGACCAGCAGTTTTGCCGGTGGTGTACAGGCCTTGTTCAGCGCTACACCGGTCAGTCTCAATACCACGCTCAATGCCTCGGCGGTGGCCGCCAAACCGCAGCCGACAGTGGCCCAGCTGAATATTCGCAGCACCCTGGCCAGCATCGATACGGCGCAGTCGAACATCCTCAATCCGCTGTTTTCCGGGCTGCTTGGCGGCAACGTCAATCTCACGGCATTGGGCTGGGATGGCCTGCTGAACACCGACATCAACTTGCTCAAATACCTTGATCAACTGGCGATCAATCTCAACGTCGCGGCGGGCAATTACACGCAATTACTCAACACTCAGGCCACGGTGACGCAACTGATTCAGGCGGCGGCGACGGTGGTGCAACTCAACGGCGCGACCGCGCAGGTGATCACTGCGCTGGGCCAATTGCAGGTGGCCGCGATCAACGCGGCGCCGGTCAAACTGGGCGACATCCTGCAATTGCAGACCGGTACGACATCGGCGGGATTGGACGCCAATCTGCAACTGCTGCAGCTGATTCAGGGCGTGGTGCAACTGGCCAACAGCAAGAGTGCGGTGGCGGCAACGTTGCCGATCAGTGTGCTGGGGCTGGCGAATGTCACGGTGCGGGTGAAAGTGATCGAGCCGCCGCAGTTTTCCGCGATTGGCGATCCGGCGCGGGCCAAGCTCAACCCGACCGGGCCGGACCGGATTTATGTGCGTACGGCGCAGGTGCGCACGATGTTGTCGGTGAGTTTGCCGGTGCTGTCCGGGGTGACGGGGCTGACCAATGCCGTGCTGGGGCTGGTGGGTGGATTGACCCCGACCCTCAATGCACTACTGAGTCTGAATCTGGTCAGTACGCTCAATTCGGTCCTGTGCCTGTTGGGCGCCGGTTGTGAGCAACTTGATCCACAATTGCTGCCATCGCCGCAAATCGACATCAGTCTGGATGCCGGCGGCGCCAAGAGTTATGTCACCGATTACAGCTGTCCGACGGGCACCACCGGCACCAAGAGCCTGACCGCGCATACCATCACGTCCATCGCTGACTTGAAACTCGGCAAGATCGATCCGACCAATGCCTTTTCTTCGGCGGCCGAACCCACGGTGGCACCCTTGGCGCTGATCGATCTGGGGATCGTCACCTGTCACAAAATCCTGCTGCTCGGCACCTGTGATCCTGCCACCCATGTTCCTTTCGGCGCGGGAGGCATCGGCATCATGCTCGACACCAGCGTCGCGCAAAACACCCAAAATCTGGTGTTCTCCAGCACCACGCCGTTCGCCACCCCGGCCAACCTTAAACTGCCGCCGAGCATCTTGCCGGCAGCGCCAACCAGCAACATCGTCGGTAGCCTGTCGAGCACCCTCGCGGGGATCAACCTGAACGTCTACAAACCGCAGGGCAGCAATCCGTTGGGAGCCATCGTCACCGGTGTTGCCTCGTTGATCAGCGATGTCACCAACCGATTGTTGCCCGTGGTGACCGGGGCACTTAGTCCGTTGCTCGACCCGCTGCTGAACAACCTGCTCAAAGGCCTGGGTATCAACCTGATGGACGTCGACGTCGGCGCCAATATGACTTGCGGCCAGACCGGCAAGGCCTATCTGGTGATCTAGGCATCCGCGGCAATCGGCAACTCGATGCAGAACCGCGCGCCCTCCACCGAGTTGCGCACGCTCAACTCGCCGCCCATGTTGTCGATGATGCCGTAGCTCACCGACAACCCCAGCCCGGTGCCCACGCCGATCGGTTTGGTGGTGAAAAACGGCTCGAAGATCCGCTCCAGCAAGCGCGGGTCGATGCCGCCACCGTTGTCCTCGACCCACAGCCGTACACTCTGTTCATCGCGTTCAGCGTAGATCGCAATCCACGGTTTGAAGCTCGAGTCCTTCTCGCGTTTGCTCAGCAACGCATCTCGCGCATTGACCATCAGGTTGATCAACACCTGCTCAAGCTGATCGACATAGCCGCGCACTTGCACCTCGAACCCGGTCTCGCTGATGCGCAAGTCCACGCCTTTGCCGCGCATGCCTTCGGCCAGTAGCGACAGCGTGCCTTCGATGGCCGAGGCGGGGTTGAACAGTTGCTGCTCGATCTCCGAACGTCGGCCGAATACACGCATGTGGTCGACTACTTTCGCCGCACGCTGCACCTGCGCATCGATGCGATTGAGCTTGTCGGTCAGGTAGTCGACCTGCACATCGCCGTTGCCCAGACGCTTGAGCACGTTGACGATGGCCATGCGCATCACGTTCAGCGGCTGATTGATTTCATGGGCAAGCCCGGTGGCCATTTCGCCAAGGGTGGCCATTTTCGCGCTTTGCGTGAGTTGCTGCTGCGAACGGCGCACTTCGGTGTTGTCGCGGCCCACCGCTTGCACTTCGATCAATTGGCCGTGTTCATCGAACACGCCACGATCGGACCAGACCCACCAGGCGTGTTCGCGGCCGGGCAGTTGCAGGCTGATTTCTGCGGTGCTTACCGGCTGCTCCGCCGTCAGTGATCCGAGACGCTGGACGAAAGCGGCGCGTTGTTCCGCGGACATCCAACTGCCGAGATCGACCCCCGGCAGTTGCTCCGGTGTGCATTCCAGGTACGTCGCCAGCGGCCGGTTGCCGAAGGTCAGAATCAGGTCCGGGCGGTAGCGACAGATCATCGCCGGCGAATCCTCCACCAGAATCCGGTAGCGCTCTTCACTTTTTTTCACCTGCTCGGCCGCCAGAGTCGCTTCTGTGACGTCCAGCCACAAACCGACCGCTTCGACCGGCAGACCGAGGTCATTGCGCAGCAACTTGGCTTCATCAAGCAGCCAGTGATATTCACCGTGACGATCGCGCAGGCGATAACGCGCGCGCACCGAACCTTCGCGCAACAACTGACGGCTGCGGGCGAAATACCGGTCGCGATCGTCAGGGTGAATCATTTCGATCAGCGCGCCGCTGCTGCAGTCCTCAAGGCTCCAGCCCAACAAGGGCTGCAGGCTGGCACTGAAGAACGCCGGGATCAGCGCGCCTTCGTGGTAGTGCTGGACGTAAATTACTGCGGGCGAACTGGCGATCAGGTTGTCCAGCCGTGCATGCGCGACGGCGGCCCGTTGCTGCTGGTTCTGGATATCGCTGATATCGAGCATGAAACCGGCCAATCGGCGGAACTCGCCATTGCCAATCACTTGGCCCTGCACGCGATACCACGTGGGCGCCTGCTCGTTATTACCACCGCGCAGGCGCACCGATAACGTCAGGGCTTCACCGTGTTGTTGCAAGGCTTGCAGACGGCTGCGCAACTCGTCGCGGTCGGCGGGATGGATTTGCGCCAGCCAGTCTTCCAGCGCTAATCCGCCAGGGTTCACGTTCAGGGCCGCCGCCAGCGCGGGGGCCAGTTGAATGTGGGCGTCGCCTGCCAAAATCTCCCACCAGCCGGTGCCGAGCAGGGTTTGCAGCGCTTCGATGCGCTCCAGTTGCAGGTGATGTTGCTGTTCGCGCAGGCGCCCGAGCAACGGCCCGGCGAGCGCGCCGAGCAGTGTCATCCAGTCGCGCTCGGTCAGGTATGGCGCGGCACTGTCCACGGGATAAAAACCGCAGAGCAGCCAGGCCACCACACCGCGCTCATCGCTATACGGCACCGCGAAACCTTCGGCACTGCCAAACAGGGCCTGCACCCGCGAATGTTCATCGAGGCCATGGTGTGCGCCGACGCGTTGCGGCGCGGCGCCGTTCAGGCTGTCCAGCGGCGTGCCCAGGCGCTGGCCGTCATGCCATAGATCCGGCGCATCGTGCGCTCGATACTGGCGATGGATTTGCCAGCCCTGTTGCTCATCATCGAGCAAGGCCAGCGCCAGACAGGGGATATGCCAGCGCTGGGCGATCATTTGCAATTGTTCGCTGACGATCACCGGCAAACGCACTTGGCTGCAGGCGCGTACCTGTTCACTGACCTGCCCGGCAATCAATTGGCAGGCGTCACGGTGACGCGATTGTTGGCGTTCGAGCAGCAAGTCAGCGATGTCGATCAACTGCATCAGCCAGCCGTCGCCCAACGGCTGTACCCAGCCCCGCAGGTGCACGGTTTGCTCGCCCAGACCGAAGAAGTCGAGATCCAGCAAGAGTCCCTGCCACTCCCTCGGCCGGCCTTCGATGGTCAACGTGCTGTGGGGCAGCAGATAAGTGCTGAGTGGCAAGGGCTGATCTTGAGGTTTGAACTGCGCCAGCAGATGGCGCAGCGGGCCGGCCATTTGCAGCACGCCACCGTCGTCGTTCAGGTACAGGTGCAAGCCTGTTGCGGGTGAGCCGAGTGGGTCGGGCAACTCGTGGGCGGCGGGCGGCGTGCGTTTGAGCAAGCGCCCGAAGAGCTTGTCCCCCGACGTCAAAATTGCAGACTCGATTTGGCGGTCAGGTAGGTGGGCAGATTGGGCACTGTGCCAACGACCGGAAGCACCAGAAACGGCATGACCTGATTCAACTTGCTGACCGGATAATCCACGCGCACCGTCAGCAGGCCTGACGCGCTGTATTGGCTGCTGGTATCAACGCCGACCACCAGGTTGAAGACCGGCGGAATCCAGGACAATTGCTGGGTCAGCGTGGCGTTCGCGGTGTTGAGCACGACCGTTGAATAGTTGGGTGTGTTGGGATCGACCGCGACACTGCGACGTACCGCTTCGGACGTGGCCTGGTTGAACGATTGCATCATCACCAAGGGCAGGCTGTAACTGACCAGGCCGTAGAACACGGCGAAAAAAATGATGAACACCAAGGCGAACTCGATCGCCACCGCACCTTTTTGCGACTTCCGAAAGCCGGTTTTCATGAGTGCGTCTACCCTGACTGTCACTGCGTAGTATCAGCATAGAATCATTCCGCAAAAATGGACGGTTTTTACCCGATGTACAGTTTTGTCCTCCTGATCTGGCTGGGGCTGTGCGCGGCGCAAGACGCTCGCCAGCGGCGCATTGCCAATGGCCTGACCCTCGGTGTGGCGGCGCTGGCGCTGATCTGGCTGCTGTGGACCGGCAGCACCTGGCTGGGCGCTGACGCAGGGCAGGGCGGCTGGGCCTGCCTGATCGCACTGGCGCTGACCCTGCCGGGGTTTTTCATGGGCCGGATGGGCGCCGGTGATGTGAAATTAATGACAGCTCTGGGGCTTGCGACGGACGGTTTGTTCATTCTCGGCGTGTTTATTGGCGCGGGGTTCGCCAGCCTGATCTGGCTGCTGCTGGCGCCAAGAGTCTGGCTCCATATGAGTCAAGGGCTTAGAGAACGTCTGCGATATCTGGCGCCGAACCTGTCAAAAAAGCTGCCATTTGCACCGTTCGTGCTGGTCGGTGCTGTGCTCGTTGTACTTTGGATCCATTAGTCGCCAAGCGCCACTAGTTCTATGTACATAGTCGGAAAGTACGTCTACTTTCAAAGTAACTGGTTATACAGCCAAAGGCTGACAGTACAGGAATGGTCAGCTTTGGCCTGGGACATGGAGTAGCACGTGAACAAGCTTACGTCTGCGGTAAAAGTCCTCGTGGTCGACGATCAGCCGTTGATTGTGGAGGAGTTGTGCGAGTTTCTTGAAAGCAGCGGTTATCGCTGTGTGCCGTGTGAGTCGAGTCAGCAGGCGATCGAGCGGTTCAGTGAGGACGCGGAAATCGGTCTGGTGCTGAGTGATCTGCACATGCCGGACATGGATGGCATTCAGTTGATTCAGGAATTACAGCGGCTGGCGGGCAAGCATCGGGCGTTCGAGGCGATCATGCTGACTGGGCGTGCCGACAAGCAGGATGTGATCAAGGCGTTGCGTGCTGGGATTGCCGATTACTATCAGAAGCCGATTGATCTGGATGAGTTGCTCGAAGGTGTGCGACGTCAGGAGGTGGCGCTGCAGGAGCGGCAGAAAAATCTGCATTTGGGGCATTTGAATCAGAAGTTGCAGTTTTTGTCTGAGTCGATTGATGACCTTTATCAGGATCTGGACAAGGTGCGGCGTAGTCCTTCGACGGTGGTTCGCGATGGGTTGGGCGGTGAGCCTGTTGAGGCTGATGCGCAGGAAATGCCGGAGATTTTCAATCAGTTGTCGCCGCGGCAACTGGATGTGGCGCGGTTGGTCGGTAAGGGGCAGACCAATTATCAGATTGCCTGTGAGTTGGGGATTACCGAGAACACGGTGAAGCTTTATGTTTCGCAGGTGTTGCGGTTGACGCATATGCATAATCGGACGCAGTTGGCTTTGGCTCTTTCGCCGAGTGCTTCGGCTGCGCGGCAGCGGGTTACGGCGCATTGACTTGGCGGCCTTTGGGCCGACCAGGTTCTTGGGGTTTGGTGTGTATATCCGTTTTTTTGGGTGTTGCGGGTGGCGGTTCCGCCCTTACGGCGGGTCACTTTTTCAGACGCCAAAAAGTAACCAAAAGGCTGGGCCCCGGCGTTCGGCCCCTCGCTGGGGCTCGGGGTTCCTTCGTTCCGGGATCGATCCGGGGGCATCGCTTCCGGTTTGCTTCGCTGCACCTCCTTTCGATGTGTTCGACTTCGTCGAACGGCGCTGCGCGCCTACCCCCGGATCAATCCCTCCACTCAGCCTGCCGAAGGGGCCAACAGATCAAAAGCTGCAACCGAGCTAACGCTCATCCTGTTGAGTGGTTAGGAGCGGGTGAGGGGCTTTTGATCTGTTTCAGAGTCTGAATTCGACTCGGTCTTTCACGTCGGCGTAGCTCTCCCAAACGACTCGGTCAGTTCCCTCTCCCTCTGGGAGAGGGCTAGGGTGAGGGGCTTTGATCTGTTTCAGAATCTGAATTCGACTCGATATTTCACGTCGGCGTACCTCTACCAAATACCTCGGTCAGTCCCCTCTCCCTCTGGGAGAGGGTCAGGGTGAGGGGCTTTTGATCTGTTTCAGAATCTGAGTTCGACGCGGTATTTCACGTCGGCGTACCTCTACCAAACACCCCGGTCAGTCCCCTCTCCCTCCGGGAGAGGGCTAGGGTGAGGGGCTTTTGATCTGTTTCAGAATCTGAGTCCGACTCGGTATTTCACGCCGACGTAGCTCTCCCAAACACCACGGTCAGTCCCCTCTCCCTCCGGGAGAGGGTTAGGGTGAGGGTAGGCTTTTGCTGTTTAACTTTGTGTCAAATAACCAGAACCTTCCCACAAGGTTTTCAGGTTGTCCGTCGGACGTGCGCTCTCTAGTCTTTGGCTGTCGCTGAACACTCAGCGATCGGGTGTGAGAACCCGGCAATTTATGGTCATCAAGTCCTTGTGCACGCATAATCGCCGCCAGCTTGTCTGCTGTCTGCAATGTGTCATGGCGGCTGTGTGCGGGCAGACTTCGGTCTGGCCGGGTGTCCATAACCGGTATTCTCACCCCGCATACAGCTGCCACCTTTTGCCCCGTGAGAATGGCAGAGGGTGGTGGCAAAGACTTTGGAGTTGTTTCAATGGACAAACTGATCCCCGACCCACCCCTCGAATCCACCACCCCGTTCGAAGAAGCCATCCGCGCCGACAACCTCGCCAAAAACCGCGAAGCGATCAAACGTGCTCTCGATTTCTACCTCTGCCCCGAACCTGCAAAACCCCGCCAACCGAGCACAATGTTTCTCATCCATCCGAAAATCGATACCGAAAGCCTGCTCGCCCACGCCTGCGAATCCCTGGCTTCGGCCAACACACTGGCCGGTAACTTTGCTGATCAACTCGGCCGGCCCGAGCGTAATACGGCGCTGGCGATTCAGCAGATCATCATGCTGGCTGAGCTGGCGGTAAACCGGGCACTGGATCGGGTCGATCCGCAGACCTGATCCGTCAGGCACGCCGCGTCATCGTTCTTCGCGAGCAGGCTCGTTCACACAGGTGGAGTGCATTTCAAAAGGTGGGAGCGAGCCTGCTCGCGAAAGCGCTCGCAAGGTCAGCACCTCACTAATTCTTGGTCTCGATCTTCCCACCCGCATCCGGATCATAAAAATCCGGAATCTCATATTTGTACTTTTTCAACCAGCGCTGCATCGCCAGATCCCGTTCGGTCGCGGTTGCCGTTTGTGGCTTGGGCGAGGCGGCTTTGTTGCGGCTTTGCAGGACCAGCCAGCCTTCGGTTTCCTGTTGTTGCGCCGAGGCGGGGCCGGCGTCGATGGCGGTGGCGCTGAGGGGCAGGCTGAGCAGGGTCAGGTAGCACAGGCCTTTGAAGGGATGCATGGCTGTCTCCTTATTTGAGCGATGACGGCAACGGCTCAGCGACGGCGGCCACTTGATTGCCGGTGGCGGGTTTGGCCTTGACCGGGGCTTTGAGTTTTTCTGCGCGTTGCTGGGCTTCGGTGAATTGTTGCGGGGTCAGTTTGGCGCGGCTGACGATTTCGGCGGCTTGTGGCCAGTCGTTCTGGTACAGCAGCAGGGTGACCATGTTCAGGGTTGCCAGTTGGTTGTTCTGCTTGAGTTCGATGGCGGTGAGGAACTCGAAGCGCGCGTCGTTGAGGCGTAGCTGGTTGAGGTAGACCACGCCGAGGTCGTTGCGGATTTTCTCGTCGGTGGGGGCCAGGCGGGCGGCGCGTTGCAGGTGGGCCTGGGCCTGGCCGTTGTCGCCACGGGCGGCGTAGAGTTGGCCGAGGCCGTGTTCGGCTTCGGCGGTCAGGCAGCCGCCAAGCAGGCCGCGGTACAGCGGCTCGGCTTCGCTGCGGCCGAGCAAGCGATAGACCTTGGCTTTGCGCAGGCGCACTTCGCTGATGTTGTCCGGCAGGCTTTGCAGGTTGGCCAGGCTGGCGTGCAGTTTGCCGTCGTTGGCCAGGTCGTCCGCGAGGTTCAGGGCCAGTTCCTGCTCCTGGGTCATTTTGCTGCAACTGCTCGGTGACAGCAGCGCGGTCCACGGTGCCTGGCCGTCGGTGGCGCAACCGCCGAGCAGCAACAGACTTGCCATGACTATCAGTACTTTCATCAAACGCTCTCCATGAGCAAGGTCAGTTGGCGAATGCCCGGGCTATCGCGGTGAAACCCGGGCCGGCGAGGACGATCAGCAATGCCGGAAACAGAAACAGCATCATCACCACCGACATCTTCGCGGACATTTTCGAGATGTATTCCTGCAAGCGGGTCAGGCGCCGATCATCCAGCAGTTGCTTGAGCGCCAGCAGCGACTTCATCGCGCCGCCGCCCTGTTGAATCAGTTGCTGGAGGATCACGCAGGTGTCAGTGAATTCGTCGACGGCGAGCATCACCGCGGCTTTGTTCAACTCCTGGCCGAGTTCCAGGCCAGAATCGACACGGGTCAGGATCAGGCGCAGTTCGCTGGTCAGTTCCGGCAGCAGCTTTTGCGCTTCAATGCTGAGTACGCGCAGGGCCTGTTCGACGGCCATGCCGGATTCGAAGAGGATGCGCAGCAGTGGAATGAACGTCGAGACCTCCACCGCAATGGTTTTCTGCCGCCGCGTCGCTGCGTAAGCCAGCAGACGTTTGGGCAGCAGATAGCCGCCGCCGGTGGCGAGCATCGGCACGATCCAGCGGTTGTCAGCCTGGGGGAAAAACACCTCTTGCAGAAAAATCGCCAAACCCAACGTCAGCAGCGGCGTGCCGATCTGGCAGGCCGCAAACAGCGCGCGTTCATTGGCGCGGCGCCAGCCGATGCGGTTGAGCAGGGTCTGGGTTTCGCTGTCGATGCTCACCGAGCGCTGGCCGAACTTGCTGCTGCCCAGCGCGCGCAGCCAGCTGCCGAAGCGGTTTTCACGCACCAGATGCCCTTGCAAGCGCTGATTGACCTGACGCACCCGACGCCGTTCGGTCAGCAAGTGATTGACCACGAGTAGCAGGGCGCCGAGCAGCAACATGAGAGCGGCGAGGTAGACCATGTCAGACGCTCCGTAACATGCGCCACAGCGCCAGTGTTCCGAACACTTGCAACACGGCAGCGCTGATCAGCATTTTCTGCCCGCTCGCGTCGTTCCACATCCCGAGCATGTAGCCGGGGTTGGTCAGCATGAAGTAACTCACCAGCAGCAGCGGCAACGAACCGAGCACCCACGCGGTCATGCGTGTTTCGCCGGTGAGCGCACGCAGTTGCCGCGCGCCTTGGTCGCGTTCGCGGATCAGTTTGATCAGGTTCTCCAGCAGCTCGCTGGCGTTGCCGCCGTAGCGATGATTGACCTTGAGGCCGAGGGCGAACATGCGCAGTTCGTCCTGTTCATACAGTTCGGCGAAATCGCTGACGGCGTCCGGCAAGTTCACGCCTAGTTGCACGTTGCGCTGGACCCGGCCCATGGCTTTTTTCAGCGGATCTTCACTGGCTTCAATGCCGCCCATGACTGCGTCGCTCAGGGTGCGCCCGGACTTCAGGCTGCGCACGGTGTGGTCAAGCAACTGCGGCAGTTGCTCGATCATCCGTTTGACCAGGCGCTGGTAGAGCACGGCGATGTACAGCCGCAGTGCCAGTGGCGGAATGAAGATCATCAGCAGCAGGCCGACCCAGTCGGCGAGAAAAAACCCCAGCGCCATCGCCAGCGCCCACAGACTCAGCCACAGGCCGAAACGCTCGGTCGGGCGGCCCAGTCCGGCACGCAGAAACATCCGCTCCAGTCCGACCCACACAGGTTTGTCCGGCGCCAGTTGCGGCTGTCCGGCGGCGAGACGGTTGAGGACTTTTTCCGTGGCGGTCTTGCGCAGGCCTTGCAGGAACAGACGGATCGACAGCCCCAGCAGCGTCAGGCAGATAACGATGAGAATGATCGGTCCCAGCATGCTCGGTGCTCCTTGCCGTCAGCCCAGATGAGCCTCGTGGCGCAGCTTGTCGCCGGCCGGATTGACGGCTTCGCGCAGGAAGCCGAAACCGCTGCGACGGTCGAGGCGGAACAGGGTGTTGGTGACGTAGACGTCCTCGCGAATGCCGACCACTTCCACGACCTCGCTGACGCAGCGGCGCCCGTCAGGCATGCGCGTCAACTGGATGATCACGTCGAGGGCGGCGCAGATCATCTGGCGCAGGGTGCGTTCGGCGATGGAGCGGCCGGTCAGGCCGACCAGTGTTTCCAGGCGCAGCAGGGCATCCTGGGCGTTGTTGGCGTGTACGGTGCTCATCGAGCCGTCGTGACCGGTGTTCATCGCGGTGAGGACGTCGACCACTTCGACGCCACGAATCTCGCCGAGGATGATTCGGTCAGGGCGCATCCGCAGGGCGTTGCGAATCAGGTCGCTGGCCTTCACTTCACCGTGGCCTTCGGCATTCGGCGGACGGGTCTCCAGGCGCACCACGTGCGGGTGGCCGAGTTGCAATTCGGCGACGTCTTCGATGGTCACCAGACGTTCATGCGGGTTGATCAACTGGCTGAGAATATTCAGCAGCGTGGTTTTGCCGGTGCCGGTGCCGCCGCTGATCAGGATGTTGCAGCGCTTGCCGACCGCATCCTGGAAAAACTCGAAGATCGACAGGTCGATGGTTTGCATCGCCATCAGGTCGGTGCTCTTGAGCATGTCCTTGCGAAATTTACGGATCGACAGGCATGGGCCGTCGAGGGCAATCGGCGGAATGATCGCGTTGACCCGACTGCCATCCGGCAGGCGTGCATCGACCATCGGCGAAGACTCGTCGAGGCGCCGACCGAGCGGCGCGAGGATGCGCTGCATCACGCGTTCGACGTGATGCGCATCGATAAAACGCAGGTCACTCTGGTGCAGCACACCGTCGCGTTCGATGAACACCCGGTGCGGGCCGTTGACCAGAATCTCGGTCACCGACTGATCGCGCAGCAACACTTCCAGCGGGCCGAAACCGGTGAGCTCGTCGACGATCTCTTCGGCCAGCCGCTCCATTTCGTAGCGCGATATCGCCAGGTGCAAACGCGCGATGTATTCGGCGACTTTGTCGGTGACAAATTGCGCGAGTTGCTGGCGTGAACCTTCCAGCAGGTTTTTCCCCGACTCTTCGAGGGCGTCGATGATGTAGCGATGCAGGACCAGTTTCAGGCCTTCGTGATCGCTGTTGCCGACGCCACTGCGGGGCGCCGTACCGAAGAGTTTTTCTGCGCTCATGAGGTGCCTCGCAAGCGGTCGAACCAGGTCACTTTAGGTTTGGCCAGGCCTTCGGAACGTTTCGCCAGACGTTCGCCGAGAGCGCGCAGGCTCTGCGTGAGTTTTTCTCGCGGGGCCAGTTCGAACAGGCTGACGCCCTGGTTTTTCGCGTTCAGACGAACTTCTGGAGTGAGGGCCAGCGTGGCAATCACTTCCAGGTTGAAGGTCTTGCCGAGGGTGTCCGAATCGGGCGCGACGTTGCTCAAATAGCGGTCGATCAGCAGGCGTCCGTGGTCGAGCTTCATGCCTTTTTCCCGCCACAGATTGAGCACGGCAAGGTTGCGTCGGCAGTTGAGCACGTTCTGATCGGTGTACCAGAGCAACTTGTCGCAGTGGCTGACAAAGGTGCGCAAGGCTTCGCTGTCGGTCTGCCCGGTGAGGTTCACGACGATGTGCTGGAAGTGCTGGCGCAAGGCGCTGAGCAACATGTACAGCTCGGCAGCGCTGGTGTTTTCCAGCGGCTCGTCGTTGCTGGCGTAGGCGAGGATCCGCAGGCCGGCTTCGGCACTGGTGAAGGCGCTGTCGATCAGCGTGGCGTCGAGCCTGCGCAAGTGGCGCAAGGCATCGCCGAAGTGGAACGAACTTTCCAGCCCGAGCAGGGCGAGGCTGTCACCGCGCGGCAAACCGAGATCAAGCAGCAAGGTTTGCTGACCGCTCTTTTGCACCACCAACGCCATGTGATTGGCCAGCAGTGCGCCGTCGGAACTGCTCTGCACGCCATACATCACCGTGAGGCCGCCCAATTGCGTATTCGGTGCCACGGGCGGCAGGCGTTTGCTCAAGCGCCGCACCAGCCCGGCGACTTCACTGGAGCGTGAACCGTAAGCGACAAAATCCCGGGCGCCGGCGCGCATCGCGTTGAGCACCAACTGATTGTCCATGCCGTCGCCGAGCGCCACGATCGCCAGCATCGGTTTGGCCTCCAGCGCGCCTTCGATCAACGCGCTCTGGGCGACCACGTGCTCGCGATCAAGGCCGACGAACACCAGATTGGCAAAGGTCACGTCCACCAGCGCCAGCAGTTCATCAAGGCTGCCGCCACCGGCGCTGATCACTTGGCCCAACGGTGCGAGTGCGCCTTGCAGCCACTCCAGATCGGTGCTGTTGCGGGTGATGGCGAGAAAGGTCTGGCTCAGGCTCTGGCTCATTGCGATAACCCGCTGCGCTTGTCGAAGTTGCCGTTTTCAAGGAAGAACATGCGGTAGAAATTCGGATCGTAATTACGCAGTTTTTCGCCCGGTAGCGACGGCAGTTGCGCATCGGCGGCCAGTGGCTGCACCAGATGCGGGGTGACGATCATCAGCAGTTCGCGTTCTTCGCGCTTGATCTGCGAGCCTTTGAAAAAGGCGCCGAGCACCGGGATGTCGCCGAGGCCGGGAAACTTGTTCACCTGCGAGCTGTTGGTGGTGCTGATCAAGCCGCTGATGACGAAGCTTTCGCCATCGCCGAGTGACACGCTGGTGTCGGTGCGGCGGATGGTCAGGGCCGGCACAGTGGTGCCGGCGATCTGCACGGCATTGCTGAAGTCCAGTTCGCTGACTTCCGGGGCGACCTTCAAGGCGATGCGATCGCGGCCGATGATGGTTGGCGTCAGGGTCAGGCGGATACCGAATTCCTTGTATTCGATCGACACGCTGTCACTGCCGGAACTGGGCACTGGAATCGGGATTTCACCGCCGGCCAGAAAGCTTGCGCTCTGTCCGTTCAACGCGACCAGACTCGGCCGCGCGAGGGTATAGGCGAAGCCGCTGGTTTCCAGCGCATTGATGATCGCCATGGTCTTGCCGCCGACCCACGAGAAGTTGAACAGTGAGTTGTCCACCGGCAGGCGTGGCTGCGGCACCCCGTCAATCGGCGGCAGGGTGCCGGGCGAACCGAACAGAAAGTTTCCGCGCGTGCCGATCAGTGAGGCGGTGGCTTCCTTGAGTTTGGTCCGGCTGACTTCGACGAAGCGGATATCGGTCTGCACTTGCGACGGCAGGCTCGGGTCATCCGAGGGCAGGGTGGCGGTCATGGCGGCAGTGGCGGCGCCCTGAACAAAGACCATGCTTTGGCGCGGCTCGCTTGAACACGAGGTCCAGACCATCAGGCTGGTGGCACCGGGCGCAACGCCGGTGAGCAGAAAGGACGAACTGCCGTTGGCGTGCACGTCGGCGATTTTCGGATCGCCAATCGCCAGACGGGTGATCGCCACTGGCGATTGCACATCCTGCTGAAAGCCTTCGCCGATTTCGATCACTGGCGGCATGCGCCCCAGTGCCGAACAGTTGCCGACTGCCGCCAACGCGGCGTCCATCGACAGGCCCATCAGTAGCAGGGCGCGCAGCATGGGTTTGAATGTCGGCCTGGAACGACTCTGCATGCCCTTGGATCCTTGCGCAGTCATGGGTTTTGTTGGGTGATCTGGTTGCCGCGAATGATTTCCACGGCAGGCCTCGGGGCCGCGCCGGAACCGCCGCCGGCAGGCGCTTTCGGTCCAGCGCCCAAGGCCAGTTGGGTGAACTGGAAGAGTTGGCTGTTGGCGCTGCTCAGATGCTCCGGCGCCTGCGTTTCGCCGGCCCAGTATTTGGCCAGGCGTTGTTCTTCACTGCTGCGTACGGCCAGACGCAAGGTGCCGACTTGCGTTGCCAGCATCAGTCGGCTGAGCAGTTGTTCGGGCACTGCCAGCACCACGGTGCGCGCGGCGATGCGGCGTTGATCCTGTTTGAGTTTTTCCTCGGCGCTCAGGGCCGGCGAGGCCGGTTGGCCGTCGTTGGTCAGGCCGTATTGATCGCCGACACCCAGCACGCGCATGGCCGGTAAAACGATCTGCGCCGACTGTTCGAGGTTGCTGGAATCCTGGCGCAGGTAGAGCAAGACATCGACGTAATCCCCGGGGATCAGTTGCCCGGCCGCGCCGATCACTTCGTCGACGGCCACGGTGAGGGCGCGTTCATCGCTGTGAATCATGCGTGCCAGTGAGCCGCCGGCGGTGAAGCTTTCATCATTCAGCCAGGTGCCGGCGCTGAGGTGCCGCCAGGGTGTGCGGCCGATGGCCTGATCGACGTTGCTCAAGCTGCCGGCCGGTGCACTGCGCAGTTTTTCCACCGCGACATCGGCAGCGGTCAGCGCGGTAAAGGGTGGCACGTCGTGCAGCAGTACCACCACCGGTTGGCGGGCCTGGTCTTCGGCGATCGCGACAGTTTTTTCAACGGTGACGGCTGGGGCAACGGGGGCTTCGGCGACGGGTGCCGGTTGACGACTGAGCACCAGTCCCCAGTAACCGACAAAGATCGCTCCAAGCATAAGGATGGCTGCAAGGCCCATGGTGACGCGACTGTTCATGACGGCTCTCCCTTTCCTGCTGCACTACCCACCGCACTTGCTTACGAGAGAAGTTCCCAATCCGGCAGCTATGAACATGCAACTATTTCGCTATTTCCACGCTAGCTGATCCGAGCCAAAACGCCATTAGTGACAGGAAAATAACCCACTAAAGTATGAGTCTTGGCCAATTAACAGCAGCAATCGGCAACTTCGCGATGTGATTAATCCTTTGTGATTAATCCGTTCTTACAGTTGTTGGGTGGGGGTTTGTTGACAATGCTCAAATGGCACGGTGGTTCTTTGCCGTTGTAGTGACATCAGCGCCAGAGGCGCAAAGGAGCAGTCCTATGTTTCGCATGACTTTCGACTATCTAATGTCCAGAGCCCGGGTGTTCATCAAGAATGAAGAAGGGGCTTCGGCGATCGAGTACGCCATTGTGGTGGCGATGGTCGCCGTCGTGGTTGTGGCATTCGTAACCCCTCTTGGCGACAGGGTGCTGGCGATCTTCAATAATATTTTGACGTCTCTTGATGGTACGGCTGTGACACGGCCGACGCCTTGAATCATGGGAACGCTGCACCTGGCTGATATCGCACTACAATGGATTTTCCATTCAGCTTTCAGGTATTGCCTATGAACGCGTCTTCGCCGCACCGCCAACAGTTGCTTCTGGTTGACGATGAAGAGGACGCGTTGCTGGAACTGGCGGAGTTGCTGGAGGGCGAGGGGTTTGTCTGTCATGCGGCGACGTCGGTGAAGCTGGCGTTGCATCATCTGACTCGCCATCCCGATATCGCGCTGGTGATTACTGATTTGCGTATGCCGGAGGAGTCCGGGATGTCGTTGATCAAGCGGTTGCGTGAGCATACTTCTCGGCAGCATTTGCCGGTGATTGTGATGTCTGGGCATGCGGATATGGAAGACGTCAGTGATCTGTTGCGGTTGCAGGTGGTGGATCTGTTTCGCAAGCCGATTTATTACGTCAGGTTGTTGGAGACTCTGGATAATTTGTTTCCCAAGCCTAAGGTTCAGGTTGGCTGAGGTTGAGCTCGGCGGCCTCTGGGCCGACCGTGCTTTGGGTGTTTTGGGTGAATATCCGTTTTTTTGGGTGTTGCGGCTGGCGGTTTCGCCCTTACGGCGAGGCACTTTTTCCAGACGCCGAAAAAGTACCCAAAAAGGCTTGCCGCAACGTTCGGCCCGCTCGCTGGGGCTCGGGGTTCCTTCGCTCCGGGATCGATCCGGGCGCAGCGCCTACGGTTTGCTTCGCTGCACCTCCTCTCGCTGTGTTTGGCTTCGCCAAACGGTCGCTGCGCTCCCACCCCCGGATCAATCCCTCCACTCAGCCTGCCGACGCGGCCGATGAGTCAAGATCAAAAGCTGCAGCCGAGCTAACGCTCATCCTGTTGAGTGGTGAGGAGCGGTAGCGATGCGCGGTGTGCGCTGTTTTGCTTTGGCTTTTCTGTGGGGGCGAGTTTGCTGCGGACGGCGGTCCTACGAAAGCGGCCTGACAGCCGGCCAATTTCTAACTGAATGCACTTAATCCAACTGTAGGAGTGAGCCTGCTCGCGATGGCGGCCTGACAGCCGACCAATCTCTCTCTAGATGCACCAGTTCAAACTGTGGGAGCGAGCCTGCTCGCGAAGGCGGCCTGCAATCCGACCCATTTCTGCCGGTTGTACATTCCACCCGCCGCTGCCGAAGCCTCCTGGGTATTTCAGCTTACAACTGGTAGCTGAAACTGATGCTGTACCTGGGCTTGCGATTGAACGTGTCCAGTGCTTCATCCGACATCGCCTTCGCCGCTTCCAGCGCAATGTTGTAGTACTTGGCATCGCCAAACCGCAGCCCGATTGCCGCCGATGACAGATTGTTGGCCTTTACCGGCAGTTCATTGAACCAGCTGCGCGAGCGATCGAGTACGACATACGGTTGCAGGATGCGCACCCAGTTGTCGTCGCGGTTGAAGCTGTAGTTGACCTCGTACGCCACGCCCCAGCCCTTGTCGCCGGACGCTTGATCGTCGGGATAACCGCGACCGAAATTCTGCCCGCCGAACACCGCACGCTCGCTGTCGGGCAGGGTGTCGTCGCTCCAGTACAGTGCGGTCGAGAGCACGCCTTGCCAGTTGTCGAGGAACTTGTTGCTCTGCACCCCGGACAGGCGTACGCGGAAGAAATCGAGGTCGATGTCGTCGTAGTTGGTATGCGCGCCCAGGCTGTCGAAACCCTGATACACGCCGCCACTGAGAATACGCAGTTGCCGGGCATCGGCTTTGCGCCAGTCGCCTTCGAAAGCCAGAGCGCGTACGTCGGTACGGAACTCGGTGCTGAACGGGAAGTTGATGCCGTTGTAGCGGGTCTTGTCATCGACTGCGTACAGGCGCGAGCCGGCGGTCAGCAATTCGTTGGAGGCGGCAATCAACGGCAGGGTGAACCCGATGGAGTAGCGGTCGTTTTCTCGATGGGTGCTGAGTCGACCACCGCCGTCGATGAGGACTTCGGTACTGGGATCGGCGCGGTAACGTGAAGCAGACAGCGCCAGTTGCGCGCCCTCGTCATTGAGGAACTGGTTGTAGTCGAGGCGGTAGTAATGCTCGTGATCGTCACCCGGTGGAAACAGACCGCTGAGGGTCAGTTGTTCGCCCATTGAGGTTTGCGAATTGCTACTGACGCCGAGCAGGGCCTGGGTGCCGTTGCGGTTGTCTTCGGTGGTGCTCAGCGTGCTGGTGAAGGGTTTGCGACTGGCCTGGGCGACCAGCGTTGTCGCACCGTCGGTAGTGCCGGGCGGTGGCACCTGGGCCTGGATCGTTACGCCGGGGATGCGCGTCATCAGCGTGGTGTAGCGCTCGAACGTCTTGCGGGTCAGCGGCCGTTCTGCCTGGATCTTCGCTGCCAGTTTGTCGAGCAGCGTTCTGACCCGGCCGACATCACCCTCGATCTGGATATCACGAACGTAGCCTTCTACCAGCACCACGCGTGCTACGCCGTCATTGAAATTCTGCTGCGGCAAGAACGCGTAGGACAGCAGGTAACCGTCCTGCTGATAGCGTCGAGTGATGTTGCGCGTGGCTTCGATCAGTTCGGCGAGCGTGGCTTGGCGGCCGATCAGGGGTTTGTAGATTTCGGCGAGCTCGTTGAGCGGGTAGAGGGTTCCGCCTTCGATTTGCACGGTTTGCAAATTGATCTTGGTCTCCATCAACAGCGGTTGCGCCGCGGCGGCACCGGCGTCCGGCACTTGCACGGGCGTGGCGCTCGGGCGATAGGCGTCGGCGGGCAGGTTCGGCACCGGCAGGTTGCGGATGGTTTCGTTGCTGTTGAGAAAGCTGGGCAGGGTGTCGGCGAGGGCGGCGGAACTGAGACTGAGGAACAGCAGGGATGCCATTACGCGCATAGGACACTCCATGGTCAGATCACAGCACTGGGCTGAATTCTCCTAAGAAAAAAGGCGGAAGACTCGTGGGAATCTTCCGCCCTCAACCAAGCGTAGGCGCTGTAGGTGAGGCCGTCGAATCGGCCAGGTGCAATTTAGCGTTGGCTGCCTCCCAGAGTATTGGTCAGACCACCGAGTACACCGCCCAGACCGCCACCGGTTGTACCTCCGCTGGTACCTCCGTTGACCAGTCCACCGACGGCGGCAACGGTGCCGCCGACGTTGGTGACCAGACCACCGACCGCTGTGGTGACCGGGTTGTTGGTCGCGGCAATGGTGGTGCCGATACTGCTGACCGCACCGCCAACCTGGCCGGTGAGACCGGCGACGGGGGCTCCGATACCGGTCGCTGCGCCGACTTGTTGAGTCACGTTGGTCACAGCGCTGGTGACCGGATTCAGACCCGTGCCCAAGGTGGCGCCAACCGTGGCCAGAGGTGAAGTTGTCGCGGTGATCGGGGTGCCCGATCCACCGAGTACGGTGTTGAGCGAAGCGACGGTATTGCCGAGGCCGGTAGCGGTAACGCCGCCGGCGCTGACGACGCCATTGGTATTGCCGGCATTCAGCCCTGCGCCCACATTGACCACGGCACCGCCGACGGTTTGCAGCAGGCCAGTACCACCGAGGCCGCCGCCCAGACCACCACCCACTCCACCAGTACCCGAGCCGGTGCCGTTGGACACCAGACCACCAGCCTTGCCGACCGCGGTGCCGGTATCGCTCAACGCGCCGCCGAGGGTGTTGGTCAAGGCATTGCCGTTACCCGCATCGGTGACCTTGCCGCCCAGGGTGTTCACCGCGCCACCGACTTGCGAGATCGCGCCTTTGAGTGGATCGCCGAGCCCGGTGGCAGTGCCGAGTTTGTCCGTGGTGCTTTCGACCATCGCGATCACGGGTACCAGACTGCCGCCGACTTTGTTCGTCAGTTGGCTGGTCGGGCCGTTGGTCAGCGTGGTGTCGAGGGTATTGCCGAGCATGGTGACTTTCTCGCCGACACCATCAAGCAGCGGCGCGACTTTGGTCACAACACCGCCCACCACCGGAACGCTGCCAGTCGCAGTGGACAGCTTGGCGCTGAGGTCGGACACGCCGTCGCCGACATCAGTCACCACGCCGCCGACCGAAGCGACGGTGGTGGTCAGGCCATTCGGGTCGGTGGCCAGTTTGCCAACGCCATTGGTGACACCGTCACCCAAGGTGCTGACGACATTGCCGGCGGTTCTGGCCGCACTTTGTACAACGCCACCGACAACAGGAACGCTGCTCAGCGAGTCACCGATCTGGCCAACGCCATCGCCGACGCCAGCGACGGTATTACCGACATCCTGCACCAGCGTGGTGGTCACCAATGGGGTGGTGGTTGGATTGGTCGGGTTGGTGGGATCGGTCGGATCTGTCGGGTTGGTTGGATTGGTCGGATCGGTGCCACCTGTTCCGCCAGTACCACCCGTTCCGCCCGTGCCACCGGTTCCGGCAGTATCGCCGGTGCCCCCGGTTCCGCCGGTGCCGGCAGTATCACCGGTGCCACCCGTACCGCCAGTATCCGAGGTGCCGCCAGTGCCAGCGGTGCCGTCCGCCGCGGAACTGCCGGAACTGCTTTTATGACCGCCACCACCGCTGCTGCACCCGGTGAGGCCAAGGGAGAGAATCAATGCCAGAGCGATTGCCGATTTGCACCACACGCCTTGAGTTTTCATGATCGTATTCCTTGCACCTGTCACAACGTTCGTTGACTTCGATGGCTCGCCGATCTGTCGTCGGTGATGCCTTCGACCGTTGTGCTCAATCTCAGTCCAGGGGCGGGTTTCAGACCATTCTCAAGTTGGTATTAACGCCTTTATATAGAGGGCGAAGTTCAGCGCCTAAGGACTAATACCCACGATATAGCCGCACAAAAAAAGGCCTTGATAATCAAGGCCCGGGGTTTTTCGGCGGAAGGGGATAGGCTGAGGAAAACTTAAGTTATATACACACAATTAACGGTGTCCCGCGTGCTCAAGCAATGGGTTGCCACTGCCCGACCATGTGTTCCAGCTCTTGTGCACCGATCAGGCGCAACTCACCACTGGACCCCGCCGCACTCGCCAGCAAGGTCACCTCACTGGGCAGGCGCACCGGTTTGCGAAAGTGCACGGCGATCTCGAGGTTGGCCTTGGGCAAATGATCGCCCAGCGCCGCGAGCGTTCGCGCCTTGTTCCACAAACCATGAGCGATCGCTGTTGGAAAACCGAACAACTTGGCGCTGGCTGCACTCAGGTGAATCGGGTTGTAGTCTCCTGAGACTTTGGCGTATTGCCGGCCGATATCGGCCGGCGCTTTCCAGCGCGCCACCTCCACCAGCGATTGCGAGGGTTCCCAGGTTTGTTCGACAGCTTCGCCCTCAAGCTTCACGCCGCGACAGAGCATCTGGCTTTCGGCTTCCCACAACGGCCCGAGCTGGTCATCCAGCGTGGTCAGCAGATCGAACGTCGCACCTTTGGGATGCGCTTGCAGGTTCGTCACGCGCACGCTCACCTGCGCCCGACCGATCCCGCCCATCGGGCGCAACACGCGAATGCGGTTGCTCAGATGAATCAACCCCAACAGCGGGAACGGAAAGTCCTTGGCCGTGAGTAATTGCATCTGCAAGGCAAACGCGAGGATATGCGGATACGTCGGTGGCAGCAGACCGTCATCGATGAATCCGCAGACCTTGCGATAGGCCGCCAGGCGTTTGCCATCGACATCGACCCAACAGCGCAAACCGCTGTCGGGCAATTGCGTGCCGGTGATTTTCCGTCGCGCCGCCGCCCGTGCATACAGCCCGGGCAAACTCGGCTCGCGATCCAGTGTGTGCCATTCGATGCTCATGCCTAAGCCCCCAGAACACTTTGTCCACAGACCCGCAGCGCCTGCCCGGTAAACGCGCCGCTGCCCGGTTGTGCCAGCCACGCGACCGCTTCGGCGACGTCCTGCGGCAAGCCGCCCTGACCCAGCGAACTCATGCGCCGCCCGGCCTCACGCAGGCCGAACGGAATGTGCGCGGTCATCTGCGTCTCGATAAAACCGGGGGCGACGGCATTGATGCTGATGCCACGTTCCAGCAGCGTCGGCGCCCAGGCTTGCGCCAGACCGATCAGCCCGGCCTTGCTCGCGGCGTAATTGGTTTGCCCACGGTTGCCGGCAATGCCGCTGATCGAAGCCAGCAGAACGACCCGCGCATCATCCTGCAGCGTGCCGCTGTCGAGCAGCGCTTTGGTCAGCACTTGCGGGGCATTGAGGTTGACCGCCAGCACGGCATCCCAGAATTCCGGGGTCATGTTGGCCAGAGTTTTGTCACGGGTGATGCCGGCGTTGTGCACCAGAATATCGAGGCCGTCAGGCAGTTGTTCGACCAGTTGCGCGGCGGCGTCGGTAGCACAGATATCCAGGGTGATCGCGCGGCCACCGAGGCGGGCGGCGAGGGCTTCGAGATCGGTCTTGGCCGGCGGGACATCGAGCAGGATCACGTCGGCGCCATCGCGCGCCAGGGTTTCAGCGATGGACGCACCGATGCCGCGCGCAGCCCCGGTGACCAACGCCTTGCGCCCGGCCAGCGGGCGCGTCCAGTCAGTCACTGGCGTCGCACAAGCGGTCAGGCGAATCACCTGTCCGGACACAAACGCACTTTTCGGCGAGAGGAAAAACCGCAGCGGGCCTTCCAGTTGATCTTCCGCGCCTTCGCCGACATAGATCAATTGCAGCGTGCCGCCGCTGCGCAGTTCCTTGGCCAGCGAACGGGAGAACCCTTCCAGCGCGCGCTGTGCGCTGGCGGCAAACGGATCACTTAGGGTTTCCGGCGCGCGACCGAGAATTACCAGATGGGCGCTGTGGTCGAGGTTTTTCATCAGCGGCTGGAAGAATTCGCGCAGTTGCTTGAGCTGGTCGGTGTGCAGCAATTCGCTGGCGTCGAACACCACGGCTTTGAGTTTCGGGCCGTGGCCGGGAATCCATTCGGTGGCGGTTTCCGGTTGTTCGCCGTAACGGTAGATGCCGTCGGTCAAACGGTTGGCGAAGGCACTGATGCGCTCGGCCAGCGCTCCGCCGCCGATCAGCAGCGCACCTTCCACCGGCCGCAGGCGCCCGGCCTGCCAGCGTTCCAGTCGCACCGGCGACGGCAGGCCCAGCGCCCCGACCAGACGATGGCCGATGGACGAGTTGGCGAAGTCGATATAGCGGTCAGACATGGAACGCTCTCCAGAAGTTGGGGTTCAAAGTGTGGACTGCCGACGGCAATCAATCGTTCGATTCACGCAATAAGGCCTACGCTAGAACAGCAGAGTAGTTTGCCCCCGGCATTTGTGTTGCCGAACGCACATTCATAAACACAGCTGACCCCCTGTAGGAGTGAGCCTGCTCGCGATAGCGGTGTATCAGTCAAGAAATGTTTATCTGACCCACCGCTATCGCGAGCAGGCTCACTCCTACAAGGGATTGGCGTGAATTCAGACCTTTGGACAAGGAGTTATTCATGAGTCAGCTGCGCCGCGTCGCGATCATTGGCGGTAACCGTATCCCTTTCGCCCGTTCCAACGGCCCGTACGCCACCGCCAGCAATCAGGCGATGCTGACCGCCGCCCTTGAAGGCTTGATCGAACGCTATAACCTGCACGGCCAGCGCCTCGGCGAGGTGGTGGCGGGCGCGGTGCTGAAATTGTCACGAGATATGAGTCTGACCCGTGAATGCGTGCTCGGCTCACGTCTGTCACCCGCTACGCCGGCCTACGATATTCAGCAAGCCTGCGGCACCGGGCTGGAAGCGGCGATGCTGGTCGCAAACAAGATCGCCCTCGGCCAGATCGACTGCGGCATTGCTGGTGGCGTCGACACCACCTCGGACGCACCGATCAGTGTCAGTGAAGGCCTGCGCAAAATTCTCCTGCAAGCCAACCGCGCCAAGACCACCGGCGACAAACTGAAAACCTTTCTGCAACTGCGGCCCAGACATCTGATTCCGGATTTCCCACGCATCGGCGAACCACGCACTGGGCTGTCGATGGGCGAGCACTGTGAGTTGATGGCGCAGACCTGGCAGATCCCGCGTGAAGAGCAGGATCAACTGACCCTCGAAAGCCATCACAAACTCGCCGCGTCCTACAGCGAAGGCTGGCACAACGACCTGATGACGCCGTTCCTTGGTCTGACCCGCGACAACAACCTGCGTCCGGACCTGACCCTGGAAAAACTCGCGACGCTGAAACCGGCGTTCGAGAAAAGCGCGAAAGGTACGCTGACGGCGGGCAACTCCACGCCGCTGACTGATGGCGCGTCTGTGGTGCTGCTCGGCAGCGAAGAATGGGCCAAGGAACGTGGCTTGCCGATCCTCGCTTACCTGCGCGACGGCGAGGCGGCGGCAGTGGATTTCGTCAACGGCGCCGAAGGGCTGCTGATGGCGCCGGTGTACGCTGTGCCGCGTTTGCTGGCGCGCAACGGGCTGACCTTGCAGGATTTCGATTACTACGAAATTCATGAGGCATTCGCCGCGCAAGTGCTGTGTACGTTGAAAGCCTGGGAAGACCCCGAGTACTGCAAAACCCGCTTGGGCCTCGACGCGCCGCTAGGCTCGATCGATCGCAGCCGACTCAATGTGAAGGGCAGTTCTCTGGCGGCCGGGCATCCGTTTGCCGCGACTGGCGGGCGTATCGTCGCCAATTTGGCCAAGCTACTCGATGCGGCAGGCAAGGGCCGGGGCCTGATCTCGATTTGCGCCGCGGGCGGGCAGGGCGTTACCGCCATCATCGAACGCTAACGCGAGAAGAGCCCCTCACCCTAACCCTCTCCCGGAGGGAGAGGGGACTGATTGGGGTCAGATGGTTAGCCCAATCCATAATCGACGCGGTATTTCAGGTCGATGTATAACGCCAGACACCTCGGTCGGCCCCCTCTCCCTCGGGGAGAGGGCTGGGGTGAGGGTAAGAGGGCTGAATGGCAAATGTCAGATTCTGTCGCAAATGCCCTCAACGGCCGATACCAACAATCGAGGCCGGCTCGGCTATGATTCGCCGTGGTCGATTTTTTCGGCACAGTGTGTGCATTCACAGGTTCACAGGTCGGCAACCCCTCCCCGTAATGCGAGGATTGCCGTATAACGAGTGACATTCGCGTGTTTGGTAATAAAGGACCCACAATAAAAGCTGATGAAGACTCCAAAACGCATTGAACCCCTGATCGAGGACGGTCTGGTCGACGAAGTGCTGCGCCCACTGATGAGTGGTAAAGAAGCAGCTGTTTATGTGGTGCGCTGCGGCAATCAGTTACGTTGCGCAAAGGTCTACAAGGAGGCGAACAAACGCAGTTTCCGCCAGGCGGCCGAGTATCAGGAAGGCCGCAAGGTGCGCAACAGCCGACAGGCTCGCGCGATGGCGAAAGGCTCCAAGTTCGGTCGCAAAGAGACCGAAGATGCCTGGCAGAATGCCGAAGTGGCGGCGCTGTTCCGTCTGGCCGGTGCCGGGGTGCGGGTGCCCAAGCCGTATGACTTCCTCGACGGCGTGCTGTTGATGGAGCTGGTGGCCGACGAATTCGGCGATGCCGCGCCGCGTCTGAACGACGTGGTGCTGGAGCCGGATCAGGCGCGCGAGTATCACGCGTTCCTGATTTCGCAGATCGTGCTGATGTTGTGTACCGGTCTGGTGCACGGTGACCTTTCGGAGTTCAACGTGCTGCTGACGCCGACCGGCCCGGTCATCATCGACCTGCCGCAAGCCGTCGACGCTGCCGGTAACAACCACGCGTTCAGCATGCTGGAGCGGGATGTCGGTAACATGGCTTCGTACTTCGGCCGCTTTGCGCCGGAGTTGAAATTGACCAAGTACGCCAAGGAAATGTGGGCACTGTACGAAGCCGGCACCTTGCACCCGAACAGTGTGCTGACCGGTGAGTTCGATGATCCGGAAGACCTGGCCGATGTTGGCGGGGTGTTGCGCGAGATCGAAGCGGCGCGCCTCGACGAGGAGCGCAAGCAGGCCATCCGTGCGGCGGACGACGAGCCGAAAGGCAAGTCCGACGAGCCACCGCCACCACCGTGGATGCAGTGATTGCTTGACGAAAACCCGGCTTCGGCCGGGTTTTTTGTTTGAATCAGAAGTCTTGGAAGCCCAGAAGCCCCTCACCCCAGCCCTCTCCCGGAGGGAGAGGGGGCCGACCGAGGTGTCTTGCGTCATACATCGACCTGAAACACCGGGTTGATTATGGATTGGACGAGGTCAGCGTTTGGACCTGTCTGGTTTCGGTAAAGAAATTTCAGGTCGGCGTATCTCCACAGCATCCCCCAATCAGCCCCTCTCTCTCCGGGAGAGGGGGCCGACCGAGGTGTCTTGCGTCATACATCGACCTGAAATACCGAGTCGATTATGGATTGGACGAGGTCAGCGTTTGGACCTGTCTGGATTCGGTAAAGAAATTTCAGGTCGGCGTATCTCTACAGCATCCCCCAATCAGTCCCCTCTCCCCCCGGGAGAGGGTTAGGGTGAGGGCCACTTTCGGATCAACGCAATTTCGCGTCTACTGTCCACCGCTCCAACCACACTCAAGGACTGAATGTGACCACCCCGCGCAACACCCACCTGATCGTCACTGCACGCCTGATCTCCGACTTCGGCGCCTTCCTCAACATGGTTGCGCTGGCCACCTACGTCTATCTGCTGAGCAACAGCGCCATGAGCGTCGGGATCTTTCTCGCCAGCCGCGTGGGCGGAGGAATTTTTGCCAGCCTGATCGGTACCGCGTTTTACCGCCGTTGCAGCGGCCGCGCACCGCTGATCGCGTTCGACCTGCTGCGCGCCAGCGTGCTGGGCTTGTTGTTGATCGTGCCCGTCAACCAGCAGGCCTTGCTGTTGCCGGTGATCGCCTTCGGTCTGGGCCTGGGCAATTCGATGTTCGCCATCGGCCTCAACAGCCAGTTGCCGCGTTTGATCCACGCCGATCAGTTGCTCAAGGCCAACGCGTGGATCACCTCGGCCTCATCCGCCGCGATGGTTGGCGGCAGCCTGGTTTCGGGTCTGCTGGTCGCGGGGTTTGGGTTTGAAACGGTGTTCGCCCTGAATGCGCTGACTTACCTGCTGGCAGCATTATTGATTGTGCCGCTGCGGTTCGAATCGGCGACCGTCAACGACGAACCTGATCGCGGCGAATGGACCGCGCTCAGGCAAGGCCTGCGTTCTGCGCCGGTGATTGCCGCGATGCTCGCGGTGTCGATGGCCGACACCTTGGGCAGCGCCGCGCACAACGTCGGCTTTCCGATTATTTCCAGACTGCTGACACCTGAGTCGGCGAGCACCACGCTGGGCCTGATGCTCGCGGTGTGGGCCAGCGGCAAACTGCTCGGCGCGCGAATCGCCAGCCGTCTCAAAGGCTCGGACAACATCCACCTCGAACGGCGGTTTTTCTTCGGCGTGGCGCTGATGTCCTGTGGCTTTATCCTGATGTTCCAGCAACACAGCCTCTACGGACTGTTGCTGTTTTCCTTACCGGCGGGTTTGGGTGATGGCTTCTCCGAAGTCGGGCTGATGTCGCGTCTGCAACGTGAGCCCGAGCGCTTGCGCCTGCCGATTTTCAGCGTGCTGACCTTGCTGCAGATGACCGGGTTCGGCATCGGCATGCTCATCGCCGCGCCGTTCTACGGGTGGTGGACGCCGGGTGCCGTGGTCATGCTGTTCCACGGCATTCCCCTCGGCACATTGCTCACGATAAAGCTGTTGGCGCTCAAGCGCGGGCGGGTTGCGCGCAGCAGCCCGACGCCAGCTCCTTGAGAATCGGGCAGTCGGGGCGGTGGTCGCCGTTGCAGTGCTCGACGAGGTCTTGCAGGGTGTCGCGCAACTCGCCGAGTTCGCGGATCTTCTGATTCAACTCGTCGATGTGCTGGCGGGCCAAGGCCTTCACATCGGCGCTGGCCCGTTGGCGATCCTGCCAGAGGGTCAGCAGTTTGCCGACTTCCTCCAGGGAAAAACCCAGGTCCCGCGAACGCTTGATGAATGCCAGCGTGTGTAGGTCATCGTCGCCATAGACCCGATAACCGCTGTCGGTGCGATGCGCCGCTTTGAGCAGGCCGATCGACTCGTAATAGCGGATCATTTTCGCGCTCAGCCCACTGTGTTTGGCTGCTTGACCGATGTTCATCGGTGCTCCTCCAAGTCCTTGGGTTTCCAGGTTTTCAACAGTAGCGCATTGCTCACCACGCTGACGCTCGACAGCGCCATGGCTGCACCGGCTAGTACCGGATTAAGGAAGCCGAACGCCGCCAGCGGAATGCCGATCAAGTTGTAGACGAAGGCCCAGAACAGGTTCTGGCGGATCTTCGCGTAGGTCTTGCGGCTGATTTCCAGCGCCGCCGGTACTAGCCGTGGATCGCCGCGCATCAGGGTGATGCCCGCCGCGTGCATGGCCACGTCGGTGCCGCCGCCCATGGCGATGCCGATGTCGGCTGCGGCGAGGGCCGGGGCGTCGTTGATGCCGTCGCCGACCATGGCGACCACGCCGGTTTTTTTCAGCTCGCTGATGGTGGCGGCTTTGTCCGCTGGCAGCACTTCGGCGTGGACATTGCGGATGCCCAGCGCTTCGGCGACCACACGAGCGCTGCCGCGGTTGTCGCCGGTCAGCAGGTGGCTGTGGATATCCCGGGCGGCAAGTTGTTGCACCGCTTCTAGTGCGCCGGGTTTCAGGGTGTCACCGAAGGCGAACAAACCGAGCACTTGCGGTTCAGGGCTTTGCTCGATCAACCACGACAGCGTGCGGCCCTCGGCCTCCCATGCCTGGGCAGATTCGCTCAGGTTGCCGGCGCTCAAACCACTTTCCTCAAGCATCCGCCGATTGCCCAGCGCCAGACGTCGTCCATCGAGATTGCCGGCAATGCCGCGACCGGTCAGCGATTGACTGTCGCTGACATCCGGCACATTCAGACGACGTTCGGCCGCCGCATCCAGCACTGCTTTGGCGAGGGGATGTTCACTGCCGCGTTGCAGTGCGCCGGCCAGTTTCAGCAGCGCGTCTTCATTGCCATCCACTGCACTGAAATGGGCGATACGCGGCGTGCCAGAGGTCAGTGTGCCGGTCTTGTCGAACACCACGCTGCTGACTTCATGGGCGCGTTCCAGGGCTTCGGCGTCCTTGATCAGAATGCCGTGGCGCGCCGCTACACCGGTGCCAGCCATGATCGCCGTCGGCGTGGCAAGACCCAGTGCACACGGGCAAGCGATGACCAGAACGGCTACGGCATTGATCAGTGCAGTCTCCAGTGGTGCGCCGTAGAGCCACCAGCCGATCAGTGTCGCCAACGCGATCAGCAACACGGTTGGCACGAAGATCTGGCTGACCTTATCCACCAGTTTCTGGATCGGCGCCTTGGCGGCCTGAGCGTCCTCGACCAGACGAATGATCCGCGCCAGCACGGTTTCCGCACCGAGCGCCTGGGTGCGCACCAGCAAACGGCCTTCACCGTTGATCGCGCCGCCCGTGACCTTATCCCCCGGTTGTTTCGGCACCGGCAGGCTTTCGCCGCTGATCAGTGCTTCGTCGGCATGACTCTGGCCTTCGATGACTTCGCCATCGACCGGAAAACGTTCGCCGGGTTTGACCAACACCAGATCGTTCAGGCGCAACGCGCTGATGGCGACATCCTGCTCGCGGCCGTCGATCACTTGAATCGCCCGCTCCGGGCGTAACGCCTCGAGGGCGCGGATGGCGCTGGCGGTCTGACGTTTGGCGCGGCTTTCCAGATATTTGCCGAGCAGCACCAAAGCGATGACCACCGCCGATGCTTCGAAATACAGATGCGGCATACGCCCGGCGGCGGTGGCCCATTCGTAAAGACTCAGGCCATAACCGGCGCTGGTGCCGAGGGCGACCAGCAAGTCCATATTGCCGGCGCCGGCGCGCACCGCTTTCCACGCGGCGACATAGAAACGTGCACCAAAGATGAATTGCACCGGCGTGGCGAGGGCGAATTGCGCCCAGGCCGGGAGCATCCAGTGGATGCCGAACGGTTGCAGCAACATCGGCGCCACCAGCGGCAGGGCGAGGGCGATCGCGCAGATCAGCGCCCAGCGTTCATGTTTCAGGCGCTGTTGTTGGTTATCGTTTTGTGGGTGTTCGGCTTGCCAGACGCTGGCCGAGTAGCCGGCCTTGTTCACGGCGTCGAGCAGGGTTTGTGAGTTGACCTGACCGAGCAATTCCAGATGCGCGCGTTCGTTGGCGAGATTGACGCTGACGCTTTTCACCCCGGCGACTTTATTCAGGGCACGCTCGACGCGACCGACGCACGAGGCGCACGTCATTCCTTCGATATTCAATTCGATAATCTGCTGCGGCACGCTGTAACCAGCGCGCTCAACCGCCGCCATCAAGGCCGGCAGGCTGTCACCCGGCGCCTGCACGCGGGCCTGCTCGGTGGCGAGGTTGACGCTGACGGCACTGGCACCGCTGACTTTGCTCAATGCCCGCTCGACACGGCCGGCGCAACTGGCGCAGGTCATGCCGGCAATCGGCAGGTCGAAAGTGATGGAATCGGACATCGGTCGTACTCCCTGTAGTAGATGCCTACAAGGATCAACCTTGCCATGCGGGCAAGGTCAAGCGCCAATCTCAAAAGCAAAAGATCGCAGCCTTCGGCAGCTCCTACATTGGAATGCAGTCCCTGTAGGAGCTGCCGAAGGCTGCGATCTTTTGGCTAGCGACTCAGTATTCGAGAGCCGCAGGCTTCAAGTAGACGCCTTCGGAATTCATCGCCAAGCGATACTTCAGCACATCACCGGCATGCAATTTGATCTCCTTCGAACCCGGCGCGAGCATCCCCGGGTTGCAACCGGCGACTTGTCCCGGCAGCAACTTCAAGCGCAGCGAAACAGTGCCCGGCGGCAAGTTGAAAGAAATGCTCTGCTCTTGCAGCAGCCGCGCCGAGAGCTGATCCTGGATGTACACGCCGATCTCGCAGGAAGTCGACACTTCCAGACGCTCGCGGGAAATGATCAGCACCGCATAGTCCTCGCCGGCAGCTTGTACTTGAGGAACGGCGGCAAAAAGGCTGAGCAAGCCAAACAGGCTGAAAGCTGACCAGCGCATGGCTGAATCTCCTGAATTTAAGTCATTGATGCACGCAGCTTGGCCGAGCGCGACGCCGATTGCCAGCCCGGCAGTTTATTGAAGAACTTGACCTTGCCATCGTGGCAAGCTCGAAACTGCCGGCAACCTCACTCAAAGGAGTCATTCCATGCAAGTGTTCAACGTTCAAGGCATGTCCTGCGGTCACTGCGTCAAAGCCATCACCAACGCTGTGCAGGCCAAGGATCCGGCGGCCAGTGTGCGGGTTGATCTGGCTGCGAAAGAGGTCGGCGTGGAAAGCGCGCTGAGCGCCGAGCAGGTGATCGAGGTCATCAGCGAAGAAGGCTACGCAGTGAAACTCGCCTAGAAGCAAAAGATCGCAGCCTGCGGCAGCTCCTACAAGGGGACGCATTCCAAAGTAGGAGCTGCCGCAGGCTGCGATCTTTTGATCCTGGCTTTTTTAATTGTTAGCGAGCTATCGGAATGTTCAAGGCGTTCGGGCGCGGCTAGACTGTCGGGCTGCCGACTTGCCAACCTGGATGCCTGATGAACTTCCGTACCATTCTGATTCTCGGTGCCTTGACCGCCTTCGGGCCCTTGGCGATCGACTTCTATTTACCTGCATTTCCCTCGATGGCGCTGGCGTTCGGCACCGACGAGAAACACGTGCAGATGACGCTGGCGGCGTATTTCGCCGGGTTGTCCATCGGCCAACTCGCTTACGGCCCGGTGGCGGATCGTTTTGGCCGACGCATTCCATTGCTGGTCGGCCTCACGCTGTTCACGTTGGCATCACTGGCCTGCGCTTATGCGCCAAACCTGGAATGGCTGATCGGCGCACGTTTCGTCCAGGCACTGGGCGGCTGCGCGGGGATGGTGATTTCCCGGGCCGTGGTCAGCGACAAGTGCGACGCGGTGGGCTCGGCGAAAGTCTTCTCGCAATTGATGCTGGTGATGGGCTTGGCGCCAATTCTGGCGCCGATGCTCGGCGGTCTGCTGGTCAACACCACAGGCTGGCAGTCGATCTTCCTCGTGCTGACCGGGTTCAGCGCGCTGGCCGGTTTGGCCGTGGCGCTGGGGCTGCCGGAAAGTATGCCGGCGCACATGCCGCGCCAGCCGTTGTCCGGCGCCCTGCGCCAGTACGGGCGCTTGCTCAAGGACCAGGTTTACCTCGGTCACGCCCTGACCGGTGGCATCGCCATCGCCGGGATGTTCGCCTACATCGCCGGTTCGCCGTTTATCTTCATCAAGTTGTATGGCGTCCCGGCCGAGCATTTCGGCTGGTTGTTCGGCACCAACGCGGCGGGGTTCATTCTGGTGGCGCAGGTCAACGCGCGGATGTTGGCCAAGCGCGGCCCGGCGTTCCTGCTGTCGCGGGCGGTGTGGGTTTACTTCGGCGCGGGGCTGGCGTTGCTCGCGGTCAGCGCAATGCACACCGAATCCTTGTGGCCGCTGCTGATTCCACTGTTCATCTGCGTGTCGAGCCTGGGCTGCATCAGCCCGAACGCCGCCGCCTGCGCGATGAACGGTCAGGGCGCACGCGCCGGCAGTGCTTCGGCACTGCTCGGCTGCATGCAATTCAGCGTCGCCGCCGGGGCTTCGGCGCTGGTAGGGGTGTTGCACGACGGCACCGCCGTGCCGATGGCAATAGTCATCAGCGTGTGCGGTTTGCTGGTGGTGTGCGTGGCGCTAATCACCCGCCGTCTGCAGAACGCCCGGGCACTGGCGCAAGCTCAGGCCGAGGCATAAATGGCCTCAGCCGGCGGCGCGCTGCTGGCTGCGGTCGGGAATCTGATGGGGTGCGCAAAGGCGCGCTTCGAGGGTGCGGGTGAAGGCCAATGCTTCGGCTTCACTGCGGAATGTCACGGCGTGTTGGTCCAGACGAACCTGCCATTGAGACTTTGCCACTTCTTTTATCAGGATCTTCATTGCTGACCTCCCTTGCGTAAAAGATGTATCGCAGAGGCTTCGATTGTAGACCTGAATACGATCGCAATTGTGACAACGGTCAAGCATCGGACTGACGGCAAAAAACCTCCGGCAGCCCCTGTAGGAGCTGCCGAAGGCTGCGATCTTTTGATCTTAGAAACCTTCTAAAACAATTTTCCCCTTGGCTTTGCCACTTTCCAGCAACTCATGGGCGCGGCGCAGGTTCGCCGCATTGATCGTGCCGAAATGCTCGCCCACTGTGGTCTTCAAGGTCCCGGCATCAATCAGCTCAGCCACGCGATTGAGCAGTTTGTGCTGCTCGATCATGTCCGGCGTTTCGAACAGCGAGCGGGTGTACATGAACTCCCAGTGCAGCGACAGGCTCTTGCGCTTGAGTTTGCTGATGTCCAGCGACTTCGGATCGTCGATCAGTGCCAGTTTGCCTTGCGGTGCCAAGGCTTCGACCAATTGATCGAGGTGCTGATCGGTCTGGGTCAGGCTGGCAACATGAGACACGCTGTCGATCCCGGCACGCTTGAGTTCTTCGCTCAGCGGCTGGCTGTGATCGATGACCAGGTCGGCGCCCAGTTCTTTGACCCAGTCGCGGGTCTGCTCGCGGGACGCAGTGCCGATCACCTTCAGACCGGTCAGTTGCCTGGCCAATTGCGTCAGGATCGAGCCAACCCCGCCGGCGGCACCGACGATCAACAGGCGCTGGTCTTCATGGGTTTTGCCTTCACGGATCTGCAGACGTTCGAAGAGCAATTCCCACGCGGTTATCGCAGTCAGCGGCAGGGCGGCGGCTTCGGCGAAACCGAGGGATTTCGGCATATGGCCGACGATACGCTCATCGACCACGTGCAGTTCACTGTTGCCGCCGGCACGGGCAATGGAGCCGGCGTAGAAAACCTTGTCGCCAGCCTTGAACAGCGTCACTTCGCTACCGACAGCCTTGACCACGCCGGCAACGTCCCAGCCCAGCACTTTCGCCGCGCCGTTTTCCGGCGCCACGTTCTGCCGCACTTTGGTGTCGACCGGGTTGACCGAGATGGCTTTGACTTCCACCAGCAGGTCGCGCGGGCCGGCGACCGGTTCTGGCAGTTCGATGTCTTGCAGGGATTTGGCGTCGCTGATCGGCAGGGAAGCGTAATAGGCGATGGCTTTCATGAATGGCTCCGTACAGTTAATAGAAGAAGGGGTCAGGCAATCGCGCCGAGGCGCTTGAGCTGAAAGTGTTCGATGGCGTGGCCAGCCGTTGCCTGGAAATGCTGGAAGTGCGCGCTGGCGTTGTGCGCCTCAAGAATCGCTTCGCTGGCCCAGTGTTCAATCACATAAAAAACCTGCGGGTCGGCGAGGTCGCGGTGCAAGTCGTACTGGCTGCAACCGTCCTCGGCGCGGCTCGGTTCAACCAGTGCGCGCAGGCCTTGTTCGAGAAGATCCTGCTGGCCGGGTTTGGCAATCAGGGTGGCGATAGCGGTGAATGGCTGGGACATGCTCGGCTCCAGAGAAGCGGGATGAATGCGATGGAGAGATGATTGGCTATTTCTCTGCGAGATAAAACCGGCTAAAAGAGCAGTCTCTTTCAATATTTTTTTGATAATCGAGGCTGAGCATGCTGCGTTTTGACGACTTGCAGTTGTTTGTCCGGGCGGCGGATCTGGGCAGTCTGTCGGCGGCTGCGCGGGTGATGGACATGTCTGCGGCCGTGGCGAGTGCGGCGTTGAAACGGATCGAGCAGCAATTGGGCGCGCGCTTGCTGGCGCGATCGACCCGCAGCTTGCGCCTGACAGCCGAGGGCGAAGGCTTTCTCGAATACGCGCGGGCAGCGCTGAGCCATCTCGATGAAGGCCGGCGCTTGCTGGCCAGCGGGCAGGATCAGGTCAGCGGTATTTTGCAGTTGTCGGCGCCTTCGGACTTCGGCCGTAACCTGTTGCTGCCGTGGCTCGACGAGTTCCAGCGCGAGCACCCGAAGCTGACCGTACGTCTGTTGCTCGGCGATCGCATCGCCGACCTGTTCCGCCAGCCCGTGGACATCGCCTTGCGCTACGGCGAGCCGGAAGACTCGAGCCTTGTCGCCTTGCCCATCGCCCCGCACAACCGTCGTGTGCTGTGCGCATCGCCTGCGTACCTGGCGCGACACGGCGAACCGCGTCAGCTCGAACAACTGGCGCAGCACAATTGCCTGTTGTACATGCTCGGCAGTCGGGTTCACGACCATTGGAGTTTTCACGACGGCAAACGCGAGGTCAGTCTGACCGTCAGTGGTGACCGTTTCAGTGATGACGCCGACGTTGTGCGTCTATGGGCGTTGGCTGGAGCGGGAATAGCCTACAAATCCTGGCTCGACGTGGGCGCCGATGTGCTCGCCGGCCGCCTCAAAGTGCTGCTGCCGGAGCTGCTGTGCGAACGCGCTCCGCTGAATCTGTTGTGCGCCCATCGCGCACAATTGAGTAAGCCGGTGAACCTGTTAAGGGAAATGCTCGCCAGCCGATGCGCTTATTTGAGTAGCCAATTTCCCGTTTTCTCGAAAGTTGATCATTAGTCGCAGCTAAATAGAGAAATTTCTGTCAGGAACAATCACCACCCGTGCAGGCTGCGGCACGGGACGCGGCCTGCATCCCGCTTATACTAGCGCCCGCCTCATGCAAGTACCTTAACCCGGCCCGAACGCCTTCGCACTGTGCTGCTCCTGTCTGGTTCAGGATTGTTCAGCGAAGATGGTTTCTGCGCCGGAAGATGTTATGTCAATGGCCTGCCTTGCCCCGGCTCAGAGCGATTTTCGCGTCTTGGCCGCCGACCCATTACTGGTCAAGATGTCTGCGAGCAGTAGACGATACGATTCCACAGGGAGTGAATACATGGAACATGCACCTTGCATCAGCCAGATCGCCACGTTGCTGGCCGACCCCAAGCGCAGCGCGATGATGTGGGCGCTGATGGATGGCTCGGCCCGGCAGACCGAGGAGCTTGCGTTACTGGCAGGTCTGTCGCCGTCGTCGGCCAGTGCGCATCTGGCACGGCTGGCCTCTGGTGGTCTGTTGAAGGTCGAAGTCCGTGGGCGCAAACGGTTTTTCCGCCTCTCGGCACCGGAGGTGGGCGCGGCGATAGAGGCGCTGGCCAGCGCCACCATCGCCAGTGCCCCGCGCGAAGTCGCCGAGGTTTTCAAACGCAGCACCCCTATGGCCAAGCCTCAGGCGGCACCGTCTTCGCTGTTGCGCGCACGCTTTTGCGACGATCATCTGGGGGGCACGCTGGCGGCCGACCTGTATCAGCGATTGCTCGACGCCGGCTGGATCGAACAGCTTGAACAGCGCGTGGTGGTGACCCTCAAGGGTGCAAAACAACTGGCAGGGCGGGGAGTGTTCATTCAGGCGCTGGCCCATCGCAATGTTCAGGTCGCCTGTGCCTGCCCGGACTGGAGCGAACGTCGTCCGCACATGGGCGGTACCCTCGGCGCCGCGTTGCTGCAGTTGTTCATGCAATCCGGCTGGCTGACCCTGCCCAATGACTCAAGAGCGCTGCAACTGACGGCGACCGGGCAGCGTGAACTGCATCGATTTGCCAAGGAAACCGAGCTGGAGATGGCCTAGCAGAGCCGCTTGATCATTACCTGCCACGGCGGCATGCCGGCTGGCGTCGTCTACGGCTGCGAACAGGTCGCATCCAGCACGAACGCCCAGGCGTGATCGCGCACACTCGATCCGGGGACATTTCGGATGGGGGACGCGGTATGGATAATCAAGGCTACAGTGCGGCAGAACGCTTGGAACGACTGCCGATCAGCGGTTATCACCGGATCATTTTTATCATCATCGCTCTGGCGTTTTTCTTCGACTCCATGGATCTGGCGATGATGACGTTCCTGCTCGGCTCGATCAAAGCCGAGTTCGGCTTGAGCAGTGCGCACTCTGGACTGCTCGCCAGTTCGAGCTTTTTCGGCATGGTGCTGGGGGCTTCGCTGTCCGGCATGCTCGCCGATCGCTTCGGGCGCAAACCGGTGTTTCAGTGGAGCATCGTGCTGTGGGGCGTGGCCAGCTATCTGTGCTCGACGGCGCAAACGGTCGAGATGCTGACGCTGTTCCGCATCCTGTTGGGGATTGGCATGGGCATGGAGTTTCCCATCGCCCAGTCGATGTTGTCCGAGCTGATTCCAGCGCAACGCCGCGGGCGCTATATCGCGTTGATGGATGGCTTCTGGCCGCTGGGGTTCGTTGCGGCCGGCGTACTGTCTTACTTCCTGTTGCCGCTGATTGGCTGGCGCGACATCTTTCTGGTGTTGGCGGTGCCGGCGGTGTTTGTGCTAGCGATTCGCTTTTTCATTCCCGAGTCACCGCGCTGGCTGGAACAGGCTGGAAAGCTTGAAGCGGCAGACAAGGTCTTGAACGGCATAGAGGCGCGGGTACGTTCGTCACTCGGTGGTGCCGCGTTGCCGGAACCGCTGCGCTTGCCGCGCACCGTGACGCCGCCGGGCGATTTCTTTGCGGCGCTCAAACAGATCTGGTCGCCGCAGTATCGCCAGCGCACGACGATGATCTGGAGCCTGTGGTTCTTCGCGCTGCTCGGCTTTTATGGGCTGACGTCGTGGTTGAGTGCATTGCTGCAACAGTCGGGTTTCGCCGTGACGCAGTCGGTGTATTACACCGTGCTGATATCCCTGGGCGGGATTCCCGGGTTCTTGATGGCGGCGTGGCTGGTCGAGCGCTGGGGGCGTAAACCGGTGTGCATCGTCACCTTGCTCGGTGGTGGGGTGATGGCGTTTCTCTACGGCCAGAGCGCAGTGTTCGGCGGTAACGTTACGCTGCTGATCGGCACCGGACTGTTGATGCAGTTTTTCCTGTTCGGCATGTGGGCGGTGCTCTACACCTACACGCCGGAGCTGTATCCGACGTCGGCGCGGGCGACAGGCTCTGGGTTTGCCTCGGCAATTGGCCGCGTGGGTTCGCTGCTCGGGCCGTTGGTGACCGGGCTGGTGTTCCCGATTACCGGGCAGGGCGGGGTGTTCGCGCTGGGCGCTGCGTGTTTCGCGATAGCGGCGGGGGTGGTGTGGCTGTTCGGGATGGAGACGCGGGGGAAAACCCTGGAAGAGCTGACTGAAACCCAATCCATCGGCTAACACCGATCCAATGTAGGAGTGAGCCTGCTCGCGATAGCGGAGTGTCAGACATAGATTTTTTAGCTGACACTCCGCTATCGCGAGCAGGCTCACTCCTACAAGGGTTTTGCGGTGTTGCTTAGGGTTTTACCAGTCGCGCATCCAGGCTGTTTTGCGCCAGGCGCTTGGCCTGATCCTGGGTCATGCCCAAGTGCTCGTACAGCGCATGGAAGTTCTCGGTCACATAACCACCAAAGTACGCCGGGTCATCGGAGTTCACCGTGACCTTCACGCCACGCTCGAGCATGTCGAGAATGTTGTGCTGCGACATGTGATCGAACACGCAAAGCTTGGTGTTCGACAACGGGCACACGGTCAGCGGGATCTGTTCGTCGATGATCCGCTGCATCAAACGCTCGTCTTCGATAGCGCGTACGCCATGGTCGATGCGCTGGATTTTCAGCAGGTCGATGGCTTCCCAGATGTACTCCGGCGGGCCTTCTTCGCCGGCGTGGGCAACGGTCAGGAAGCCTTCGTGGCGGGCACGGTCGAATACGCGCTGGAACTTGCTCGGCGGGTGACCCATCTCGGAGCTGTCGAGACCGACCGCGACAAACGCGTCACGGAACGGCAGCGCTTGATCGAGGGTTTTCTCGGCTTCTTCTTCGCTCAAGTGGCGCAGGAAGCTGAGGATCAAACCGCTGGTGATGCCCAGTTGCTGCTCGCCATCCTTCAATGCCGCGGCGATGCCGTTGAGCACCACTTCGAACGGGATGCCGCGGTCGGTGTGGGTCTGCGGGTCGAAGAACGGTTCGGTGTGAATCACGTTCTGTGCTTTGCAGCGCAGCAGGTAAGCCCAGGTCAGGTCGTAGAAATCCTGCGAGGTGCGCAACACGTCCGCGCCCTGGTAATACAGGTCGAGGAATTCCTGCAGGTTGTTGAAGGCGTATGCCTTGCGCAGGGTTTCCACGTCGTTCCACGGCAGGGCGATCTTGTTGCGTTCGGCCAGGGCGAACAGCAGCTCAGGCTCCAGCGAGCCTTCCAGATGCAGGTGCAGTTCAGCCTTGGGCAAGGCGTTGAGCCAGTCGTACATATTCTTTTCTCATCAGGTGCAATGGCGGCATTCTACAGATGCTCGCCGAAACAATTGGCAAAACCTGACCAAGCGATCCATCACACGGCTTCCTGCTCACGGCGATAAGCGTAGGTATCGGCGAAGCGCGACAGCAGGAATTCGGCGCAGGTGGTGGTCGGATATTTCGCTGGATGCTGTGCGTCCTGACAGCCGGGCAGGCATTCGATGCGCGTGTCCGGGTGTGGCTCGGCAAAGAACGGCATCGAGTAGCGATCCACGCCGAGCGGGCTGATCACCCGGTGCGGGGTCGAGCGATAACGGTCGTTGCTCCAGCGCGCCATCATGTCGCCGAGGTTGACCACGAAAGTGCCGTCGATCGGTGGCGCGTCGATCCATTCGCCTTTGACGTTCTTCACTTGCAGACCGCCGGCGCTGTCCTGATAGAGCAGGGTGATGCAGCCGTAATCGGTATGCGCGCCGGCGCCTTGTTGCTCGGCCGAACTGGCAGTGTGGCGCGGTGGGTAATGGATCATGCGCAGCACGCTGACCGGGTCGACGAAGCGGCTGTCGAAGAAGTCGCGTTCGATGTCGAGGGCGATAGTCATCGCACGCAGCAGGGTTTGCGCGAGGGCCTGCATGTCGAGGTAATGCTGCTCCATCAACTCAGCCCATCCGGTTTGCGCCGGATGACGGTTCGGCCCGCGCAGCGGTTTTTCTGCGAGCACGTCAGGATGATTGGCTGGGAGGTGCAGGCCCATGTCGAAGGTTTCTTTGAGGTCGCTGGGTTTGCTCGGGTCGAGTTGCTCGGTGGCGATGGCGCCGTAGCCGCGATGGTGGCGGGTCTGGGTGATGTCGATCTTGAGTTTTTCTGCGGCGGGCAGGGCAAAAAAACGCTGAGTCTGATCGAGCACCGCGTCGATGCGTTGCGCCGAAATCGGGTGGCCCTTGATGTAGAAGAAACCCCATTCGCGGCAGGCGTGGTCGATTTGCTCGGCCACGGCGGGCCAGGCGTTTTCGTCGGCGGAATAGAGCGGGCTGATGTCGATGATCGGAAGCTGATCCATACACAATCCTTGAAAGTACGGGAGATCGTTCCCACGCTCCGCGTGGGAACGCCTCAATGGACGCTCTGCGTCCGCTTTTGGCAGGGACGCGGAGCGTCCCGGGCGGCATTCCCACGCAGAGCGTGGGAACGATCGGGGTCAGGGGGATTACTTCGGCATCTCAGCCTTCATGCCTTCAACGTAATAGTTCATCGACGCCAGTTCCGCCGTGGTCGCACTCACACCCGCCGGGATTTTCTCGACCCCGGCCTGATCCTTGATCGGCCCGGTGAACGGTTGCAGCGTGCCACTCTTGATGTCGGCAATGATCTGCTCGGCCTCGGCTTTCACTGGCGCCGGCACCAGATCGCTGATCGGCAACTCAACCGTACCTTCCTTCAGTCCACCCCAGTAATCCTGGGATTTCCAGGTGTGATCGATCACGCTTTGCGTCGCTTGAATATAGTGCGGCGCCCAGTCGTTGACGATCGAGGTCAGCACGGCTTTCGGCCCGAAGTGCGCCATGTCCGAGGCGTAACCCACCGCGTATACGCCGCGACGTTCGGCGGCTTGAATCGGCGCCGGGCTATCGGTGTGCTGGAACACCACGTCGACGCCTTGATCGATCAGCGCGTTGGCGGCATCGGCTTCCTTGCCCGGATCGAACCACGAGTTGACCCACACCACTTTAATCTCGGTGCCCGGGTTGTACTTGTTCAAGGCCAGTTGAATCGAGTTGATATCGCGGATCACCTCGGGGATCGGGAACGAAGCGACGTAACCGATCTTTTTGGTCTTGGTCATCTTCGCTGCGAGGAAACCGCCGACGTAGCGACCCTCGTAAGTGCGCGCCAGATAGGTGCCGAGGTTCTTGTCTTGCTTGTAGCCGGTGGCGTGTTCGAAGGTCACCTTGGGAAACTGCTTGGCGACTTTGACAGTGGGATTCATGTAGCCGAAAGAGGTGGTGAAGATCAGGTCGTACTTGTCCTTGGCCATGTTGCGGATCACTCGCTCGGCGTCGGCACCTTCGGCGACGTTCTCGACGTAGTTGGTGGTGATCTGATTGCCGAACTTCTCCGCGAGTGCCTTGCGCCCCTGCTCATGCTGATACGTCCAGCCATGGTCACCGATCGGGCCGATGTAAACGAAACCGACCTTCAGCGGATCGGCAGCGCTGGCGCTCAGACTGATCCCCAGACAGAGGGCGGCGCACAGCAGTTTGTGCAGCGGACGTATTTGCATGAATTGGAGCTCCATTTTGTTGTGTGTGGTCAGGGCCAATGCAAATTGCTGACCAACAGGACAACAAACAATCCGAAACCGCGTAACGGCCATCGCGAGCAGGCTCACTCCTACAGGGGAATGCGGTCAACTGTAGGAGTGAGCCTGCTCGCGATAGCGCCCTCAAGGCCAATAAAAGTGCAACTGCCAAAAGCCCTGCCATCGCTTGGTGCGCTAAGGTGTAACGAAACGTTAGCGCCGCCCCGCAGTCAGTAGCTCATTCGCACTCTTCGGTAAAAGGCCCGTCCATGCTCACCCTCCTCAAGCAAGAAAGCTTTCTGCTCCTGGCCGTCATCGCCGCGTGCGTCGCCTATCCGTTGGAACACTGGATGCTGCACAGCGGCCAGATCGTCGCGCTGACTGCCGGCCTGGTGCTGATCGCTTTCATCGTCGCCGCCTCGATGCGTGTCGCCCATCACGCCGAATTGCTCGCCGAAAAGGTCGGTGACCCTTACGGCACGATGATCCTCACGCTCGCGGCCGTGCTGGTCGAAGTGGTGATTCTGGCAATCATGATGAGCAACGAAGCGTCGCCCACACTGGTGCGCGACACGATTTATTCCGCCGTGATGCTCGACATCAACGGCATCCTCGGCCTCGCCGCGCTAATGGGCGGGATCAAGCACGGCGAACAGTCGTACAACGACGATTCCGCGCGCAGCTACAGCGTGATGATCCTCACCGCCATGGGCGTGTCGATGGTGGTACCGGAGTTTATTCCCGAGGCGAACTGGAAGATTTATTCGGCGTTCACCATCGGTGCGATGGTGGTGCTTTACGCGTTGTTTCTGCGCATGCAAGTCGGCCCGCACAGTTACTTTTTCAGCTACAGCTACCCGGACAAACGCCGCAAGAAAGAACCGCAGGACGCGCAGGCGAAAGCACCGGGCATCGGCCTGTCGATCGGCATTCTGGTGTTTGGCATTGTGGTGATCGGCGCATTGGCCGAAGTGATGTCGAAGACCCTCGATCTGGGCCTGGAAGGCACGGGCGCACCGCCGGTGATCACGGCGATTCTGGTCGCGGCGATTTCCGCGGCGCCGGAGATTTTGACCGCGTTGCGTGCAGCGTTGGCCAACCGCATGCAGTCGGTGGTGAACATTGCGATGGGCGCGTCACTGTCGACGGTGATTCTGACCGTGCCAGTGATGGAGGCGATGGCGTTGTACACCGGCCAACCGTTTCAAATGGCGATGACGCCGGTGCAGACGGTGATGATCTTCATCACGCTGATCGTCAGCGCGATCAACCTGAATGATGGCGAGACCAATGCCATCGAAGGCATGACCCACTTCGTGCTGTTTGCGACGTTCATCATGTTGTCCCTGCTCGGTCTCTAAGCCGACCACAAAACAAGTGTAGGAGTGAGCCTGCTCGCGATCGCGGTGTGTCAGAAACAGATTTCTCAACTGACACACCGCGATCGCGAGCAGGCTCACTCCTACAGGAATTGGTGATCGGATCAGGTGCCGGCGATCAACTGGCGAGCCGCCTGGCTGTGATCGGCGATCAGGCCTTTCAGATCCAGCCCTTCAACCTGGCCATCCACCACACGCCACTTGCCGCCAATCATCACCCGATCCGCACGATCCGCGCCGCACAACAGCAGCGCCGAAATCGGATCGTGGCTGCCGGAGAAACGCAGCTCATCGAGCTTGAACAACGCCAGATCCGCCTGCTTGCCCACGGCAATCTCACCAATATCGGTACGGCCCAGCAAGCTCGCCGACCCCTTGGTCGCCCAGCCCAGAACGCGCTCCGGCGTAATCTTCTCGGCGCCATAACGCAGACGCTGGATGTACAACGCCTGACGCGCTTCGAGAATCATGTTCGAGGCATCGTTGGACGCCGAACCATCCACGCCCAGACCAAACAGCGCACCGGCGTCAGTCAGATCGATACTCGGGCAGATGCCGGAAGCCAAGCGCATGTTCGAGCTCGGGCAATGGCAAATACCGGTGCCCGCCTGGCCGAGGCGAGCGATCTCGTCCGGGTTGAAGTGGATGCCGTGGGCCAGCCAGGTGCGCGGGCCGAGCCAGCCGACGCTGTCGAGATAATCGACGGTGCGCAGGCCGAAACGCTGCAGGCAGAAATCTTCTTCATCGAGGGTTTCGGCCAGATGCGTGTGCAGACGCACGTCGAGCTTGTTCGCCAATTCGGCGCTGGCCGACATGATTTCCGGGGTTACCGAGAACGGCGAGCACGGTGCCAGGGCGATCTGGATCTGCGCGCCGTCGCCACGTTCGTGGTACTCGTGAATCAGGCGCTGACTGTCGTCGAGAATCACTTGGCCTTCCTGCACGGTCTGCTGCGGCGGCAGGCCGCCGTCCTTCTCGCCGAGGCTCATCGAACCGCGAGTGAGCATGGCGCGCATGCCCAGTTCACGGACGGTTTCGACTTGCACGTCGATGGCGTTTTCCAGACCGTCCGGGAACAGGTAGTGGTGGTCGGCAGCGGTGGTGCAGCCCGACAGCAATAGTTCAGCCAAAGCCACTTTGGTGGCGAGCGCAAGTTTCTCGGGTGTCAGACGTGCCCACACCGGGTACAGGGTTTTCAACCAAGGGAACAACGGCTGATTGACCACCGGCGCCCAAGCGCGAGTCAGGGTTTGATAGAAATGATGGTGAGTGTTGATCAGGCCCGGCAGGATCACATGCTCGCGGGCATCGAACACTGCATTGCACGGCGCCGACGGCTGTTGGCCGGCAGCCAGTACTTCGACGATGACACCGTCTTGCACAACAAGACCGCCACGGGCATCGAGCTCGTTGGAAGTGAAAATGGCGAGGGGGTTTTTTAACCAGGTACGGGTCGCGGGCATGTTGCCGGCTCCTCTGAAAATGGGGTTCAGGGTTGCCAGCTCAGTGATGCCCTGTCTGCTGATCCAGGGTCGCCGCGGGGGACGAGGTGCGCAGTTTCAAACAAATTGTTGCAGCGGGCAAGCCCAACCCGACCATTCACCACGGTCCCTTGTAGGAGTGAGCCTGCTCGCGATAGCGGTGTATCAGGCAACACTTTTGCTGAATGACACACCGCTATCGCGAGCAGGCTCACTCCTACAATGGGTTTCGTGGGGTTACCAAGGAATCGTTTCACCCTTGTAGTTGATGAAGTGATGCCCGCCCTTGCCGGTATACGCATTCACCTGATCAACCAACCCACGGGTGCTGGTTTCCACATCCAGATCCGCGCCTTCGCCACCCATATCCGTCTTCACCCAACCCGGATGCAGCGACAGCACTGTCATCTTCTGCTCACCCAGTTGCGTGACAAAACTGTTGGTCATCGAATTCAGCGCAGCCTTGCTCGCCTTGTACAACGCCAGTTCCGGCGCGTCTGGCATGGTCACGCTGCCGAGCACTGAGCTCATGAACGCCAGCACGCCGCTGCCGTCACGGATCTGCCCGACAAAACGCTGGGCCAGAATGATCGGTGCCACCGCGTTGGTGAAGAACAACTGACCGACTTCGGCCAATGTAGCGCCGCCCGGGGTCTGATCGGCCGGGCCTTTGACCCCGGCGTTGACGAACAGCAAATCAAATGTTTCGCCCTTGAGTTGCTGACTCAAAGCGATCACCGCTTGCTGATCGTCCATGTCGAGCTTCTCGATCCGCACCTTGCCTAATGCTTGGAGCGCATCGGCATTGGCAGGGTTGCGCACGGTGGCGGTGACTTGCCAGCCGTCGGCCAGCAGGGTTTTCACCAGACCGAGGCCCAGGCCCCGGGAGGCGCCGATGATCAGTGCGTTTTTTGCAGACATGAGGGGCTTCCTTGATGAATGAGGATCATGGATTCAATGGACAGGCCTGACCGAGGCGAAGTTGCAGCTCCTGCCGCAGTACGTCGAGTTCGCCCATGCGGTTTTCAATCAATTGCAGTTTATCGCGCAGCAACTGCGCCACGGCGTTGTCCGGATCGGGGGCGTTCCACAACGCCGCGACACTGTCGCCGATCTCGCCGAATGGCCTGGGCTAATTCACCGATGCGCATGGCGTGTCTCAAAAGGGCTATTGACCCTGGAGCATACTCCAGGCTTTACCGTGGATGCTCCCTGAATTTCTGGAGCATGGATGATGTGGACTTCAACGCAATATCGCAACGTGGTGCGCGGCAGCGCCTGGTATGACCTGATCGTCACGGCGGCGTTTGCCACACCGTGGAGTTTTGCGCTGGTGCATGGGCTGTTGAGTGCGCTGGATTTACCCGGAGAATTGCCGGTGTTTCAGCCTGTGCACATGTTGATGTCGAATCTGTTGGGGTCGGTGGTGTGTGTTTGGGCGGTGCTGCGGATTCGTGATCCGCAGGCGCTTTATGGAAGGTATGACGCAGTGGCCAGATTTTTGTTTGCGGCTTGGCAGGGGTATGCCTTGGCCCATGGCGCAAGTTCGATCCTGCTGATTTTCCTGGTTTTCGAACTGGCGTGGGGCATTGCTCAGGTGTTGCCTGTTGAAAAGCCATCGCGAGCAGGCTCACTCCTACAAGGGAATTGTGAACCCGATCCAATGTAGGAGTGAGCCTGCTCGCGATAGGGCCAACAAGGTCAACGCATTAATGCCCCGCCTGCCAAGGCTGCCCAAGCGAAACCGGCGCATACAACCGCGTCCGCAACGCATCCCGCGACAACAACACCAACACCACAATCGTCGCGACATACGGCAACATCGCCAGCAAACTCGACGGAATCGCCAGCCCCAACCCCTGCGCCACCAAGTGCAGGATACTGGCGAGGCCAAACAGATACGCCCCAAGCAACAACCGCCACACTCGCCAACTGGCAAACACCACCAGCGCCAACGCAATCCAGCCACGCCCGGCAGTCATGTTTTCCGCCCACATCGGTGTGTACGCCAGCGACAGATAAGCCCCGGCCAACCCGGCCATCGCCCCGCCAAACAGCACTGCCAACGTGCGCACGGTCAACACCGGCAGCCCCATCGCACTGGCCGCATCCGGATTCTCACCCACGGCTTGAATGATCAGCCCGACACGACTTTTGATGATTACCCACGCCACCAGCGTAAACAGCGCGAACGACAGATACACCAGCAGATCCTGGGCAAACAGCATCCGCCCGATCAGCGGAATCTCACTCAGATAAGGAATCGCCAACGGCTCAAAACCGGCCAGCGGTTTACCCACCCAGGCCGCGCCGACAAACGTCGACAGCCCGACACCAAAAATCGTCAGCGCCAACCCGGTCGCCACCTGATTGGCGTTGAACACCAGTGCCACCAAGGCAAACAGCGACGACAGCAACATCCCGGCCAGCATCGCCAACAACACGCCAAGCCACAAGTTGCCGCTGTTCAGCGCAACGATAAAACCGATCACCGCGCCAAACAGCATCATCCCTTCCTGCCCAAGATTGAGCACGCCGCTCTTCTCGCAGATCAGCTCCCCCAGTGCCACCAGCAACAGCGGCGTGCCGCAACGCACCATGGCGTAGAAAATATTGCTCAACAGATCGATATCCATCACAGCGCTCCGGCGGTTACGGCAGTAGTCGAGGTGCGCTTCACCCAGCGCAGGTTCAGGCGTGGCCGATAGAGGATCAGCACGTCACTGGCGAGCAGGAAAAACAGCATCATTCCCTGAAACAACTGGGTGATCGCTTGCGGCAGGTTCATCGTCATTTGCGCGCTCTCGCCGCCGATGTACAGCAGCGCCATCAGCAAACTCGAAAACAGAATTCCGATTGGATTGAGTCGCCCGAGAAACGCCACGGTAATCGCCGCATAGCCATACCCCGGCGACACCTGCGGCACCAATTGGCCGATCGGCCCGGTCACTTCGCAGACACCCGCCAGCCCGGCCAAGCCGCCGCTGATCAACAGCGCCAGCCAGATCAAACGTTTCTCGCGAAAGCCGACAAACCCCGCCGCACGCTTGTCCAGGCCAAGCACTTTGATCTGGAAACCGATAAAGCTTTTCTGCAACAACACCCACACCGCGACCAGTGCGAGCAGGGCGAAATACACCCCGGCGTGCACGCGGCCATCCTCCATCAACAGCGGCAAACGGCTGGCGTCACCGAACATCGCCGACTCGGGAAAGTTGAATCCGGCCGGATCCTTCAGCGGCCCGTGCACGCAGAACAGCAGCAGGTTCAGCGCGATGTAATTGAGCATGATGCTGGTGAGAATTTCGTTGGCGTTGAAGCGTGTGCGCAACCACGCGGTCAGCCCCGCCCAAGCGGCGCCGGCGAGGGTGCCAGTGAGCAGAATAAATACCAGCGCCCAACGACTTTGCATGCCGATGATGTTCACCGCCAAGGCACTACCTGCGAGGGCGCCGAGGAGTAATTGACCTTCGGCGCCGATGTTCCAGATTCGCGCCTGATACGCCACTGCCAGGCCCAGCGCGCAAAGCAGAATCGGTAGCGCTTTGACCAGTAATTCAGAGACGCCATACAAGTCGCTGACCGGCGCGATCAGCAGCGTGTGCAAGGTTTGCAACGGGTCGTGGCCAAGAGCGATAAACAGCAGCGAGCCGCAGCCAAGCGTCAGCGCCGCTGCCAGTAACGGCGAGCACCACAGCATCAGGCGCGATTGCTGGCCACGGGGTTCGAGGGAAAGCAGCATGAGTAAAACTCCGTTAAACCGTGGCGGCAGAAGGTGGGTTGTCGAACTGGCCGGCCATCCAGCCGCCGACGTCGCTGAGTTGGGTATCGGTGGTGTTGTGCAGCGCCGACAAACGTCCACCGCACAACGCGCCGAGGCGGTCGCTGATCTGGAACAGTTCGTCGAGGTCTTCGGAGATCACCAGAATCGCCGCGCCGGCATCGCGCAACGCGATCAGCGCGCGGTGAATGGTCGCGGCAGCACCGACGTCGACGCCCCAGGTCGGGTGCGCGGCGATCAGCAGTTTCGGTTGCTGGAGAATTTCCCGGCCAAGGATGAATTTCTGCAGATTGCCGCCGGACAAACTGCGCGCGGCGGTTTGCGTGTCCGGGGTTTTCACGCCGAAGCGCTGAATGATCTGTCGGGCGAGGGCTTCGACTTTGCCGCGTTCGATCAAACCGTGGCTGACCAAGCCTTGTTGGAACGCGGTAAGCAGAGCGTTATCGGCCAGACTCAATTCCGGCACCGCGCCATGACCGAGACGCTCGGCAGGCACGAATGCCAGACCCAGTTTGCGTCGTGCATCGGGACGTAAGTCGGCGACGTGTTGCTCAGCGAAGCGAATGGTTGCCGCTTCGACCCGAGGCAATGTTTGTTCACCACTGAGCAGGGCGAGCAATTCATCCTGACCGTTGCCCGCGACCCCGGCGATGCCAACGATTTCACCGCTGCGTACTTGCAGATTAATGTCCGCCAAAGAGCAACCAAACGGGTCCGGGTTATGCCAACTCAATCCGCTCACCCGCAAAAATGCCGCGCCGCCGCTGACCTTCGGATAGTCGCCAATCAACGCCGCCGCTTCCCCCACCATCATCTGCGCCAATTGCTGATCCGAACATTCGGCAGGCACGCAATGTCCGGCGACACGCCCGCCGCGCAGAACCGTCGCGCTATGACACAACGCACGCACTTCACCAAGCTTGTGGCTGATAAACAGAATGCTGCAGCCTTCGGCAGCGAGGCGGCGCAGGGTGATGAACAATTCCTCGGCCTCTTGCGGCGTCAGCACCGAAGTCGGTTCGTCGAGAATCAACAGGCGAATGTCCTGCATCAGGCAGCGAATGATTTCCACGCGCTGGCGCTCACCGATCGACAGGCTGTGGACAACTCTTTCGGGTTCCAGCGCCATGCCGTAACGGCGCGACACTTCACGAATTTTTGGTTCCAGTTGTTTGGGCGTTCCGGCCGCCGCGCCCATTGCCAGGGCAATGTTCTGCGCCACACTGAGGGTTTCGAACAGCGAGAAATGCTGGAACACCATGCCGATGCCCAACTGCCGCGCCTGGGCCGGATTACGGATGTTGATCCGTTGTCCTTGCCAGAGCATCTCCCCGGCATCGGCTTGGGTGACGCCGTAGATAATCTTCATCAAGGTACTTTTGCCCGCACCGTTTTCACCGAGCAGGGCGTGAATTTCACCGGGCGCGATGCTCAGGTCGATGGCATCGTTGGCCAGACAACCGGGATAACGTTTGCTGATCTGGCGCAGTTGCAGGCGCGGGGTTGCAGGAGCAATGGACATGACAGGCTCGACTTGCTTGGAGTTGTGCCTGTGGATAAAGCAATTTCCTGGCCATTGAGTCAGGAACGCGAGCGGGCCGCATGTGCGAGTACCTGAGGCAGAGCATTGCCTTCAAAATGGGCTGGTCTCACGGCACCAATTCAGAGCAAAGCCGTTGATCGGGCTCCAGTTTTGCCCGCTGACAACTGATCAAAAAACGAGCAAACCCCTGTGGGCTAGGCGGGACCTGCGACTGCGCCAGCCATGAACGGGTTATCCACAGGTTGTTCCACAGTTATTGTGCGCAAGCCGCAAACCCGGGCATAAGCACTGCGGTGCTTTCTTCTAATGGTGATAAACCACGCTAACTGTCTGTTTCTGTTTGAAATTTTCGTTTCGTCGGTTGAATTGAACGAAAAGTGAGCAAACCGCGCAAAGCCACGTGACAGAAGGGTTACAGCGGAATGTACTCAGGTTATCCACAGTCGGGTGCACAGCAGATGTGGGCAACTCCGGGGAATAACGGAAAAGGGTGATGCCCTAAAAGATCGCAGCCTTCGGCAGCTCCTACACGAAAACGCTGATACCGGTATCACCAACGAAATTCATGACAAACCCGGATCCCTGTAGGAGCTGCGGAACGCTGCGATCTTTTGATCCTGCTTCACCGCTGCAACAAAATCCGCCCACGACTCAAATCCGCTAGCTGGGTTTGCAAGACATCGATCTGCGCCTCACCCACCGCTAACTTCAACTCGACCCCGTTCGCCGTGAAGTTTTCCTCCACTACCAATCCACCCAGATCGGCAACGCGCAACTTCACCAACGCCAACTCGGCAAACCCGCAAGCGCAACTCAACGGCACCCGGCTGATCAACTCGACCTTGGCCGCCGTTTGCAGGCACTTGTTCGCGCCACCGCCATATGCCCGGGCCAAACCGCCAGTGCCGAGTTGAATCCCGCCGTACCAACGGATTACCAACACCGCGACCTGATCGCAATCCTGCGCTTCAATCGCCGCCAGAATCGGCCGACCCGCCGTGCCGCCCGGCTCGCCGTCGTCATTGCTGCGATATTGATCGCCGAGCTTCCACGCCCAGCAATTGTGCGAGGCATTCAAGTCGCTGTATTTCTCGAAGAACGCCTGCGCCTCGGCAGGGCTGCCGATCGGCGTGGCGAAGGTGATAAAGCGGCTTTTGCGAATCTCTTCGCGGTATTCGCAAAAACCGCTGAGGGTGAAAGGCATAAACGTCTTATAGAGGAGGAGTGAGGCCGCAGCCTTTGAGAATGATGCGGATCAGGTTGTTGCCGGCGTCTTCCATGTCTTGCTTGGTCAGCTTGCTGCGACCGCTGACGCGACAGATCTGCGTGGCGAAGTCGGCGTAATGCTGAGTGCTGCCCCACAACAGGAAGATCAAATGCACCGGATCGACCGGGTCCATTTTGCCCGCATCGATCCACGCCTGAAACACCGCCGCACGGCCAGTGAACCAGGCGCGGTAATCCTGATTGAAATATTCCGTCAGGCATTCGCCGCCGCTGATCACTTCCATCGCAAAGATTCGCGAGGCCTGCGGCTGACGACGGGAGAATTCCATCTTGGCGCGGATATAGCGGGTCAGCGCTTCGGCCGGATCGTCTTCGGCCGTGAGTGTGTTGAAGGTGCTGTCCCACAACTCGATGATGTTGCTCAGCACCGCCACGTACAAGCCAAGCTTGTTGGTGAAGTAGTAATGCAGGTTCGCCTTGGGCAGCCCGGCATTCTGCGCGATGGTGTTCATGCTGGTGCCTTTGTACCCGTGACGGGCGAACTCGTCTTCGGCGGCTTTGAGGATGGTCTCTTCGTTCTTCTGACGAATGCGGCTGGCGGGTTTGCCGCCATGGGCTGGGACTTCAAAGGTCATAGGCACTTCCGGGTTTGTCTGTGGGTGCAACCAGTTGCGTTGATAGCGCACCCACAGGCATCCGACAAGTCTTTGCGCGATAAAACCGTTACGCCTGTTCGATCTTGTTCAGCGGTGGGTGTGCTTCAGCGGCCTCGGTTTTCGACTCCGGCAGCAGCAGGCACAGGATGATTGCGGTCAGGCCGCCGCTGGTGATCGCTGAATCAAACAGGTTCTGCACCAGTTTCGGCAGCAGGTGCAGCAGGTTCGGTTGTGCGGCGATACCCAGGCCGACGCCGAACGACGTGGCGATGATCAACATGCTGCGTCGATCCAGCGGCGACTGCGCGAGGATGCGCACGCCGGCAGCGGCCACCGCGCCGAACATCACCAGGGTCGCGCCGCCGAGCACCGGTTTCGGAATCTGTTGCAGAACTGCACCGATCATCGGGAACAGGCCGAGACAAAACAGAATCGCGCCGATGTACAGCCCGACGTAGCGGCTGGCGACGCCGGTCAACTGGATCACGCCGTTGTTCTGCGCGAACGTGGTGTTGGGGAAAGCGCTGAAGGTCGCGGCGATCATGCAGCTGACGCCATCGCCGAGTACGCCACCGCGCAAGCGGCTTATATAAGAAGGGCCGCTGATCGGTTGGCGAGCGAGCATGCAATTGGCGGTGAGGTCGCCGACGGTTTCGATGGTGCTGATCAGATAAATCAGCGCGACCGGTAGGAAAGCCGTCCAGTCGAAGCTGAAGCCAAACTTGAACGGCGTAGGAAAACTCACCAGTGGCAAGTCAGGCACCGGCTGCGGCAGCAGTTTCCCACTGAGCCACGCGGCCAGGCTGCCGAGCAGCAAACCGATGATGATTGCCGACAAGCGCACCCATGGCGTGTTCGAGCGGTTGAGCAGAATGATCGTCAGCAACACAAACACGCCCAGCGCCAGATTGCCCGGCGCACCGAAATCCGGCGCATTGAAGCCACCGCCCAGATCGGTGATGCCGACCTTGATCAGGCTGATGCCGATCAGGGTAATGACGATCCCGGTCACCAGCGGCGTAACGACTCGACGCAATTGACCGATGAAGCGGCTGAGGACGATCTGCACGATTGCGCCGAAAAAGCACACGCCGAAGATCATCGCCAGAATGTCTTCCGGGCTGCCGCCACGTTGCTTGACCAGAAAACCGGCTGACAGCACCGCACCGAGAAAGGCGAAACTGGTGCCCTGTAAACAGATCATTCCCGCCCCGATGCCGAACGGCCGCCGCGCCTGAATAAAGGTGCCGACGCCCGAGACCATCAACGCCATGCTGATCAGGTACGGCAAATGCGCGGTCAGCCCGAGGGCCGAGCCGATCACCAGCGGCGGGGTGATGATGCCGACGAAACTGGCGAGTACGTGTTGCAGCGCCGCGAGAGTTGCGGCGAGTGGTTGGGGGCGGTCGTTGAGGCCGTAGATCAGGTCGCTGGATTGTTCGGAATCTGGCTGCATGGCTGAAGGCTTCTTGTTGAAGGATCGAGGTTGATCCTGCTTTGCAAAAAGCTGTCCACTTGCTCAGGTTATTTGTTGAATCTGTTGCTAAGGCCCAACGCCGGCGGGCCTCGGAGGATTTTCAACGCGTCGCCGCCAGACTCTCCAGAAAGCTCTCCAGCACCAAATGAGGGCGCCGGCCCTTGCGCGTGACCGATGCGAGGCTCAAGTCATAAAAACGCGTTTGCGATTTCAGCGCACGCAAGCGACCTTGCTGCACCCAGAGGCTGGCGTAATGATCCGGCAGATAGCCGATGTAGCGTCCGGTCAGAATCAGGAATGCCATGCCTTCACGGTCCGAAGCGCTGGCCGTGCAATTGAGCGCCTGGTAATGCGCCTGAATATCCGCCGGCAACCGAAACGTCGGCGCAATCGCGTCCTGACTGTTCAGGCGTTCGTCATCGAGTTGTTTGTCATCGACATAAAACAACGGATGACCCACCGCGCAATAAAGCAGCGAGCGCTCGCTGTACAACGGTTGATACTCCAGCCCCGACAACGCGCTGGCCTGCGGCACTACGCCGACATGCAGACGCCCATCGAGCACGCCTTGCTCGACTTCATTCGGCGCAATCATGCGGATCTGAATCTGCACATCCGGGCCGCGCTCCTTCAACTGAGCGAGGGCGTGGGTGATGCGCATGTGGGGCAGGGTGACGAGGTTGTCGGTCAGGCCAATGATCAGCTCGCCGCGTAAATGCTGGTGCAGGCCATTGACCTCGGTGCGGAAACTTTCCAGCGCACTCAATAATTGCAGTGCCGACTGATACACCTCGCGACCTTCTTCGGTCAGCGAAAACCCCGCGCGACCACGCTGACACAAACGCAAACCGAGACGCTGCTCCAGGTCGCTCATCTGTTGACTGATCGCCGAGCGACCGATGCCGAGCACGGTTTCCGCTGCCGAGAAGCCGCCGCATTCCACCACGCTGCGAAAAATCCGCAGCAGGCGAATATCAAAGTCACTGACCTGGGCCAGCGGATCGGGGCGACGGCTGCTCATTTTATTGTTCTCATTGTTTAGCAAAGTTCTAACTGAAGGTTAGAAGAGTTGAATTTCACAGACTTTATCCGCGTGGCAATTTAGCTGCAACAACGCTTTCTATCTCCCTGACGCTTATGCCCTGCGAGGTTTTGCCCGATGAACATGCCCGAAAACGCGCCGTCGCCACTGGCCAGCCAACTGAAGCTGGACGCGCACTGGATGCCGTACACCGCCAACCGTAACTTTCAGCGCGACCCGCGTTTGATCGTTGGTGCCGAAGGCAGCTGGCTGATCGACGACAAGGGCCGCCGGGTATACGACTCGCTGTCCGGTCTGTGGACATGCGGCGCCGGTCACACCCGCAAGGAAATTCAGGAGGCTGTCTCGAAACAGTTGGGCACCCTCGATTACTCGCCGGGGTTCCAGTACGGCCACCCGTTGTCGTTCCAGCTGGCCGAGAAAATCACCGAGCTGACCCCGGGCAACCTCAACCACGTGTTCTTCACTGACTCGGGCTCCGAGTGCGCCGACACCGCGGTGAAAATGGTTCGTGCCTACTGGCGCCTGAAAGGTCAGTCGACCAAAACCAAAATGATCGGCCGTGCCCGCGGCTATCACGGCGTGAACATCGCCGGTACCAGCCTCGGCGGCGTCAACGGCAACCGCAAGCTGTTCGGTCAGGCGATGATGGACGTCGATCACCTGCCACACACGCTGCTGGCCAGCAACGCTTTCTCCCGTGGCATGCCGGAGCAGGGCGGTATCGCGCTGGCCGATGAGCTGCTGAAGCTGATCGAACTGCACGACGCTTCGAACATCGCCGCCGTATTCGTGGAACCTATGGCCGGTTCCGCCGGCGTACTGGTGCCGCCGCAGGGTTACCTGAAGCGTCTGCGCGAAATCTGCGATCAGCACAGCATTCTGCTGGTGTTCGACGAAGTGATCACCGGTTTCGGCCGTACCGGCAACATGTTCGGCGCCGACACCTTTGGCGTGACCCCGGACCTGATGTGCATCGCCAAGCAAGTCACCAACGGCGCGATTCCGATGGGCGCGGTGATTGCCAGCTCCGAGATCTACCAGACCTTCATGAATCAGCCGACGCCGGAATACGCCGTGGAATTCCCGCACGGCTACACCTACTCGGCGCACCCGGTGGCTTGCGCCGCAGGTCTTGCAGCACTCGATCTGCTGCAAAAGGAAAACCTGGTGCAAAGCGTGGCGGAAGTCGCGCCGCATTTCGAAAACGCGCTGCACGGTCTGAAAGGTTCGAAGAACGTTATCGACATCCGTAACTTCGGTCTGGCTGGTGCAATCCAGATTGCCGGTCGTGACGGCGACGCTATTGTGCGTCCGTTCGAGGCGGGCATGGCCCTGTGGAAAGCCGGGTTCTACGTACGCTTCGGCGGCGACACCCTGCAGTTCGGCCCAACCTTCAACAGCAAGCCGCAAGACCTTGATCGCCTGTTCGACGCGGTCGGCGAAGTGCTGAACAAGCTCGACTGATTTTTCCTTCTATATATACCTACAAAAACGGGCACTCCTTAACGGGTGCCCGTGGACAAGAATTCAGGAGTTTTCGATGAGCGTTATCCCGCATTTGATCAATGGCGAACTGGTGACCGAGAACGGTCGCGCGGTTGATGTGTTCAACCCGTCCACCGGTCAGGCTATCCACAAGTTGCCACTGGCCAGCCAGGCCACCATCCAGAAAGCCATCGATGCCGCCAAGGCTGCGTTCCCGGCCTGGCGCAACACGCCACCGGCCAAACGCGCCCAGGTGATGTTCCGCTTCAAGCAACTGCTCGAGCAGAACGAAGCACGCATCTCGCAATTGATCAGCGAAGAACACGGCAAGACTCTGGAAGACGCTGCCGGTGAATTGAAGCGCGGCATCGAGAACGTCGAGTTTGCCTGCGCAGCGCCAGAAATCCTCAAGGGTGAGTACAGCCGCAACGTTGGCCCGAACATCGACGCATGGTCGGACTTCCAGCCGCTGGGCATCGTTGCCGGTATCACCCCGTTCAACTTCCCGGCCATGGTGCCGCTGTGGATGTACCCGCTGGCGATCGTTTGCGGCAACTGCTTCATCCTCAAGCCGTCCGAGCGTGATCCAAGCTCGACACTGCTCATCGCTCAGTTGCTGCTGGAAGCCGGTCTGCCGAAAGGCGTGATGAGCGTAGTACACGGTGACAAGACTGCAGTAGACGCGCTGATCGAAGCGCCGGAAGTCAAAGCGCTGAGCTTCGTTGGTTCGACGCCGATTGCCGAGTACATCTACGCCGAAGGCACCAAGCGTGGTAAGCGCGTTCAGGCACTGGGCGGCGCGAAAAACCACGCAGTGCTGATGCCGGATGCCGATCTGGATAACGCCGTCAGCGCACTGATGGGCGCGGCTTACGGTTCCTGTGGCGAGCGCTGCATGGCGATTTCAGTTGCTGTGTGTGTTGGTGATCAAGTGGCTGATGCGCTGGTGGCGAAACTGGTACCGCAGATCCAGGCGCTGAAAATCGGTGCCGGCACTTCGTGCGGTCTGGATATGGGGCCACTGGTCACCGGTCAGGCGCGCGACAAAGTCAGTGGTTACGTTGATGACGGTGTGGCGGCGGGCGCGACCCTGGTGGTCGACGGTCGTGGTTTCAGCGTGGCCGGTCATGAAGAAGGTTTCTTCCTCGGTGGCTGCCTGTTCGACAACGTCACCCCGGAAATGCGCATCTATAAAGAAGAGATCTTCGGCCCGGTACTGTGCATTGTTCGCGTGAACAGCCTGGAAGAGGCCATGCAACTGATCAACGATCACGAATACGGCAACGGCACCTGCATCTTCACCCGTGACGGTGAGGCGGCGCGTCTGTTCTGCGACGAGATTGAAGTCGGCATGGTTGGCGTCAACGTGCCGCTGCCGGTGCCGGTGGCTTACCACAGCTTCGGCGGCTGGAAGCGTTCGCTGTTTGGTGACCTGCATGCGTATGGTCCGGATGGTGTGCGCTTCTATACCCGTCGCAAGGCGATCACTCAGCGCTGGCCGCAGCGTGCCAGCCATGAGGCTTCGCAGTTCGCGTTCCCTAGCTTGTAAGTAGAAGAGCAATGCAATGAAGGCCGACCCCTCGGGGTCGGCCTTCGTGTTTCCGGGGTTTTTTGACCGATGTGACAGAATTATGAAAATAGGTGTTGACGGCAGATTTCAGATGTCTATAATTCGCCCCACTTCCGGCGCAGTCGAAACGGAAAACTCCTTGAGATTCAATGAGTTATGTAGGTTTCGGCAGCAGGTTGCTTCAGTTTATCGAAGCCAGAAGGAAGTTGAAAAAGAGGTGTTGACAGCAGCGTGTAACGCTGTAGAATTCGCCTCCCGCTGACGAGAGATCGGAAGCGCAAGTGGTTGAAGTTGTTGAAGAATTCTTCGAAAACTTCTGAAAATAATCACTTGACAGCAAATGAGGCTGCTGTAGAATGCGCGCCTCGGTTGAGACGAAAGATCTTAACCAACCGCTCTTTAACAACTGAATCAAGCAATTCGTGTGGGTGCTTGTGGAG
>NZ_FYDZ01000012.1:0-184554 GCF_900187515.1 Pseudomonas sp. Irchel s3f10
CACACATTGTTCGAACGTCCATCAAGCATCGAACATCTTGAGCACCGAAGGCAGAAGCGAACGGAGCAGAAGGCAGCTCAAGGCTGCCTTCTGCTATGACACAGGTTTTACCGGACACTAGTGACGCAGAGCGTGGGAACTATCGCTGATCAGGGAAGCGGCGAGAAAGGCGTACGCCCATCGGCGCTCTGCAATTCCATCAGGTATTTACGGAAAATTTGCCCGAGCACCTGGGTGGCGGTTTCGAGATCTTCGCGGGACATTTTTTCGGAGACCTCGTCGGCCGTGTCCAGCGCATCTTCAGCACCGTTGACCGCGGCCATCTTCAGCACGATATACGCCTGAATGTTGTTGGCCTGCACGCCTTCACCGTGGAAGAACATGGTGCCGAGCTTGAACTGCGCCTGAGCGTGGCCTTGCAGCGAGGCTTTTTCGAAATAGCTCAGGGCTTGATTGAGGTCGCGCGGCGCATTCTTGCCGTCGTAGTAGAACTCACCCAACTCGTATTGCGCTTGCGCATCCCCTTCGTCCGCCGCTTTCTGGCAGGCGGCCAGTGCCTGCGTGACGTCTTGCGGCTGAGTATTGAGGGTGCAACGACCCATCGCCGGGATCAACAACGAGTTGCCGCCTGCTTGTGCATGCGCGAGCAGGGGCTGAAGGAGCAACAGGCAGCCCAAGGCAAGGGTGCGGCCGGTGCGGTTCATGGGAATCGACTTACCTCTGAAGGGCACGCGGACCCATCGAGGGATCCAATAAGCGCGCATTATGAAATAAGCAGGGCCAACCTTACAAAGTCTTTACTCGTTTTTCTGCTGCGCGGGGAATATATCGCCCACTTTAGGGGAGATTTTTAGCAGGAGCATCGGAAAAACAGCGTGGGTGTAGGTGAATGCTGACGCTGGCGATAGCCAACGTCAGCGGTACGGCGATTACTTCAGTGCAGCGAAGGCGCGCTCGGCAGCGTCCAACGTCAGTTTCAACTCGGCTTCACCATGAGCGATCGAGGTAAAACCGGCTTCGAACGCGCTCGGTGCCAGGTACACGCCACCTTCCAGCATCAGGTGGAAGAAGCGCCCGAACAGGGCAGCATCGCTGGCCATCACGTCTTCAAAGGTGACGATGTCGTCAGCGCCGCTGAAATAAAGACCGAACATGCCGCCAGCCTGGGTGGTCACGAACGGAATACCCGCGGCATCGGCGCGTTGTTGCAGGCCGTCGAGCAAGCGCGTGGTGTAATCGGTCAGCTCAGCGTGAAAGCCCGGACGGCTGATCAAACGCAGGGTGGTCAAACCAGCGGCCATCGCCAGCGGGTTACCCGACAGCGTACCGGCCTGATACACCGGACCCAGCGGCGCGATGCGCTCCATGATTTCGCGCTTGCCGCCGAAGCAGCCAACCGGCATGCCGCCGCCGATGATCTTGCCGAAGGTGGTCAGGTCAGGATTGACCCCGTAGTACGCCTGGGCACCGCCGAGGGCGACGCGGAAACCGGTCATCACTTCGTCGAAAATCAGCACCACGCCATGTTTGTCGCACAGCGAGCGCAGGCCTTCGAGGAAACCCGGCGCCGGTGGTACGCAGTTCATGTTGCCGGCTACCGGCTCAACAATGATGCAGGCCACTTCCTCGCCAACTTCAGCGAGCATCTTTTCCACAGCGTCGATGTCGTTGAACGGCAGGGTCAGAGTGTGTTTGGCGAATGCCGCCGGTACGCCGGCCGAACTTGGCACGCCTTGGGTCAGGGCGCCGGAGCCGGCCTTGACCAGCAGGCTGTCGGAGTGACCGTGGTAACAGCCTTCGAACTTGATGATGCTGTCGCGGCCGGTGTAACCACGGGCCAGACGGATCGCGCTCATGGTTGCTTCGGTACCGGAACTGACCATGCGCACCATGTCCATCGACGGCACCAGCGAGCAGACCAGATCGGCCATCTCGGTTTCCATCGCGGTCGGCGCGCCGTACGACAAGCCGTGTTGCAGCTGATTGCGCACCGCGTCGAGCACGTCCGGGTGGCTGTGGCCGAGGATCATCGGGCCCCACGAGCCGACGTAATCGACATAACGCTTGTCGTCTTCGTCAGTGACGTAGGCGCCTTCAGCGTGCTTGAAGAACAACGGCGTGCCGCCAACGCTCTTGAATGCACGAACGGGCGAGTTCACGCCACCGGGAATGTGTTTCTGGGCATTGGCAAACAGGGTTTCGGAACGAGACATGATCGGGCTCTCAAATCAGACTTTCAGTAATTCATTGAACGCGCGGGCGCGGCGGGTCACTTCGGCGGTGCTCTCGGCACCGAACAAGCCATGGACTACGGCGAGCAGGTCGACCCCATGGGCAACCAGCGGCGCGGCGTTGTCGAGGCTGATGCCGCCAATCGCGCAGATTGGCAGGTGAAGCGTGCGCTTGGCTTCGTCGAGCAGATCGAGGCTGCAGGTCGGCGCGCCGGGCTTGGTGTTGGAGTTGAAGAAGCGGCCGAAGGCGACGTAACTCGCGCCTTCTTTGGCGGCTTGCTCGGCCAGCGCGATTTGCGCGTGGCAGGTCGAACCGATGATCGCTTTGGAACCGAGCAGGGCGCGGGTCGGCGACAGCGGGCCGTCGGTCTGGCCAAGGTGCACGCCGACGTTGAGGCGCGCGGCCAGTTCAGCGTCATCGTTGATGATCAACTGCGTCTTGTAGCGCTCGCACAGATCGCGCAGCGCTTCGGCCTCACGCAGACGGCGGGCCTCGTCGCTGCTCTTGTCGCGGTATTGCAGCAGGGTGACGCCGCCTTCCAGCGCCGCCTCCACGTAAGACAGAAACTTGCCCGCCAGCAATTGGCTGTCGGTAATGGCATACAGGCCACGTAGTTTCATCGGGCAGACCTCACGACGTTACGAGCAGAAATCCAGCGGCAGGCGACGCGGGACGAACTGGCCTTTGCCCAGTTGTTCGGCATCGCGCAGGGTGCGCCAGGTGTAATCCAGAGCACTGCGTACGGCGCTGGCCAGGTGTTCGCCTTGCGCCAGTCGACCGGCCAGCGCGCTGGCCAAGGTGCAGCCGGAACCGTGATAGCTGCCCGGCAGACGCTGGCAGATAAACGTTTCACGCAGGCCGTCGCGGCTGTACACGCGGTTGTGGATTTCAGTTTCGTCGCCGTGGCCGCCGGTGATCAGCAGGTTTTTGACGAACGGCAGGAGTTTTTCAGCGCACTCGTCGGCGGTGCCTTCGGGCAGTTCGGCGAGGATGCGCGCTTCAGGAAGGTTGGGGGTGGCAATGATCGATAGCGGCAGCAGACGCTCACGCATCGCATAGCCGACCTCGTCCTTGCCCAGACGTCCGCCGCCGCCGGCGCGCAGCACCGGGTCGCAGACCACTGGCAAGTGCGGGTGCGCCGAAAGCAGTTCGACAACGGTGTCGACCATTTCCAGCGAACCGAGCATGCCCAGTTTGACCGCAGCGACTTCGGAGTCGTTGAGTACGGCATTGGCTTGAGCCAACACCCACTCACGGTCGAGGACGCGGAAGTCAGTGACGTTGACGGTGTCTTGCACGGTCAGGGCGGTGACGGCCGGAGCCGCATGGCAACCCTGCGCGAGCAGGGCTTCGATATCTGCCTGCAAGCCGGCGCCACCACTTGGGTCGTGGCCGGAGAGACAGAGGACAACGGGGCGGGAGCTGTAGATATTCATGGTGCGCGAGCTTACCACCAAAGCTGATTTTCGGGTTCAGTGCCTTTGTGCCTGGCCGATAACCTGGCAAGAGAATCCGACCGTACTGTCACAACCTGACCAACCCAACAGCTCTATCTCGATGCTTTGCTCTGGAACGCCCGTTCTAGAGCCTTTGTAGGAAAAGTTTCGATGGTGCTCAATGGCCATCAACGGCTATGCTAGTCTGGATCCAAACCAATAACAGGTAATACCGGTTTTACGTCTACTCAAAGGGAATGGGGGGCTTCCTGACACAACCGGACGAGCCACGCTGGGGCTTCAATGCGCTATTTGCTGATGTTGCTGTTCTGCTTGCCCCTTATGGCGAGCGCCGTCGAATTCGACGAATTCACCCAGAGCCTCCCTCTGGGCCGGTCGCTGCAAGTGTTCGAAGACCCGAGTGGTCAGGCGAGCATTGCCGATGTTCGCGCGCAGGCTGCCGCCGGCAATTTCAAAGCCCACGATAAAGACGCGCTCAATGCCGGTTACTCGCGCTCAGCGTTCTGGCTGAAGATCGACCTGCATTACCGTCCGAGCAATCCCTCTGCCCAGCGTACCTGGCTGCTGGAACTGGCGTATCCACCGCTCGATCATCTCGACCTGTACATGCCTGATGCAACTGGCGACTACCGCCTCGTCCGGCAAACCGGTGATGCCTTGCCGTTCGCCAGCCGCGAGATCCGCCAGAACAATTATTTGTTCGGCCTTTCATTCAAACCGGACCAACAGCAAACCGTGTACTTGCGACTGGCGAGCGAAGGCTCGATCCAGGCACCGGTGACGTTGTGGTCGAGCACCGCGTATCTCGAAGACCAACCGGTGCGCCTGTATGTGCTGGGCATCATTTACGGCGTGCTGCTGGGGATGGTGGTCTACAACCTGTTCATCTTCCTCAGCGTGCGTGACACCAGTTATCTCTATTACATCTTCTATATCGCTTCGTTTGGCCTTTATCAGTTGTCGGTGAATGGCGCTGCCGTCGAGTACTTCTGGCCGGATAATCCTTGGTGGGCCAACGCAGCCACGCCATTTTTCATCGGCTGTGCGGGGCTGTTCGGCAGTCAGTTCGCCCGCAGTTTCCTGCAGACCAAAAACCATAGCCGCTGGCTTGATCGCTTGCTGATTGCACTGATCGCGTTCGGCGCGCTGGTGGTTGGTTTGTCGCTGATGACCAGTTACGCGCTGTCGCTGCGCTTGGCGACGATACTGGCGCTGACCTTCACTGTGGTGATTTTCGCCGCCGGGATTCTGGCCTGGTGGCGCGGCTTGCGCGTGGCGCGTTATTTCATCATCGCCTGGTCGGCGTTCCTGCTCGGCGGCATCGTTAACACGCTGATGGTGCTCGGCTTGCTGCCGAACGTGTTCCTGACGATGTACGCCAGCCAGATCGGCTCGGCGATCGAGGTGGCGCTGCTGTCGCTGGCACTGGCCGACCGCATCAACGCGATGCGCGAGCAACAGGCGCAGACGCTGTACGACGCCGGTCAGAAGCTCGAAGTGCTCAACCAGCAACTGGCGCACAGCAACAAGCTCAAAGATGAGTTTTTGGCGACCCTGACCCACGAACTGCGCACGCCGATGAACGGTGTGATCGGTTCGCTGGAGCTGATGCAGACCGTCGAGCTGGATCCGGAGCTGGAGCAGTATCAGCAAACCGCCGCAGGATCTGCCCGCGACATGATGCGCATGGTCAACGGCATTCTCACCCTCACCGAGTTGCAGGCCGGAAAACTCAAGGCCTCGCCGGGCAGCTTCAGTCTGCGCGCAGTAGTTGAAGCGTTGCGCGTGCAGTTCGACGGCAATGCAGCGAGCAAGTCGCTGGACTTCAAGGTCGATGTGCTGCCAACCCTGCCGGATCGCCTGCACGGCGACAGCGCCAAGCTCGCGCAATGTCTGGAGTGTCTTCTGGATAACGCGATCAAGTTCACCCGCGTGGGTGGGCTGGCATTGCGGGTTACTGGTAAGCCGTCGACGGATAATCGTCTGGCGCTGTCGTTTGCGGTGATCGACACCGGTATCGGTTTTACCGATCTGGGCGAAGCGACGATGTACCAGCGCTTCTTCCAGCTCGACGGTTCGATGACCCGCGAATACGGCGGCCTGGGCGTTGGTCTGGCGATTTGCCGGCAGTTGGTCGAGTTGCTCGGTGGCAAGCTCACACATCGCTCGGAGCCCGGGCGTGGCAGTCGCTTCCAACTGGACGTCGAGTTTGAACTGCCAGTGGTCGAAACTGCGCCGATCTGCGCGCCTTCGCGCGATTGCGTGCGTGCACCACAGGATTGCACGGTGCTGCTGGTGGACGACAACAGTGTCAATCAACTGGTGATGCGCGGCATGTTGCTCAAGCTCGGTTTTCGCGTGCGTACCGCCGACAACGGCGCGGCGGCATTGGATTGCTTGCAACGAGAGACCTTCGACGCAGTGCTGATCGATTGTCAGCTACCCGCTCACGATGGCGCATCGTTGTGCTGCCAGATTCACGCCTTGCCGGGCTGCACGAATTTGCCGGTGTTCATGCTCGCACTGACCGCCGACCGAGAGCTTTGCACCACGGGAGCCCCGGTCGATTACCTGAACAAACCGGTGAAATTCGAGGAACTGCAATCCGCACTGGAGCGTCGGGTGCTGTCCTGTTGATAGGGTAAAAGCGCCGCCAATTCGGCGCGTATGACACTTTGATCAGTCTGGGGGCGGTGCTTAACTGACCGCTCCGGTTGATTCAAGGAGCCTGTCATGAACCTGCATCAGTTCGCCGAAACCCACGAAGTCACCAACCAGCCACCGTCGCTGGACGGCACCAACCTGTACCGCATCGACCTGCCGCTGCAGGAATGGTCGCGGCGCTTTGGTGCCGGGTGGGCGGAGTCGCGGATCGATGCCTACGGCGCGCTCGCCGGTGGTCCGTTGATGGAAGCCGGCTTCCTTGCCAACCAGAACAAACCAACGTTCGCCAGCCATGACCGTTACGGCCATCGCATCGATCTGGTGGAGTTTCACCCGGCTTATCACGAGCTGATGCGCACGGCGATCGAACACGGACTGACGTCATTGCCGTGGGCGCATCCACAGGATGGCGCCCATGTCGCCCGCGCCTCGATGACTTATCTGCACAGCCAGGCCGAAGCGGGCAGCGGTTGCCCGTTGACCATGACCTTCGCCAGCGTGCCGGCCCTGCGTTTGCAACCGAACATCGCTGAGCAATGGCTGCCGAAAGTCCTCGCCAGCGAATACGATCCGCGTAACGTCGGCATGGCGCACAAGGCCGGCGTGACCATCGGCATGGCCATGACCGAGAAACAGGGCGGCACCGACGTGCGCGCCAACACCACCAAGGCTTACCCGGTCGGCGCCAGTGGTCCGGGGCAGGCCTATGAACTGGTCGGGCACAAGTGGTTCTGCTCGGCGCCGATGTGCGATGCGTTTCTCACGCTGGCGCAGACCGACAAGGGTTTGAGCTGCTTCCTGCTGCCCCGTCATCGCCCGGACGACACGCGCAATCAGTTCTATATCCAGCGTCTGAAAAACAAACTCGGCAACCAGTCCAACGCTTCCAGTGAAGTGGAGTTTCGTGGCGCGCTGGCGTGGATGGTCGGGGAAGAAGGGCGCGGCGTGCCGACCATCATCGAGATGGTGGCGATGACCCGATTCGATTGCATGGTCGGTTCCAGTTCACTGATGCGTCAGGCGCTGACCCAGGCCAGCCACCACTGCGCGCATCGCAAGGTCGGCGGCAAACTGCTCAGCGAACAGCCATTGATGCAGAACGTGCTGGCCGATCTGGCGCTGGAAAGCGAAGCCGCGCTGGCGCTGAGTTTGCGCATGGGCAAGGCGCTGGATCATCTGGATGATCGCCACGAAGCGCAATTTGCGCGGCTGGTGACGGCGGTGGGCAAGTATTGGATCTGTAAGCGCGCGCCGGGGATGATCAACGAAGCAGCGGAATGCATGGGCGGTGCCGGGTATGTCGAAGAGAGCATTCTGCCGCGTCTGTACCGCGAGGCGCCGGTGAACTCGACGTGGGAAGGTTCCGGGAATGTGCAGTGCCTGGACGTGCTGCGCGCGTTGTCGAAAGAGCCGGGTGTGCTGGACGTGTTGTTCAGTGAGCTAGGCGATGGGCATGGTGACAAACGGCTGGCCGCGCATATTCAGCAATTGCAGGCGCAGTTCAAGGATACCAGCGACATTCAGTATCGGGCACGGCAGTTGACTGAGGACATCGCGCTCGGATTGCAGGCCAAGCTGTTGCTGGAAGCCGGCAACTCGGTGGTCAGCGATGCGTTCATTGCCAGCCGATTGAGCGGTGCTGGTCGCGTGTACGGCGCCTTGCCGCGTGGGCTGGACGTCGAAGCCATCGTCGCCCGCGCAACGCCACAGATTCTCTGACCCACCACAAATCCCTTGTAGGAGTGAGCCTGCTCGCGATAGCGGTGTATCAGTCGACATTTTTATTGAATGACCCACCGCATTCGCGAGCAGGCTCGCTCCCACAGGTGATCTTCATTGATTTAAAGATTTGGGTACACCCACAACGCCACTGTTCCCGTGACGCCACGATGCAGGCAAGATGAAGCTCTGCAAGTCAGAACACAGGAAGCTGATCGTGACCGAAGCGTTTATTGTCGTTCAAACCGCCGAACAAGCCGTGGACCGTCTGGCCGAGCTGCATGAGCGGGCCACCACTGCGCTGAACTCGGCGCTCAAGCGTTACCTCAAGGATCGCGTCGAGCCCGACGCTGCGCAGCGTGCTCTGTTTCGTTATCCCGAACTGCGTCTGACCTATCACTGCCAGGGCGAAGTCCCGCAGACCACCCGCGCTTACGCCAAGGTGCAACTGCCAGGCACTTACAGCGTCACCGTCACCCACCCGGCGGCGTTCCGCAAATACCTGCTCGAACAACTTGTGCCGTTGATGCACGACTTCACGGTGACCGTGGAAGTCGGCGTCAGCCAGCAGAACATTCCGTATCCGTATGTGGTCGAGCAGGGCGATGAACTGGCCGGCTCCGGCGTCACCGCTGCCGTGCTGGCGCGGGTCTTTCCGAGTACCGATCTGTCCGCCGCCACCGATGGCATCGCCGACGGCCTGTACGATTGGGAAAACACCGATCCGCTGCCGCTGGCCTTGTTCGACGCGGCGCGCGTGGACTTCTCGCTGCGGCGTCTGGTGCATTACACCGGCAGCGACTGGCGCCATGTGCAGCCGTGGATTCTGCTGACCAACTATCACCGCTACGTCGACCAGTTCATCGTCCATGGTCTGGAGCAATTGCGCAGCGACCCGCGTTTCGTGCGCATGGTGTTGCCGGGTAACGTGATCATCGAGAAAGGCATGGATCACGGCGAGGCGTCGGCGATTGCTGCCGGTGTGGTCTGGCACCGTTACCAGATGCCGGCCTATCACCTGATCGCCAAAGATGGCCACGGCGTGACCTTGGTGAACATCGGCGTCGGTCCGTCCAACGCCAAGAACATCACCGACCACCTGGCGGTGCTGCGTCCGCATTGCTGGCTGATGATCGGTCACTGCGGCGGTTTGCGTCAGTCGCAGACCATTGGCGACTACGTGCTGGCTCACGCTTACATGCGTCGCGACGGCATTCTCGACCGTGTGGTGCCGCCGAACATTCCGATCCCGGCGTTGGCCGAGGTGCAAATGGCGCTGCAGCAAGCAGCGGCGAATGTCACCGGCGAGAAGGGCGACGACCTGAAAAAACGCCTGCGCACCGGCACCGTGCTGACCTACGACGACCGTAACTGGGAATTGCGTTGGGCGCAGGAACGGCCGTTGATCAACCTGTCCCGCGCGGTGGCGGTGGACATGGAAAGCGGCACGATTGCCGCGCAGGGTTATCGCTTGCGGGTGCCGTACGGCACGTTGCTGTGCGTTTCGGACAAACCGCTGCACAGTGAAATCAAGCTGCCGGGTTCGGCCAACGCCTTCTATGAACGCGCGGTCAGTCAGCACTTGAAGATCGGCATCGAAGCGGTGGACCTGCTGCGCACCGAACTCAACTCGCTGCACTCGCGCAAACTGCGCAGCTTCGACGAACCGCCGTTCCGCTGATTTGTTGATGGCCATTTAACGGTCAGGCTACTAGCATTGGCAGCCCTGACCGTTAGATGTTCTTTTCGCCATGTCCCGTCCCCCGCGTCCACCTTCCCGCCGCCCCGGCGCGAAGCCTCCGTCTGCTTCCCCGCGCCGTGTTGCCAAGGCACCACCGGCCGAACCGAAACTGATCCTGTTTAACAAACCGTTCGATGTGCTGACGCAATTCAGCGACGGCGAAGGGCGGGCGACGCTCAAGGATTTCATTGATGTGCCCGGTATTTACCCGGCCGGACGCCTGGATCGCGACAGCGAAGGCTTGTTGCTGCTGACCAATGACGGGCAGTTGCAGGCACGTATCGCCGATCCGAAACACAAACTGGCGAAGACCTATTGGGTGCAGGTCGAAGGCGTGCCGACGGCCGAGCAGTTGCAGCGCTTGCGCGAAGGTGTAGAGCTGAACGACGGCATGACCTTGCCCGCCGAAGCGCGGCAACTGGATGAGCCTGAGCTGTGGCCGCGCAATCCGCCGGTACGCTTTCGTGCGACCATACCGACGTCGTGGCTGGAGTTGGTGATTCGCGAAGGACGCAATCGTCAGGTACGGCGCATGACGGCGGCGGTCGGGCTGCCGACGTTGCGGCTGGTGCGGGTGAAGATTGGCGACTGGACGATCGAAGGACTTGATCAGGGCCAGTGGAAGGAAGTGCCGGCGCGCTTATAGAGCGCCGGATTCGATCAGGCCGATCACCACACTCTTGATGATGAACGCGGCCACGCCCAGGCCCAGCACGAAAAACAGAATGAACGAGCCAAAGCGCCCGGCCTTGGACTTCTTCGCCAGATCCCAGACGATGAAACCCATGAAAATGATCAGGATGCTGACCAGACCGGTCATCATCCATTCTTCTAATAGTGCTGGATCCATTGGGTTTCTCCGGCGCGCATGGGGCTAAAAGGGCGCGGCGAGTATACGCCAAGGTGTGTGGGGTGGCATTGATCTGGGTCTGATCCGGAACTGTTGCCCTCACCCTAGCCCTCTCCCGGAGGGAGAGGGGACTGACCGGGGGATGCTTGAGAACTACACCGACTTGATCCAGAAGTTGTGAATCCATAATCGACTCAATCTTTCAGGTCGATGTATGACAGCAGACACCTCGGTCGGCCCCCTCTCCCTTTGGGAGAGGGCTGGGGTGAGGGGCTTTTGATCAGCTGCGCAGGTGAGTCAAGGGCAGTTCCGTGCTGTTGAGCACCTGATTCAGCACAAAACTCGACCGCACACTGGTCACCCCTTCAATCCGGGTGAGGTGCCCCAGCAACAGCTTCTGATAGTGATCCATATCCGGCACCACCACTTTCAACTGGTAATCCGCATCCACGCCCGTCACCAGGCTGCACTCCAGCACCTGCGGCAACGTGCGAATCGCCGCCTCGAAGTTTTCGAAACGCTCCGGCGTATGCCGGTCCATGCCGATCAACACATACGCAGTCAGGCTCAGCCCGAGCATCTTGCGATCGAGCAACGCGACCTGACGCGATATATAACCGTCGTCTTCCAGTTGCTTGACCCGGCGCGAGCAAGGCGAGGGTGACAGACCGATGCGCTCGGCCAGCTCCTGGTTGGAGATGCGGGCGTCGCGCTGCAATTCCGCCAAAATACTCAGGTCGTAACGGTCGAGTTTGCTCATCAATCTGTCCTTGGTTGTAACTATTGCGGCAGATTATCTATCCAGGGTTAAAAATTGCGCAAGTGGTGTTTATTTCAGCAATCTTCGCAATCCTCTGTCGCCGCCTCAGGCCTATCCTTATCACCAGAATCACTGCTCGGTAACACAGTCCACGCGGCCCGCCCTATCCGGCCTGCCGCGGCCGCCACCCCCACCGGGGTTGTGCCGGCCCCCGAGCTGCACACTGTCCAGAAGACGGCGTGAGGTGAGCCGACGTCAAAAGCGTCGAGCCAGGACGAAGTTCTCTAGAAGGGAGGCCGACGGGTCTCCCTTTTTTCTTGCCTGCGATTTCATGTCGGGCGCTCAATAAATAAGTTGCGCGACTGATAACCTGTTGCAGAACCCGGTGTGTGTATTCCCGGTCTTAGTGACAAGTCCTCTTACATTTGCAGGCCCCGCAGTGAGAAAAAGCATGAATTCGCGCATCTGGCGTCTGGCTGGTGTTGGTTTGCTGTGTGTGAGTGTCAGTGTGCAAGCGCTTGCCGATGAGCCACAGAATCGCGGCCCGGATGGCGGAGGCCACGGCCAGGATCATCAGGGCAACAATCAGGGCCGTGGCGGCAACAATCAGCCGCGCCCGCAGAACAATCCATCGCAGAATCAGCCGCAACAGAATCAACCGCGTCCACAGAACAACGAGATCATTCGTGGCGACAACAGCCGCCAGTTCGAGCACAACGGCAACAACAATGGCCAGTGGCAGAACCGCGATCAGAATCGCCCGGCCTACAATCCCAATCCGGTGCGCCAACCGCCACCGCCGCCGCAACTGCCGGCCAACAGCCTGCCGATCCAGCCACGGCCCGACGCCGTGCGCCAGACCCAGGAACCGCGTCAGGGTTACTACCGCGACGAGCGCCCGCAGAACGGCTACAACAACCAGCATTGGCAGACCAACAATCGGCCCAACGACAATCGCTGGCCGGGCCGTCCGGACGGTCACGGCAACGGTTGGGGGCCTGGCCCGCAATACCGGCCGGGGCACGTGATCGACCGCTTCCCGGATCGCGATTACCGCGTGCCGTATCGCGGGCAGGATTACTTCTTTTCCGGCGGTTACTGGTATCGCCCGCAAGGCCCGCGCTACATCGTTGTGCAACCGCCGCGCGGGATCCGCATCCAGTATTTGCCGGATTACGCCCGTGAAGTGTGGATCGGTGGTTCGCTGCTGTTCCTCGCCGCTGGTTCCTACTATGCCTATCAGGAAGCGACGCAGGATTACGTGGTGGTCGAACCGCCGGTTCAGCAGCAGCCGCAACCGCAGTCTCAAGGCTATGACGTTGAAGCGTACCCGGCCAACGGCCAGTCGCCGGAGCAGGTACAGCAGGACGGTTACCAGTGCTATCAGTATGCGGTGCAGCAAAGCGGTTTCGACCCGCGCACCGCGACCTATCAGCCAGCGCCCGAGGTGGTTCAGGCCTACCGGCAGGCTCAGGGTAATTGCCTGAGCAGTCGCGGTTATCAGGTCAGATAGAAGCAGCTGCGAGCGGCAAGTGTCGAGCTACAAGCTTGAAGCTTGCGGCTCGCGACTTGTAGCTGCTTTTATCGGGTCGGCGTGCACCAGCACTTCGGCTCGCGGGTAGGCTTTGTGAATGGCATCGGCGGCTTGGTCGCTGATGCCGTGCGCCACCGACAAGGTCAATTCCCCCGGTAATTCCAGGTGCAACTGCACGAACCAGTGGTTGCCGGAGATTCGCGTGCGCAAGTCATGCGCGCCCAACACGCCGGGCACACTGCACGCCAGTTCGAGCATGTGCTGGCTGACGTCGGTTGGCAGTTCCTCATCCATCAACACCGAAAAACTTTCCCGGGCGATCTGGATTGCACTCCACAGGATATAGGCCGCAATGCCCAGACCGAACCACGCATCCAGTTGCTCAAAACCAAACCCGGCGAGGATCAGCGCAAGCAGAATGCTGCCGTTGAGCAGCATGTCCGAGCGATAGTGCAGCGAGTCCGCGCGCACGGCGTTGGAGCCGGTCTGCTTGATCACCCGATGCTGCAACACCAGCAGCGCCGCCGTCAGCAGCAACGAAAACACAATCACACCGATGCTCAGCCACGGTGCGCCGATCGGCTCTGGCGTCTTCAACCGTTCGAACGCCTGAAACGCGATCAACACCGCACTGCCGCCAATGAACAACGCCTGCGCCATCCCCGCCAGCGATTCCGCCTTGCCGTGGCCATAACGGTGATCGTCATCGGCCGGGCGCAGCGCGTAATGCACCGCCAGCAGATTGAGCAGCGAAGTGACGCCATCCAGCGCCGAGTCGGTGAGGCCGGCAAGCATGCTCACTGAACCGCTCAGCCACCAGGCGATGGCTTTGGCGACGATCAGCGTGCACGCGACCGCCACCGAGGCGCGGGTCGCCAGCCGTAGCAGGCGAGCGTGTTCGGGGCTGGAGGTCATTGAACGTCCTTTTTAAGCGGCGGGTTGCAGGCCGAACATCGCCAATTGTTGAGTGCTGCCCTTGTGTTGAATCAGGCGCGGATCGTCCAGTGGGAAATCTCTGCCCAACTCGCTTTCGAGAATAGCCTGCAGCTTGTGATTATCGACCTGACCGTCCGGGCCGATGGCTTGCTTGAGTTTGGCCGGGTCGATCTGCGCGGTGTGGCCCGGTTCGAAATAGATCGCGCCGGTGGCAAAGTCGACAGCAAACGCGATCAGGCCGGGAATGATGTAGAACAGCAGGCCCACGGCATCGAGCACAGCAATCGCCGGGTCGATCTTGCCGTCGATCTGACCGCGCCGGTCCGGGTAGAAAATCGAACCGCACGCGGTGATTTGCGTGAGCAGGGTGGCGACCAGTACACCGCCGATCAGGCGAAAAGGTAAGCGCATGGGGAAATCTCCTGAGTCATCTGATAACGAAGCTTCGTCTTGTGAAGTTAAGACCCTGACGAACGCCAAGCAGTTCGCCGTTATACTCGCGGCTGGCAGGGCGTGCCCACAGTAAATTGCGGCCTCGTCTCACCCCTACCGAAATACGTTGAGGATTGAAGTTGTTTTCTCCAGATCGACACCGCGTGAAGGCTAATGAATCCTATCGGGGTTCGGCCCTCCGGGCTAAAGCTGTGAGCGCGCCATGCTGCGTTGCGGGACTTGGCAAGGAAACGACCCTTACCTGCGTCCCGCGCCTTGCCTGGCACGCTCACAGCTTTAACGCGACTCGCAATTTACTGTGGGCACGCCCTGGGGAGCCAGCATGATTTCTTTGCCGATCGACGAAGTTTTACCCGCCCTGCGTGAAGCCTTGGCGACGCGCCACGAAGCCGTGCTCGAAGCACCGCCCGGCGCCGGTAAAACCACCCGCGTGCCCTTGGCCTTGCTCAATGAAGCGTGGCTGGCCGGGCAGACCATTCTGATGCTTGAACCACGCCGTCTCGCCGCGCGCGCAGCGGCGGAACGTCTGGCCAGCGAGCTGGGCGAGAAGGTCGGTGAAACCGTTGGTTACCGCATTCGTCTCGACAGCAAGGTCGGCCCCAATACGCGCATTGAAGTGGTCACTGAAGGCATTCTCACCCGCCGCTTGCAGGACGACCCGGCGCTGGAAGGCGTCGGCTTGTTGATCTTCGACGAATTCCACGAACGCAGCCTCGACGCCGATCTGGCGCTGGCGCTCAGTTTGAACGGTCGCGAGCTGTTCCGAGCTGAACAGCCGCTGAAGATTTTGTTGATGTCGGCCACGCTGGAAGGCGAGCGTCTGGCCGGGTTGCTCGATGATGCGCCGATCCTGCGCAGCGAAGGCCGCATGTATCCGGTGACGATGCGCTGGGGCCGGCCGCTTCAGCCCGGTGAATACATCGACCAACGTGTCACGCAAACCGTGCTTGAAGCGCTGCACGATGAAACCGGCAGTGTGTTGGTGTTCCTGCCGGGGCAGGCGGAAATCCGTCGTGTGCATCAACAATTGGCCGACGCCATTGGTGAGCGCGGCGATGTGTTGCTGTGCCCGTTGCACGGTGAACTCGACCTCAACGCACAACGTGCGGCGATCGATCCGGCCCCGGCCGGTCAGCGCAAAGTGGTGCTGGCGACCAACATCGCCGAGACCAGTCTGACCATCAACGGCGTGCGCGTAGTCATTGATGCCGGGCTGGCGCGGGTGCCGCGTTTCGATCCGGGCAGCGGCATGACGCGCCTCGATACTCAGCGGATTTCCAAGGCCAGCGCCACCCAGCGTGCGGGCCGGGCAGGGCGACTCGAGCCGGGCGTTTGCTATCGCTTGTGGTCGCAGGATCAGCACGAACAACTGGCGGCGTATGGCAGTGCGGAAATTCTTTCGGCGGATCTCGCCAGCCTCGCCCTGCAACTGGGGCGCTGGGGTGTCACGCCGGGCGAACTGGTCTGGCTGGATGTTCCACCGGCGGCGGCTTATGCACAGGCGCAGGATCTGTTGCAGCGACTTGGCGCGCTGGAAGGCGAGTCTCTGACCACGCACGGTCAGGCCATGGCTGAATTGCCGGCGCATCCGCGCATCGGTCATTTGTTGCTGCGGGGGCAGGCGTTGGGTCTGGCGAACATGGCGTGCGACGTCGCCGCGTTGCTCGGCGAGCGGGATATCTTGCGTGGCGCCGGGGCGGATCTGCACAGTCGGCTGGTGCTGCTTTCTGGCGAAGAGCGTGCCGCCCGTGGTGCGCAGGGCGGGGTGCAGCGCGCTAAGCAACTGGCGCGGCAATATCGCTGTTATCTGCGTGGCAAGGCCTGCGAGCCGGTCAGCGATCCCGATCATCCGCGCTGGCTCGGTGCCTTGCTGGCGCTGGCCTATCCGGATCGCGTCGCGCAACAGCGGCGAGCCGGCGGCGCCGAATATCGTCTGGCCAACGGTCGTGCGGCGCTGTTCGCCGAAGCTGACAGCCTGATGAAAGAGCCGTGGATCGTCATCGCTGATCTTGGCAGCCGTCAGGGCCAGCGCGAAGAACGGATTTATCTGGCAGCGGATTTCGATCCGGCGCTGTTCGATTCGGTGCTGGCCGAACAGGTGCGCAACGTCGATCAACTGGATTGGGATGAGCGCGAAGGCGTGCTGCGCGCCGAGCGTCAGCGCAAGGTCGGCGAGTTGATCCTCAGTCGTGAGCCGTTGACCGGCCTCGATGAAAATGCGCGCAGTCAGGCGCTGGTCAATCTGGTGCGGCGCAAAGGTCTGGAGCTGCTGCCGTGGACGCCGGAACTGCGTCAGTGGCAGGCGCGGGTGGCGTTGTTGCGGCAGTTGGAATTGAACCATCAGGATGACAGTCAGTGGCCGGATGTAAGCGACGCGACGTTGCTGGACACCCTCGAAGACTGGCTGATGCCCTATCTGGGCAAGGTCTCACGGCTCAGCCATTTTGCCAGCCTGGACCTGTCGAGCATCGTACGCAATCTGCTGCCCTGGCCGTTGCCGCAAAAGCTCGATGAGCTGGCGCCGCATCATTTGAGCGTGCCGTCGGGGTCGTCGATTCGTCTGGATTACAGCGAGTTTCCACCTATTCTCGCGGTGCGTTTGCAGGAATTGTTCGGGCTGGCGGATACGCCGCGGATTGCCGGCGGGCGGCAGGTGGTCAAATTGCATCTGCTATCGCCTGCGCGGCGGCCGGTGCAGGTGACGCAGGATCTGGCCAACTTCTGGCGCAGCACCTATGCCGAGGTGAAGAAGGATTTGAAGGGGCGCTATCCGAAGCATTATTGGCCGGATGATCCGTTGGTGGCCGAGGCGACTGCGCGGATCAAGCCGCGCAAGTAGAGCTACCGGCGCGACTTGATCGGTGGGGGCGCTCAGTGGTTCAGGTTTCCCCGTAGAGGCCCTGCGCAGCAGTGCGTCGATGCTTGATGCCATGACAAAACCACATCAATCCGATCCACAGGGGAATCGCGTACACCGCGATGCGAATGACGGGGTCGAGCAGCATGACGCCGAGGATGAAGGCCAGGAATGCAAGGCACACATAGTTACCGTAGGGGTACCAGAGTGCTTTGAATAATGGCTTGCGCCCGGCCCTGTTCAGATGTTGGCGAAACTTGAAGTGGGAAAGGCTGATCATCACCCAATTGATCACCAGCGTCGCAACCACCAGTGACAGCAGCAGCTCCAACGCATATTGCGGGATTACGTAGTTCATCAGCACGGCAAACAGGGTCACAGCGGCAGACGCAAGAATCGAGCGTACGGGGACGCCGCGCCGGTCGATCCTGGTCAGGCTTTGCGGAGCATCACCTTGCTCGGCCAGGCACAGTAATAGGCGGCTGTTGCAATAAGTACCGCTGTTATAGACCGACAGCGCAGCGGTCAGCACTACAAAATTGAGAATGTGCGCCGCGGTGGCGCTGTCGAGCATCGACGACACCATAACGAAAGGACTGGCGCTGTAGGTGTCTCCAGCTGCATTGAGTGAGATGACCAGACTGTCCCACGGCATCAGCGACAGCAGCACGACAAGTACGCCGACGTAGAAAATCAGAATGCGATAAATCACCTGGTTGATCGCTTTGGGAATCACGGTCTGCGGTTTATCGGCTTCGGCCGCGGTGAAACCGAGCATTTCCAGACCACCGAAGGACAGCATGATGACCGCCATGGACATCGCCAGTCCGCCGAGTCCATGTGGGAAAAATCCGCCGTGTTCCCACAGGTTGCTGACCTTCGCTTGCGGGCCACCGTGGCCGCTGACCAGCAGATAGCTGCCCATGGCGATCATGCCGATCACTGCCAGGACCTTGATGATGGCGAACCAGAATTCGGCCTCACCGAATATTTTCACGTTGATCAGGTTGAGGGCATTGATCAGTACAAAAAAGACTGCGGCCGACACCCAGGTCGGAATATCGGGCCACCAGTAATGCACATATTTGCCGACGGCAGTCAGTTCGGACATGCCCACCAGGGTGTACAACATCCAGCAATTCCATCCCGACAGAAATCCGGCGAATCCGCCCCAATACTTATGGGCGAAGTGGCTGAACGAGCCTGCGACGGGTTCTTCAACGATCATTTCACCCAACTGCCGCATGATCAGGAAAGCGACGAAACCGCAAATCGCGTAACCGAGGATCATTGACGGACCAGCAGATTTGAGTGCGCCCGCCGAACCCAGAAACAGCCCGGTTCCCACAGCGCCACCCAGCGCGATCAATTGGATATGTCGATTTTTCAGGCCGCGTTTCAGTACGCCTGAGCGCGCTTCGGGTCCGCTCATTGGAATGGGCTCGCCTGAATTTTGCTGAGAAAACTTGCCGGGAGGCTTTCGCGGTTGAATGCGCCGCAGTGATGAAGCCGCTGTGCGCGCTGAAGGACTTCTTTTTCCGTGATCATTCGTGCATCTCGTCCTTGAAATTATTTCTCATGAATATCAATCGGTTGGCTTTTTTTCGCGGCCTTGAACCAGCGTGGCTGCGGGACAGAGCGCATTAAATCTATCGGAAGAAACATATTTCTATCTGTTGAATTTGTAAATAGGGGGTGATATCTAATGCACCGCAGAAGGACATGCCGACGATTACAGGGACGTAAGGAGTGAGAAGGTGAAGGGCAGCAATTCAACAGCACCATTTGATTTCGTCACCAGCGGACACGCTGATCCGAAGCACTTTTTTTCGCAGGCCGCGGATGACATTCGTGCGCGGTTGCTCGATGACGGCGCGGTGCTCATTCGCTCCGCCAGGCAGTGCAGGGATCCCGGCGTGTTTGAGGCAGCCATTGCTGCACTTGGCTTTGAAACCCGTGATTACGTGGGTGGAAGCTCACCGCGCTCGACTATTCAGGGCAAGGTGATGGAAGCGACCCGCACACCGCCAGACTGGTCCGTCATCCTTCACCAGGAAATGGCCTACGTAAAAAGCCCTCCCGAGATCATCGCATTCGTATGCGTTGAGCCTGCTGGAAAGGGCGGCGAGTCTGTCATCGGTGACATGCGCAAACTCGAACGTCTGGTGGATCCGGCAATGTTGCAACGACTGACGGAGCGCGGCCTGAAATTACGTAGAACGTTACCCAGTGAAGACCGGGTCGGTCTCAAGCCCGGCGTGAAAAAGAGTTGGCAGGAAACTTTCTCGACCCACCGTCAGGCTGAAGCCGAGATGCATTGCCGCGCCCGGGGATGGGACTTCGAGTGGAATGGCGCGGACCTGATCCTCTGGCAGGACTGTATTTCCCCGATGCGTGCACATCCCCTGACCAGCGCAAAAATCTGGAGCAATCAAGCGCATTTCTGGGGGGCGGCAGCCATGATCGAGTGGGCGCTTATCGACGGTCGGGAGCAGGACGCCCGTGAATTGATGACGGCGCAACGCGAAAACCCGCTACTGCTGGAGGCCATGTGCTTCGGTGACGGTGAACCGCTCCCGGAAGATCTGACCCTGGCGCTTTTCCACGCCGTGCGCGGGCTGGAACAGGATATCGATTTGGGCGAGGGCGACATCCTTCTGCTCGATAATTTGCAGTATGCGCACGGACGACGTGCATTCTCGGGTAACCGAACCATCAACGTGATCATCGGCAATTGGGCCGGTGACCAGTCATACGCCGTTCAAGGATGAAAAAATGACAATTCAGGAAAGGGATTTCGCCTCCGATAGCACGTTTGTACTGACTCCCGGAGTCGACGTATGCCTCAAGGACCTGATCGCGTTTGCCCAACCGGGGAAAACCGTGGTCGCTTCGCAAGCCACGCGACAGCGCGTCCAGGCCTCGAGAGAGGCGCTGGAAAATCTGGTTGCGCAAGGGGCGGTCATTTACGGCGTCAACACCGGCATGGGCGGGTTCGTGGATCACCTTGTGCCGCTCGAGAAAGCCCATGAGCTGCAATCCAACCTTATTCAAGGTGTATCGACGAACGTTGGTGAGCGCTTCCCCGACAGCGTCGCCCGCGCCACGATGTTCGCACGAATTGTTTCTTTGTCCCGTGGTAACTCGGCGATCTCGCTGGAGAACTTTGATCGATACATTGCCATTTACAACGCCGGGCTGATTCCTGAGATTCCCAGCAAAGGTTCCCTGGGCACCAGCGGTGATCTGGGACCGTTGGCGGCTGTTGCGCGGATGTTGACCGGTGACGGCTACGCTTACCTCCATGGCGTGCGCGTTCCGGCGGCGCAGGCGCTTGAACAGTTGCAGCTGAAACCGTTGCACTTGAGCTACAAGGAAGGACTGGCGCTGATCAATGGCACGTCCTGCATGGTCGCTGTCGCGGCGATGAACGTGGTCGAGGCGCGTCAGCTTCTTGAACAATACATCTCGATCTCGGCGTTCTCTTTCGAGTCACTGCAGGCCCGAGTACGTCCATTTCACCCTGACGTCCACAAGTTGAAACCGCATCTGGGCCAGCAGAAAATCGCCGAGACAATCTGGGACGATCTGCAAGGTTCGGAACTGGCGATCGATGACATTGAGCTCTCATCGCAGCTGAGTGCATTGCGCACCGACGCAGTTCGCCAGGAAGCCATGCCCATCGAGGATGCCTACTCGATTCGCTGCACACCGCAGATTCTGGGGCCGGTACTGGAAACCATCGAGTTCGTCGAGCGGATAGTGGCCAATGAACTGAACTCGTCCAACGATAATCCGCTGGTCACGCCGGAGAATGGCGAGGTGTTCCACAATGGCCATTTCCATGGGCAGTACATCGCTTCGGCCATGGATTATCTGACGATTTCGATGATCACGATGTGTAACCTTGCCGACCGTCGAATAGATCGTTTCCTGACGAAAGCCAACAGCAACGGTCTGCCGTCTTTCCTCTGTGCAGAAAATGGCGGTCTGCGTTTTGGCCTCATGGGCGGCCAATTCATGTCGGCTTCCCTGACTGCAGAAAACCGTTCGCTGGCCACACCGGTTTCGATCCAGACGCTGACCACCACGGCTGACTTTCAGGACGTGGTTTCCTTCGGCCTTATTGCCGCGCGTCGTGTGGCTGAAGTGCTGCAGAACACGCGCTATGTCATCGCCTTCGAACTGATCTGTGCAGCTCAGGCAGCAGACATTCGCGGTAGCGCCAAGCTGAGTCCGCGCGGACGTGCGTGGCATGCACAGGTGCGCGAGCTGATCCCTTATCTCGATCGTGATATCGCTCTGACCGGGTATCTGGAAAGTCTCGTAGCGCAGGTTCTCGGGGGGCATGGCCGATGAGTTCGCCGAGTGATAACCCTGTCTTGGCCGGGCAGGCTACGGTGCCCGTCGAGATGCCCGATGCTCGCTTGCATGCCAACGAAAATCCGCTGGGTGCATCGGCACTGGCGCTGCATCTGTGCACATCGATGCCTGCGCTTCTGAGCGAATACCCGGAGGTGACGTACAAGTCGCTTCGCACGGCCATCGGCGAGCGATGGAATGTTGATCCTGCGCGAGTGATGCCAGGGGCGGGGTCTGACGAACTGATCGATATTGCACTGCGCAGTCTGTTGAAACCTGGCAGCCGCCTCGTGGCTCAGCAGCACAGTTTCAAAATGTACAAAATCAGGGCCGAACTACTGGGCGCTGACTACAGTGAGATGGTTCCGGTTGCGGGTGAAGGTTACGAAACTGCGCTGAGTACGGCCCTGCAACAAAAACTGGACGTCGTGGTGCTGGTGAACCCATCCAATCCGCTGGGGGACTATCTGCCGCCGGCTGAGCTGCTGAGGCTGGTTGCCACCATCCCGGAAAGTACGACGGTCATCATCGACGAAGCGTACGCAGAGTTCGCCCCGGACCGGGAAAACTCGCCAGGTGTGCAGGTCGTCAATATTCGCAACAACGCAATATGCCTGCGAACGTTTTCCAAGGCCTATGGGCTCGCGGGTTTACGGCTGGGATGGGCCTATGCCAGTGCTGATCTGATTGCAGTGCTGCAAGCGCGTCGTGCGCCTTACAACGTCAGCGCGTTTTCCGCCCGCGCTGGAGAGTACGCGCTGTGGGACACCGAGCATCTGGAAAAAACGGCGGCACATTGCGTCGCGTGGGGGCAAAAGATCGTCCGTCTGTTCAATGCCTGTGGCATTGCGGCTAGAAGCCAGTACGTCAACTTTGTATTTGTCGAGTTCGAAAACACGCAGGAGTGCCAGGCGTTGCATGCCTGCCTGGCAAGTGAAGGTTTCCTGACTGCGCCGTTGACCGATTATGGCCTTGATCACTGCCTCAGGATCTCGATTGGCAGCGACATGCAAATGACTGGATTGTGTGATGTGCTTCGAAAACAGCTGCACACCGACAGTTCTCGACAGAATTGTGGCGGCTCGGAAATCCCAAGCGCTTCGCATCAGTTTGCAACACCCATGAAAGAGACCTGACTCGAGGTAAGAATGAGCGAAACACTGCCTTTGTTTCACGAAAACCCGTATCTGAAGCAGCTGGATTGTCGAGTCGATCTGCTTGAGCGCGACGACATGGGCCTGCCTTTTGCGCTCCTTGGCCAGACGGTCTTTTACCCGCAAGGAGGCGGTCAGCTCGGGGATCGAGGAGTGTTGAGCATTCCGGTCACGGAGGCAGGCTTCGCTTTGCCGGAACTCGAAATCGTCGCGACGAAGAAGCGCGACGATCAGATCCGGCATTACCTGAATATCAACGATGAAGCGTTTGCCTTGTTGAGCGCCCATGCAGTTGGCCAGAAGGCGACTGCATCCCTTGATTGGTCATTGCGATATCATCAGATGCGGATTCATTCAGCCATGCATTTGATCCACTGCATGCTTGAAGAAACGCTGGGGCGCTCGATTCCACACCCTGTACGTTCGCCGTTGAGTGACGCCGGGGGGGAAAATCAATACGAGTTTATCGAAGAGTTCGATGAAAACAGTTTGAGGCAGGCAACCGCTGCCCTGAACGCGTTTTGCTCTGCAAGTCATGAGATTCGTACGGAAGCGGATACGAGCAAGGGACATGGATTTCGTTGGTGGCAATGCGAAAACTGGTCAATTCCCTGTGGGGGAGTTCATGTGCGTAATACGCAGGAAATAGGCTTGGTAACTTCCAGTATGAAAATCAAGAAAAACACGACCCGGGTGATTATCACGCTGTCGGCAGAGGCTCAAGCGCTTGGAGAATAAACGAGCGTTTGGTGCGTTTTTGATGCAGCTGCGGATCGATGCCGGGCATCTGAAGATTTCGACGTTTCTCGAAGATGTCAATATTCCTTTCTCGGCTAATTACTACCGCGACGTAGAGGCAGGAAGAAAATACCTGAGCATCGATGCCGCCGTAGAATTGCATGATCACTTGGGTATCGATGTCGACAGTAAAGCCAGCTTTGATTATTACTGGCACTACTTCAGAGATTTGTTGCCGGGCGATGTGCATGAAATGTTATTTGGCAAAGGTGTCGAGGTCACCGATCTTTCTTCGAGAATCGAACTCAGAGAGCATGATTCGAAGATATTGCGTCGGGCATTGAGCCTGAGCCGCTACGAGCGGGAGTTCATCATTACCGAAGAGGTGATCAAGGCATTCGAAGAGAACTTCGAACTGCTGCCATTGATGACCTACCTCTATATGGTGGACAGCGCTGGCGTTGCGGAAATGCAGCTGGTTTGCCAGCAACTTGGCCTTGCTTATGATCAACGGACCGAAGCTTTTCTGAATCTTGTCTCCAAGGAGCGCGACGCCCCCCAAGAGCCGTTTGTCCGTCATGCGCCCACGCTGAGGATGCCAAGGTCTGTTGACGCATTGAAGTTGAAGGATATGTTCCTGCGCCATGAGGTGGAACGATCACTGCTCAAACCTGAAAAAAGTGAATACTTTGATGTTTCAGGTTCTTTCAAATACAGCTCGATGGTGACCCTGAAAGACGCGGAAATAGAGCAGATTCAGGATCGTCTCGTCGATCTGTTTTCCTTGATTGAAGTGCATAACAAATCAGGTACCCAACTTGAGGATTCAGGTGCTCAGCCTTACTTCTTCGGCCTGATTGTTTCGGGCCGTCCCGAATACGACGGGCGTGCAGCCCGAACCGCGAAAGAAGATAAAGAGTAATTATGGAGAGGACGGTATTCACCGTCCTCCCTGTGGGATGAACTGCGTCAGTCGACTGCTCAAAGGAGTGCGCGGGATGGCGCCGCAATGCGACCGATAAAAACAAATCGGACAGTGATCAGTTAAAACAGGGACGAGAGTAATGAATACGCAGGTAATTGAAAAACTGTGTCAGTTGTTTGGCCAGCGCTTACGGCTTGAACACAGCATCCGGCAACAATTCTGCCAGGCGCCTCCCGGCGTCCAGTTAAGCCCGCCCGATGCCGTCGTCACGGTTCGAAACGAGCAGGAAATCGTTGAGGTTGTGTCGCTCTGCCACGAATACGGCGTGGCAGTCATTGCCGCGGGAGCGCGCTCATCCCTTGAGGGGCAAATCAACGCGCCGCAGGGCGGCGTCTGTATCGACTGTTCCGAGATGAACGCAATTGTCGGCATCAATACGACCGATATGACCGCCACGGTTCAGCCGGGTGTCACCCGCGAACAATTGAACAGTCACTTGCGCGAAACGGGGCTGTTTTTTTCAGTCGATCCTGGTGCCAATGCTTCGATGGGCGGAATGGCTGCGACACGCGCCTCAGGGACCAACTCCGTGCGCTATGGGACGATGGCTGCCAATGTCAAAGCGGCACGCTGGGTAATGGCTGACGGAACGGTGGCGCAAATCGGCTCAAGAGCGCCCAAATCCGCCATGGGCCTGGATCTGCTGGCGATTGCCGTGGGTTCGGAAGGAACCCTTGGACTGTTCAGCGAGCTGGACGTCAGATTGCATCCGGTGCCGGAAGCGATTGTCGCTGGCGTCTGCTCGTTTGCCTCCGTCGATGATGCGGTGCAAACGGTGGCCAGTGCACTCGGCCAAGGCCTCTCGGTCGCACGCATCGAACTGTTGGATGTCACTGCCGTTCGCGCCTGCAACGCTTACTCTCCTTCGTTGAATTTGCCGGAAAATCCCCATCTGTTTCTTGAGTTCCACGGTGACACCTCAACCGTCGCCAGTAGCGTTGAAGGCTTTATCGACTGCGCGCATGAGTTTGGCGGCCAACTGAAAATCTCCCATCGGCTCGAAGAGCGCACGGCCCTGTGGAAGGCCCGGCATGACGCCTGGTGGGCATTTCATGCGTATTACAAAGGGCGCAAGGGGCTGGCCACGGATGTCTGTGTCCCGCTGTCATCCCTGAGTGCCTGCATCAGCGCTACCGTGGCAGACATCGCCGCTTCCGGGCTGGATGCACCGTTGATCGGCCACGTCGGCGACGGCAACTTTCACCTGTTGATCATGCTTCAGGAAGGTGAAGACGAAAGCGTGTCGATTCAGGCCTTCCTCAGTCGTTTGTCGAGTCGGGCATTGTCGTTCGGCGGAACCGTGAGCGGTGAGCATGGCGTCGGCGAGGGCAAAGTGAAATGGATGTCGGCCCAGCACGGCGCGGCGCTCGACTGCATGCGGGCGATCAAAGCGGCACTGGACCCAGCGAACATCCTCAACCCCGGCAAGATGTATCACCCACGCACTGTCGATGCTCAATAAGCATCTTTTTTTCATTTTTACGGACGGATATGAAAGATGCGCCATATTTTGATCGTTGGAATCAACAAGGTTTCCATCAAGTACGTTTGCGATGCGATCCGCAGCGTGGGTTTCGAGCCGATTCTGTCCGTTGACCCATCGGGTTTTCACGGCACGGCCAAATCTGTATTCGAGGGCGTCACCTGCATTCCAGGATTCAGTGATGCAGACGCCTTGTCTTCCTACTTGAAGACTCATGCAGAATTGGCAGGTCGGATTCACAGCATTACAACCTTCTTTGATGAACTGTTTCCCGTGGTATCGGCGATTGCCGAAGAGTTTGGTTTCAATGCGCCGCCAGCCGTATTTGCCAAATTGTCGTCCAAGGAATTCGTCGGGCGTTTGGTACCTGAACATGTTCCGGCCGAGTCCTGCGTTTCGCTGGCCGATGCAACCCTCGACATTCCTTGGTTGACGCCGGGTGTGGGCAACGACGTGGTGCTGAAACCCTCGGTTGGTTCAGGTGCGGTGGCCACGATGCTGCTGACTATCGCGGCGGATACCGACCCGGCCGAAGTGATCAGGTCAGCGATTCTGCAGAGTGGAATCGATCATCCTGAAAACATCACCTGGATTGTTCAGGCGCATTGCGTGGGCGATCTCGTCAGCATGGAAGGGTTTGCCCAGAACGGGCAGGTGACGTTCCTGGGCGTGTCCAAACGTGATCGTGTCGGTTTCACTGAAGTTGCCAACCGGTTTCCAGCCAATGGGGTAATCGCTTCCTCCGTGCGTTCGAAAATGGAGACGGCCGTGTGCGACCTGATCAAGCGCTCGGAATTCGATAACGGTTTCTTTCATTGCGAATTTATCGCCACCCCGGCCACGGCTTATCTGATCGACGCCAACATGGGACGTCTGGGTGGCGCAAGTATCGTCGAGCAAATTGCCTTGGCCTACGACCTGGCGCCGGCGACCGTGCTGCAACAGGTTGCGTTGCTGCCGTTGGGGTTGCTGGAAGGCACGCTTCACTACTCACCTGTCGAACAGTGTCGACAGACCTTGAGTTACTGGTATTGCCTGGACCATGAGGCCGTCGTGCAAGACTGGGAGATACCGCCACTGGCGTCCATTCATACGCCAATCGCCAATGTCGGCAGCCTGATCGTACCGATCGGTACGTCTGACTACGCATGGATCGGCATGCTGACCGGCTACGCCGACGTGGTCGTGGACGAGATCGCTCAAGTGCGCGTTCTGACTGATCGCGGCCCTAGAAGCCCGGTATTCCAATGATCTATTTCGTGCGGTTTCTTTCGTCTGCAGCCTGGAGCTGTTTCTACCCGTTCATGGCCATCTGGTTAAACTCGACCGTGGGCTTGAGCACCAGTGCTGCCGGCGTCGTCGTCGGCTTCGCCATTGTTTCAAACCGCATTGGCGCATTGGCCTTTCAAGGGATGCTGGACAAGGTTGACCGACGGCGGGAAATTGCCCTTGCGTTGTTCTGTGTGGCGGTCGCCGCGTGCTGCATGTTGCTGACGGCAGCGCTGGGGATCACCCACACACTGCTGTGGATCGCACTGGTGGTAGTGTTCGGAGTCGCGAATTCGATTGCTACGATTTCCCAGATTTCCTACATCGTTCAGTACTTTGGTGAGGCCGAGCATGAACGTGTTCTGTCCTACGAAAATGTCGCTGCCAACGCTGGCGCTGGCGTTGCGCCCTTTGTGGCGTCGTTGATTCTGGCCGGCGCGGGTTACTGGTTTGTCGCCTTGCCATTACTGTTAGGCGTGATGGCAACCGCGTCCACCACGCTGATTCCTCATGTGGCCCGGTCAGCGGGATTGCAGCCAGCGGGTAATGCCTCCTTGGCCGGACTGCCCGAGGCTTCGCCCAAGGTTGTTGCCTTCATGGCCATCAACTTTTTGACGATGATGGGTTATGCGCAGTTTTATTACGTGTTTCCTACCTACGCGACCGAACGCTTTTCCAGTGAGCTGGTGGGCATCCTGTTTCTGGTCGCCAGCGGCATCATCATTTTCAGCCAGGTTTACGTAACTGCGCTTTTTCAGCGGGTGTCGCGTTTGTCGCGGGTGATTGTCTCAAACCTGTTGATCGGCGCGGGTTGCCTGCTGTTGACCATTTCCTCGCAAGCTCAGGCGGTTCTGTTTCTGGTCGTGGTGTTCATCGTGATTGGCGAGATGATTTGTGGCCCGTTGTATCAGGCTCAAGCCGTGAAGATATGGCGCGGGCGCAGCTCTGTCGCGATGGCGGTGCAGACCTGTGTGTGGGGGGCCGCCGAAGCCACCGCTGCGGTGCTCGGACTTCTGGCCGTCGCGCAAGAACTCAGCTTTCTGTCCTTCCTGCTGGGATTTGCCGCCTGCGTCATCGCAGCCGTCGGCGCGTGGGTGTCGATGGCCATGAAGCGTCCGCTTATCGGCATTGAAATCGAGCAGAGGTCTGCCCAGACATCCTGAGGGTGGGAGATGCATTCAGTCGCCGGGTTTTGCTGTCGGTTGTTTTGCACGCAATCAGGAGAAAGCCCACTGAAACGTGCTCCGGTAGGAACTGCCGAAGGCTGCTCCTACACGGGATTATCTCGATTATGGGGCGGCGGGGAGCAGGAAGCGGGCGATCACCGGTAAATGATCAGAGATGCGCAAGGTGTCGTCCTGCCGCACCATCGCCTCGACCCGTTTGATCTTCGGGCTGTAGATCAGATAGTCGACCGTGCGATCCGGACCATTCAAGCCGGGATCGTTAGGGTAGTGGGTCAGCCATCGGGAACGGTCGATGCCGCCAGCTTCGTTGTTGGTCGGGATCATCGGGTACTTGTCCCACAGCAGGTGCAGTTCGCTGTCGGCGGAGTATGGCGCGCGTTGCTCGGCAGGCAAGCGACGATATTGACCCAGCGGCAGCAGATTGAAATCGCCACCGATCAACCACGGCAGGCCCTGACTTTCGTACTTGTCGAGCACTTTTGCCACGGCGCTCACTTGCGCCTGCAACGTGTCGTCGGGTTGCCTGGCACGCTCCAGATGGGTATTGAAAACGGTCAGTTGCCCGCCATCGCTCAGGGGCAGCTTGGTTGCGAGCAGGGCATCTTTTGGCTGGAACTGACGGCTGATGAAGTTGGCTGAGGCGACCGGCAATTGCAGGCGCTCGGCGTGTTCGATGCGGTAGCGGCTCAGGGTCGCCAGTTGTCGCCCGACACTGCCGAAAACATGAGCGTCGGGGACGAACTCGGCTTTCCAGTCAAACGCGCTGGCGCTGCACGGATACAGGTCGGCAACGCGTTCCTGCAATAACTTCAGCTGATCCTGGTAGTCGCTGGCCTTGGCGCCATCATCGAGTTCCTGCAACAGCACCACATCGGGCTGCTCGTCGCGGATCACCCGCGTCACTTCATCGAGGCTGAAGGCCATGTCTTCCAGGGTCGGCGCTTCATCGTTGCCCTGGGCCAGATCATTCCAGAACACGTAACGTTTGCCGGCCAGGTACTGCACGTTCCAGGTCATGACTTTCAGCGCCTGGCCCGGCACCAGCGTCGGTGGCTTTCCCGTGCAACTGACCGGCAGGGTTTCGCGGGCATCGGGGCGCCAGGTCAGGCTGAACATCAGCGCGCCGATCAACACGACGGCGAGCACAACAAGCAACAGGGTGTAGCGCAGTAGACGGGTCATGGCTCGGCTTATAGCGTTACAGAAAGTGGCCCCGAGCATACCTGACGGCTGTCTCGAAGCCCAAGCGCAGAGCTGTCAGACCGCTCTGTCACGTTTGTCAGGCAATTCGCTGATCAGCATGAACAGGCGAAACAACACTACGCTGGTGAACAGTTGCAGGAAGCTGTGGGCGCTGTCGATCAGTATGGCGATCACAGGATTCTGGGGCTCGGGGTACACCGCCAGTGTTGCGCCTTTGAGCAACCACAGCGGCGTCATCACACAGAGAATGCACAGCAGGATCCGCCAGAAATGCCCACGGGTCAGGCGCAGGCTTTCCTTCATCGCCTGCAAAGGCCCCATGCCGCGCAGCACCAGCAGGTATTCGCCGAACGCGAGCATCACCATCAACATCAGGCCCGGCAGGAAATACAGCGACAGGCCCAACAGAATCAGCAAGGTATTCAGCGCCGTGAGCAACGCGAAGCGCGGCCACAGAGTGGCAGCCATTGCCAGCAGATCACGGTTGCGCGGCGCCTCGCCACGGCTGCGCGCATCAAGGAACAGGATCAGCGCCGCGGTGTACAGCGGATACACCAGCAGACCGACGACGATACTGATCGCCGAGATGTTTTCCGGTCCGCTGGCGTGATCGACAATTTGTTGCAGGAACGCTTCGAAAATCACCAACGGCAGGCACAACCGCACGATGCTGCCCAAATGGCGTTTGAAAAAATACAGAGAGTCACGCAGTACTTCGAGGGCATTCATCAGTCGGTATCGCAGGTCGAAAACAGTGGCTCACTTTAACCGATGATGGCTGGCGCGACACAAACGTAAACATTCGGTAAAGGTCATTGAAACGTTTTGTCACCGTCTCCATTACATGAGAGCACCTCGGCCAACGTGGACGAGGGCAATGTTATCCCCGGCAATCTACGAGGTCGCCATGAACAGCGAAGAGCAAACCCTGATCGATGGACTGTTTTCCCGGCTGCAACAGGCCGAAACGGAGGCAGCCCCGCGCGACGCCCAGGCTGAGGCGCGGATCAAGGAACACCTGACCCGCCAGCCAGCGGCAGGTTATTTCATGACCCAGGCGATTCTGGTGCAAGAGGCGGCGCTCAAGAGCCTCGACGAGCAGAACAAGCAACTGACTCAACAAGTCCAGCAATTACAGGCCGAGCTGCAATCGGCCAAGGCGCAGAGTGCCGCACCCGCGCCGAGCGGCGGCGGTGGTTTCCTGTCGAGCATTTTTGGTGGCAGCCCACGTCCGGCGCCGACCCAGAGCGCTCCTGCCTCGACTGGCGGCTGGCGCGAACCGGCGCCGCAGCAGAATTACGCGGCTCCGGCGCCACAACAGAACTTCGGTGCAGCGCCGCCTAACTATGCGCAACAAGCCGCTCCGGCGGCGGGCAGCAGCTTCCTCGGTGGCGCCTTGAAAACTGCGGCCGGTGTGGCCGGTGGTGTGATGCTGGCGCAGGGCATCAGCAGTCTGTTCCATCACAACCAGCAGCCGGAAGAAATCGTTGAAGTGATCAAGGAAGAACCTGCGCAGGTTGCCGACCAGAGCAGCAGCGGCTGGGGCGATGATCAGCGTGTGGCGGACAATGGCTTCTCTGGCAACGACCAGGGCGGCTTCACCGACACCGACTACGGCAACGACAACTCCTCGTTCTTTGATGACGACGATTCCTTCGTCTGACTCACCATTCGTCCGGAGCCCCTGAGGGCTTCGGGCCGATTATTCGCGGAACCCTCCTGATGGCTGGCATACTGAGCGCCTTTTTCAGGCCCTGCGCCTGATCCCGCTTCGAGCGCTTGCGCGCCCACAGGAACTCCGGTGAAAAAAATCGCAGTGTTCGCCGACGTGCAGAACCTCTACTACACCGTGCGTCAGGCCTATGGTTGTCACTTCAACTACGCCGCGCTGTGGGCAGACATCAGCAAGGACGGGCAGATCGTCGAGGCCTACGCCTATGCGATCGACCGCGGCGACAGCAAGCAGCAGCAGTTCCAGCAGATCCTGCGCAACCTCGGTTTCACCGTGAAGCTCAAACCCTACATCCAGCGCAGCGACGGCTCGGCCAAGGGTGACTGGGACGTCGGCATCACCCTCGACATCATGGACGCCGCCGACCACGTCGACGAAGTCGTCCTGGCTTCCGGTGACGGTGATTTCGACATGCTGCTCGAACGCATCATCAGCAAACACGGCGTGCAAGCGGTAGCCTATGGCGTGCCGGGCCTGACCGCCAACTCGCTGATCCGCGCCGCCAGCCGTTACGTGCCGATCGAAGGCGCGCTGCTTCTAAAGAATTGATTTGACGGAGTACCACCCGGTTTGGAACGCATTGCAGTCATCGACTTTGAAACCACCGGCCTGTCGCCGAACAGCAACTGTCGCGCCACGGAAATCGCCGTGGTCATGCTGGAAAACGGCCGCATCGTCGAGCGTTACCAGAGCCTGATGAACGCCGGCGTCCGCGTCCCCGCGTTCATCGAACAACTGACCGGCATCAGCAACGCCATGCTGCGCACCGCGCCCTCGGCGGAGCAGGTGATGAACGAGGTCAATGAGTTTGTCGGCTGCACGCCGCTGGTCGCACACAACGCATCGTTCGACCAGAAGTTCTGGGACTTTGAGCTGGGGCGGATCAAGCGCACGCGGTTGCAGAATTTTGCCTGCTCTCTACTTTTGGCTCGCCGACTGATGCCCGCCGCGCCGAATCACAAACTCGGCACCCTCACCACTTTCGCGCGCCTGCCGCATACAGGTCAGGCTCACCGGGCCATGGCCGATGCCGAGATGGCGGCCAACCTGATGGCGCATCTGGCGGATGAGTTGCGGCACAAGCACGGTGTAAGCGAGCTATCGCATGACCTGCTGTGCAAACTGCAGAAAGTCCCGGCCGCGAAAGTCAGCGAACATCTGCAGCGCTATCGCTGATCCCCAATCCAGCACAAAACCCCTGTAGGAGTGAGCCTGCTCGCGATAGCGGTGTGTCGGTCAATATTTGTTTCGACTGATACTCCGCTATCGCGAGCAGGCTCACTCCTACATTGGATTTGTGGTGATCCGGACTATTTGCCGTTGCCTTCGATCTGGCCGAGCGGCACGCGTTTTTCGATGGCGCTCGACAACACAATCGACGTCTTGCTGAAGCCGAACTTCGCCACCCGATTGATCAACTCTTCAAGTTCCGTCATCGACCCCACCGCAGCCTTCATCATCACGCACGGATCGCCCGTCACTCGAAAACACTCGGTCAGTTGCGGGATTTTCACCAGTTCGTCGTAGACCTTCTGGCTGCCGTTCTGGTGCAGGCGCAATTCGATCATGCACTGGATCGGCAGACCGATTTTCGACAGATCGATTTTCGCCTCATACCCGGTAATCACTCCGGATGCCTCTAGCTTGGCTACGCGCTCGGCGACGGCGGGGGCGGAGAGGTTCACTTTGCGTGCGAGGTCGGCGTAGGACGCGCGGCCATTTTCGAGCAGGGCGCTGAGCAGCATGCGGTCGTATTTGTCCAAGGCCGGACTCCTGAAAATGCCAGACTTTCGAAATCGTGGTTTATTCCAGCGATCTCCGTGATTTCCAAAGTGTACCGGCGCTATAAACAGGTTTTGTAACTTATTTTTGCTCGTCAGCCTTTCTAGAATAATCCATCCCCTGAGCCAGACTTTCGAGTTGCCCATGCCTGCCTTGCGCCGTTTTTCCTTGCCGCTGATCGCCGCGTTTTTTGCGCTGTATGTGATTTGGGGGTCGACCTATCTGGTGATCCGCATCGGCGTCGAATACTGGCCGCCGCTGATGCTCGGCGGTGTGCGGTTCGTGATTGCCGGCAGCCTGATGTACGCCTTCCTGCGCTGGCGCGGGGCGCCGGTACCGACCTGGGCGCAGTGGAAAGCGGCGGGGATCATCGGGATTTTGCTGCTCAGTTTCGGTAACGGCGCGGTGAGCGTGGCCGAGCACACGGGTGTGGCTTCGGGTGTGGCGGCATTGGCGGTGGCGACGGTGCCATTGTTTACTTTGCTCTGTGGATATTTCTGGGGCGCGCGTAACACTCGGCTGGAATGGGCTGGGGTGGCGTTGGGGATTATTGGCATCGCCATGCTCAACATGGGTTCCAACCTGCAATCGAGTCCGATGGGCGCGGCGCTGCTGATTTTCGCGGCGGCGACCTGGGCGTTCGGTTCGGTGTGGAGCAGACATTTGCCGTTGCCGCAGGGCGCGATGGCCAGTGCGGTTGAAATGCTGGTCGGCGGTGTGGTGCTGCTGATCGGCAGCGCCGTCAGTGGCGAGCGTCTGCAAGCAATGCCGCCAGTTGAAGGCTGGCTGGCGCTGGCGTACCTGATCTTCTTTGGATCGATCATCGCCTTCAACTCTTATATGTATTTGCTCAAGCACGTGCGTCCAGCGGCGGCGACCAGTTATGCCTACGTCAACCCGGCGGTGGCGGTGTTGCTGGGGATTGTGTTTGTTGGCGAGACCATCGGGATCGAGGAAGCGCTGGCGATGCTGGTGATCATCAGCGCCGTGGTGTTGATTGGCTTGCCGCAGTGGCGCCGTCCGGCACAGCCGCCGATCGTAGCGCCGACAGCCGTTCGCGAAGAACAGCGTACGAATTAGGGTAAACTGCGCGGCATTGCATGCCCGCGTCATTTTTTCCTACGGTACTCCCATGACTTTCGCCACCCTTGGCCTGATCGAACCCTTGCTGCGCTCCCTCGAGACGCTCGGCTACCAGACCCCGACGCCGGTTCAGGCGCAAGCCATTCCGGCCGTGCTGGCTGGTCGTGACCTGATGGCAGCGGCCCAGACCGGTACCGGCAAAACCGCCGGTTTCGCCTTGCCACTGTTGCAGTTGCTGGCCATGGAAGGGCCGAAAGTCGCAGCCAATTCGGCGCGCGCGCTGATTCTGGTGCCGACCCGCGAGCTGGCCGAGCAGGTTCATGAGTCTGTGCGCCAGTACGCCGAAAACCTGCCGCTGCGCACTTATGCGGTTTACGGCGGTGTCAGCATCAATCCGCAGATGATGAAGCTGCGCGGCGGCGTCGATGTGCTGGTCGCCACGCCAGGTCGCCTGATCGACCTGTTCCGCCAGAACGCGCTGAAACTCGATCAGTTGCAGACTCTGGTGCTGGATGAAGCCGATCGTATGCTCGACCTGGGCTTCTCCGAAGAACTGGCGAACATTTACCGCATGCTGCCGAAAAAGCGCCAGACCCTGCTGTTCTCCGCGACCTTTTCCGATGACATCCGCCTGCTGGCCGGGCAGATGCTCAACGACCCGCTGACCGTCGAAGTCAGCCCGCGCAACGTCGCCGCCAACACCGTCAAGCAGTGGATCGTCACGGTGGACAAGAAGCGCAAGGCCGAACTGTTCGTGCACCTGATGCGCAAGAACAAGTGGAAGCAGGTGCTGGTGTTCGCCAAGACCCGCAATGGTGTCGATGCGCTGGTGGAAAAACTCCAGGGCCTGGGCGTGAATGCCGACGGTATCCACGGTGACAAGCCGCAGGCGACCCGTCAGCGCGCGCTGGATCGTTTCAAGCTCAGTGAAGTGCAGATTCTCGTGGCCACCGACGTTGCTGCGCGAGGTCTGGACATCGAAGATCTGCCGCTGGTGATCAACTTCGATCTGCCAATCGTGGCTGAAGACTACATCCACCGCATTGGTCGTACCGGTCGTGCGGGAGCAACCGGTGAGGCGATCTCGCTGGTCTGCGCGGATGAAGTGAACATGTTGTCGGCGATTGAAATGCTGACTCGCCAGACGTTGAAGCGTCAGAACGAGCCGGATTTCGAACCAGAGCACCGTGTGCCGGATACCGATGCCAGTGGTCAGGTGATCAAGAAGCCGAAAAAACCGAAGAAGCCGAAAGCTACGGGTGGTGGCGGCAAGCGCAATCTGGGCAAGTGGGTCGACAGCGGCGAGACGCAGGCGCCGGAGCCTTCGGTCAAGCCTGTGCGTAAGGTGCCGGTGTTTAATACTGGGCCGCGTAAGCGCAAGCCTTAAAGTCAAAAGCCCCTCACCCTAACCCTCTCCCAGGGGGAGAGGGGACTGATTGGGGGATGCTTGCGAAGTACGCCGACCTGATTCTTCTGTTGTGAATCCATAATCGACAGGGCCTTCGCCAGACACTTCGGTTGGCTGGCCGAATCCATAATCGACTCGGTCTTTCAGGTCGAGGTATGACAGCAGATACCTCGGTCGGCTCTACTGAAAGTGCTTTACCGAATCCATAATCGACTCGGTTTTTCAGGTCGACGGATGACGGCAGACACCTCGGTCGGCTCCCTCTCCCTCTGGGAGAGGGCTGGGGTGAGGGTTCAGGCAGACGCCTCGGACTTGAGCCACTGCACAATTCCCAACCCCGCCGCCCGGCCACTGGCAAAACACCCCGTCAGCAAATACCCGCCCGTTGGCGCTTCCCAATCAAGCATCTCCCCCGCGCAGAACACTCCCGGCAACGCCTTGAGCATCAAGCGCTCATCCATCGCCTCAAACGTCACGCCCCCGGCACTGCTGATCGCCTCGTCCAATGGCCGCGTTTTCACCAACGTCAGCGGCAGTGCCTTGATCGCCCGCGCCAATAACGCCGGATCGGCGAAGGTCGCCGCATCGCTCAGTTCACGCAACAACGCCGCTTTCACCCCATCAATCCCGACCTGACTGTGCAGATGCTTGGCCATCGAACGCGAGCCGCGTGGCTTGCTTAGCGCTGCCTGCAATTTATCCACAGGCCGGCCGGGCAACAGATCAATGTGAATAACCGCCGCGCCATACTGATTGATCGCCTCACGAACCGGCGCCGACAACGCATAAATCAGGCTGCCCTCAATCCCGGTCGCGGTGATCACGCATTCGCCCAAGCGCGGAATGTCGTCGTTCAAACCGATGGCGATATTTTTCAGCGGCGCGCCGGCGAATTTACTGACCATCAAATCGCTCCAGGCCTGCACCTCGAAGCCGCAATTACTCGGCTGCAACGGCGCAAGTTCTACACCGTGTTGCTCCAGAGCCAGCATCCACGCGCCGTCGGAACCGAGGCGCGCCCAACTGCCACCGCCGAGGGCGAGCAGGGTGGCGTCGGGTTTGACGGTGATTTCACCTTCCGGGCTGTCGATGCGCAGCGCACCGTGTTCATCCCAACCGAGCCAGCGATGGCGGGTGTGGATAACTACGCCACTGTCGCGCAAGCGTTTGAGCCAGGCGCGCAGTAACGGTGCTGCTTTCATGTCGGTGGGAAACACGCGGCCGGAGCTGCCGATAAAGGTTTCGATACCCAGATCATGAATCCATTGGCACAACGCATCGGCGTCGAAGCTGCGCAGCAGCGGGGCGATTTGCGGCGCGCGTTCGGCATAGCGCGAGAGGAACACCGGGTAGGCTTCAGAGTGGGTGATGTTCATACCGCCGACACCGGCGAGCAGGAACTTGCGGCCCACCGAGGGCATGCCGTCGTACAGATCGACGCGGATTCCGGCCTGGCTCAGCACTTCGGCGGCCATCAGGCCGGCGGGGCCACCGCCGATGATGGCGACGTGAGCGGGGGAGGAGGCGGAGTTCTGGGTCATGGCGTGCGCTGCGGTATGGCGGGATAAGGCGCGCATTCTAACAGCGCAAACCAATGTGGGAGATCCCTGTGGGAGCGAGCCTGCTCGCGAAAGCGGTGGGTCAGTCAGTTAAATGTTGAGTGCTCCGACGCCTTCGCGAGCAGGCTCGCTCCCACAGGGGGATTTTGGTGAACTCAGTATCTGGTTAAAAAATAGCCAGTGTTCTGTAGGTCGCAGTAGGTATGGCCTGCAAGGCGTTCCACTCAGGTTATCCACAGGCCGTTCCACAGCCATTGTGGGTAACGCAGCACAGCTCAATGACAACCGTGTGAATGCCAGACCCGCTGTGCGCTGTGATGGAGGATGCCGTGGCGACGGGCGAGGACGTGGCGGTCCTTGCTGTAGCCGCCGCCGATCACGCCCATCACCGGAATGTCGCGGCCCAAGCAATGGCGCATCACGCTTTCATCACGGGCAGCGACGCCTTCGTCAGTCAGTTGCAGATAACCGAGGGCGTCGTCCTTGTGCACATCCACTCCGGCGTCGTACAGCACCAGGTCCGGTTGATACAGCGGCAGCAGGTAATTGAGCGTGTCGTCGACCACCTTCAAATAATCGCCATCGCCCATGCCCTTGGGCAGCGGGATATCCCAGTCACTTTCCGCCTTGCGTGCAGGAAAGTTCTTCTCGCAGTGCAGGGAAACGGTAATCGCCTCCGGTGTGTCATGCAGGATCCGCGCGGTGCCGTCGCCCTGATGCACATCGCAATCGAAGATCAGCACGCGATTGACCCGACCGCTCTGCAGCAAGTAATGGCTGATGATCGCCAGGTCATTGAAGATGCAGAACCCCGCCGGATAGTCGTAGTGCGCATGGTGGGTGCCGCCGGCCAAGTGGCAGGCCAAGCCATATTCCAGGGCTTTTTCCGCCGCCAGAATCGAACCGCCGACCGCGCGCACCGTACGCCGCGCCAAGGCTTCGTTCCATGGCAGGCCGAGACGCCGCTGGTCTTCGCGGGACAACTCGCCGCTCATGTAGCGTTCGATATACGCACGGTCATGGGCGAGGGCGAGGATGTCGTTGGGGCAGATCTCCGGGCGGAGCAGGTCGGCATCGCGGGTCAGACCGCTGTCGACGAGGTGATCGCGCAGCAGGCGAAACTTGTCCATCGGGAAGCGGTGATCCGCCGGAAACTCGGGGCTGTAGTCTTCGTGGTAGATCAGCGGCAGTGGCATGGCGAATTCATGTAGGAACGTAGGAAAGAGTGAAGGATCCTACCAGCGATGTAGACTTGCGGCATGGAAACGGAGGGGCACGATGGAGCCGATACTGGAACTCGAAAGCGCGCGCTTGCTGATGCGTCAGTGGCAGGACGAGGATTTGCCGGCATTTGCCGCGATGTGCGCCGATCCTCAGGTGATGCGCTACTTTCCGGAACCGTTGAGCCGTCTGGAGAGCGCGTCGATGATCGGCCGTGTGCGCGGGCATTTTGCCGAGCACGGTTTCGGCTTGTGGGCGCTGGAGCGCAAGGACAGCGGTGAATTCATCGGTTTCACCGGGCTCGGCGTGGTTGGCTTTGATGCGCCGTTCACTCCGGCAGTGGAGATCGGCTGGCGTCTGGCCAAGGAACATTGGGGCCTGGGCTATGCCAGCGAAGCGGCGTGGACCGCTCTGCGTTGCGGCTTTGATCGGTTGGCGCTCAAGGAAATAGTTTCCTTCACCGCGCAATCCAATCTGCCCTCAGAGAAAGTCATGCAGGCGATCGGCATGCATCACGCCCCGGAAGATGATTTCGATCATCCGAAACTGGCCGTCGATCATCCGTTGCGCCGGCATGTGCTGTACCGCATCACTCGGGAACAATGGCTGCAAACCTTGCATGGATAAGCCGACACGGACGTTTACAATGGCCGCCATATCATTGGCCCGCGCCAGAATCTGAATCGGCCGCCGCAGCCAAGACTGCGCGGCATATAGCTTTGTGTGAGGAGAGTCTGAATGAGCCAAGTATTGGAAGATCTGGTCGACCTGCTGACCCTGGAACCGATCGAAGAAAACCTGTTCCGTGGCCGTAGCCAGGACCTGGGTTTTCGTCAGTTGTTTGGTGGTCAGGTGCTCGGCCAGTCGCTGTCGGCGGCCAGTCAGACGGTAGAAGAGGCGCGTCATGTGCACTCGATGCACGGTTATTTCCTGCGTCCGGGCGATGCCAAGTTGCCGGTGGTTTATTCGGTTGATCGCGTGCGCGATGGCGGCAGCTTCAGCACTCGCCGCGTCACGGCGATCCAGAAGGGCCATCCGATTTTCACCTGCAGTGCTTCGTTTCAATACGACGAGGCAGGCTTCGAGCACCAGAGCCAGATGCCGGTGGTGGTCGGCCCGGAAAACTTGCCGTCGGAGCTGGAGCTGTTCCAGCAACGCGCGCAACTGATTCCCGAGCACATGCGTGAAAAGCTGCTGTGCCCGAAACCGATCGAAGTGCGCCCGGTCACCGAAAAAGACCCGTACAACCCGCAACCGGCCGATCCGGTGAAATACGTGTGGTTCCGCGCCGACGGCGCATTGGCCGACATCCCGGCGCTGCACAAATACCTGCTGGCCTACGCCTCGGACTTTGGCCTGCTGACCACCTCGATGCTGCCTCACGGCAAATCCGTCTGGCAGAAAGACATGCAGGTCGCCAGCCTCGATCACGCGCTGTGGTTCCACAACGATCTGCGCGCCGATGACTGGTTGCTCTACGCGATGGACAGCCCGTGGGCCGGCAATTCCCGTGGTTTCTCCCGTGGCAGCGTGTACAACCGCGCCGGGCAACTGGTGGCTTCGGTGACCCAGGAAGGCTTGATCCGCCATCGCAAGGATTGGGCATGAGCCTGAAACAGGTGAAGCACTGGGTGTTCGACATGGACGGCACGCTGACGGTCGCCGTGCATGATTTTGCGGCGATTCGCGTGGCGCTGGCGATTCCGCCGGAAGACGACATCCTTACTCATCTTGCGGCATTGCCGGCCGATGAAGCGGCGGCGAAACACGCCTGGCTGCTGGAACACGAAAGGGATCTGGCGCTGGGTTCGACCCCGGCGACCGGTGCGGTGGAACTGGTGCGTGATCTGCATGCGCGCGGTTATCGCCTCGGCATCCTCACTCGCAATGCGCGGGAATTGGCGCATGTGACGCTGGATGCCATTGGTTTGGCTGACTGCTTTGCGGTGGACGATGTGTTGGGCCGCGATGACGCGCCGCCGAAGCCGCATCCGGGTGGCTTGCTGAAACTGGCAGACGCTTGGGACGTGCCGGCCAGCGAGATGGTGATGGTCGGTGATTACCGCTTTGATCTGGATTGCGGTCGAGCGGCGGGGGCGCGGACGGTGTTGGTGAATTTGCCGGATAACCCGTGGCCGGAGTTGACCGATTGGCATGCGAAGGATTGTGTCGAGTTGCGGCGGATGCTGCTGGCCTGAGATTTTTGCTGTGTGAAGGACGCCTTCGCGAGCAGGCTCGCTCCCACATTAGATCTTCGGTGCACAGAAATTTTGTGTAATGCATCAATCCAATGTGGGAGCGAGCCTGCTCGCGAAGAGGCCAGATCATCCACCGCACAACTTACTGTTCAAACAATGCCTTCTGCCCCTCCGGCGAGGTCAACATCCCATCACCGTTATGCCCGACCCCGGGCACTTCCACCAACCGCTGATTCACCCCTTCCGGGTGTCGGCGCAGCAAATAACCGAAGTACAACTTGCCACGCTCCAGGCGATACGCACCCTGCGCTTCGGCTTCACAACCCTTGTCCAGCGCCGGATGCTTGGGGTCGATGTCCTGCTGCCCGAGCAGATAAATCACCTCGCGTTTGATGTAACTGCTCTCGAGTTGCAACGGTGTTTGCCCACCGGCATAGACCGGCATGTCTGACAGACCGTACTTCCAGCGATTGAAGCCCGCGCACTTGGCGTGATCGAACGCCACCGGCCGTTGTTCATTGAAATAGGCATACGACGACGGATTCGCCACCACATAACGCAAGCGGATGCCGTTGGCTTTCAGCGCCGGCTGATCCTTGGCGAGCAGGGCATAGCGCTGCACCACCTGGCCGCCGCCGGAGTGGCCGAAGATCACAATCTGCTTCACGTCCGGAAACTGTTTGCGATCGCTGATCCGTCCGACGATCTCATCGAGTGCGGCGTAGGAGCTCAACGGATTCGGCCCTGTGGATAACCCGCCGCCCATCCACTCGTTGCCTTGCCAGCGCAGCAACGTGGCGGGGAGCGAGTACAGAGCGACATCACTTTCATTGAGAAACTGCGGGGCAATGACCAAGGTGTGCGTGGTTTGCCCTGCCAGCTCGGCCGCACTCTCGGCGCTTTTGCGATAGGTTTCCGCGTTGCGCAAGCGGCCATGAATGACGATCAGCACGCGCTCGATTTTCTCCGGCGCAGGACCAATGCCGACCGCCATTTCCCCGGCCTTGAGTTGCAAACGACCGGGGCTGATCGCATCGACACCGGCGGCTTGCGCAGTGCTGCCAACAATCAGTAACGCCAAAAGCCATTTATGCATTTACAGGTTTTTCGCCGCGAAGGTGTCGCACTGGCCGACCTGGCCCTGTGCGAATCCGGTTTTGAACCAGCGCACCCTTTGCGCCGACGTACCGTGGGTAAACGAGTCCGGCACCACACGGCCCTGACCCTGTTGTTGCAAGCGATCATCACCGATGGCGTTGGCCGCATTCAAGGCTTCTTCGATGTCGCCCGGTTCCAGCCAGTTCAAGCGCTTCTGTGCGCTGTAGGCCCAGACGCCGGCGAGGCAGTCGGCCTGCAATTCCTGGCGCACCAGCAAGCCGCCATCGCCTTCCATTTGCCGACCTTGCTGGCGGGCTGTCTGAATTTTCGCCGAGACGCCGAGAAGCGTCTGCACATGGTGTCCGACTTCGTGAGCGATCACGTAGGCCTGGGCGAAGTCGCCGGCAGCCTTGAAGCGTTGCGACATTTCCTGGAAGAACGCCATGTCCAGATAGACCTTCTGGTCCGCCGGGCAATAGAACGGGCCGGTCGCCGAGGTCGCCAGACCGCAGGCGGAATTGACCCGATTGCTGAACAGCACCAGGGTCGGGTCCTTATATTGCCGGCCAGCCTGCTGGAAAATCGTGCCCCAGGTGTCTTCGGTATCGCCAAGGATCGAGCGGACGAATTCGGCTTGCTCATCGTTGGCTGGCGGCGCCTGACGGGTTTGCGAGGTCGGCGCCGATTGTTGGGTGGATTGCCCGGCGAGCTGGCCGAGAATCTGCAACGGGTCTTGCCCGGTGATCCAGCCAATACCGACGATCAGCAGGATGGCCCCGAGGCTCAGGCCTTTGCCGCCGCCGAAGCGCATGCCGCCGCCACCGCCGGCATCATCACCACGGGCATCGACGACGTTGTCACTGCGTCGGCCTTTTTTCCATAGCATGTGGGAATCCTCTGTGTGTATCGGGTGGTGATGAGTGTTGCTGTTGTGTGAGTGTGGCGCCAGTCCGGTCGTCCGTCTATTGGCCACACGCAAACAGGCCCGGCTTCGTGCTGACGAGGTCGGGCCTGTTATTGACGGTCTGGCGCGCGGCAAATTCAATCGTGCGCAGGATTTCTATCGCTGGATTATCAATCAGCGATCAAACGCATCCCACTCCGGGGCGAAATCCGGACTGACCTGACGCTCGCGCTTCGACAGCGCGGCGATCAATGCGCGGTCTTCATCGTCGAGTTCGACCTGCAGAGATGCGAGGTTGGCCAGTTGATTGGCCCGGCTGCTGGCCTTGGGAATGGCTGCGACGTTAGGTTGATCTAGCAACCATTTCAATGCGACCAGGGTTGGCAGCACACCGTGCTTTTGCGCGATCTGTTGAATCTGCGGGATGTCCGAGACCTTGTTGCGCGCCAGCGGCGTGTAGGCCGTCAGTGCCATGTCGTGTTGACGGGCGTAGTCGAGCAGAGCGTTTTGGCCGAGCAGGACGTGGTATTCAACCTGAATCGCTGACAGAGCGATGCCGTATTCCTCGACGACTTTGCGCAGCAACGGCAGCGGAAAATTCGCCACGCCGATGTTGCGCGCCAGGCCTTGCTCCTTGAACGAGGCCAGCGTGGCGAGGGTGCTTGGCAAATCCCAGCCGGTGGTCGGCCAGTGGATCATGAACAGGTCGACGTAGTCGCTGCGCAAAGCGGTGAGGCTGCGATCCATGGAGTGGCGCATCGCGTCGGGTTGCAACTGGTCCCACCAGACCTTGGTGGTGACATGAATCTGTTCGCGCGGTGTCGGGGTATTCGCCAGTGCTTGTCCGACCGCGTCTTCGTTGTTGTAGGCCGCTGCCGTGTCGATGTGTCGATAACCCAGTTCCAGCGCTTGCTCCACGGCGCGGGTGCATTCGTCGCCGAGCATTGGCCAGGTGCCGAGGCCGAGTTTCGGCATGTTCAAACCTTGGGCATTAACGATGTGCTGCATGGTCGATCTCCTGTTCGAAAGCAGTCATGCCGGCAATGTGCCGGGCGGCGATGTAACCGAAAGTCAGCGCCGGGCCGATGTTGATACCGCCCGCCGGGTAGTGGCCGCCCATGATGCTGGCCATGTCGCCACCCGCAGCGTAGAGGCCGGTGATGGGATGTTCGTGGGCATCCAGCACTTGCGCGTGTGGGTTGACCTTGAGTCCGGCGAAGGTGCCGAAGCAGCCCGGCTGGACTTTCACGGCGTAGAACGGGCCGGTGTCTATTGGGGCAACGCAGGGGTTGGGAAGGTTCGCCGGATCACCCTGTTTGCGGTTGTAGGGTGTTGCGCCGCGACCGAACAACGGGTCTTCGCCATGGCGGGCATGGCGATTGTAGTTATCCACAGTCTGGCGCAAGCCGCTCGGGTCGATGCCGCAGGCGAGGGCCAATTCTTCAACGGTGTTACCGGTTTTCAGATAGCCGCTGCGGATAAATTCTGACACTGGCAGCGGAAACGGCCGCGATATGCCCAGTCCATAACGCCGTTGAAAGGCGCGCGTGCAGATCAGCCACGAGGCGACTTCTTCACCTTCCGGCGCAGCAGCGACCATGGCGCTGACGTAGTCGTAATAACCGTTGGCTTCGTTGACGAAACGCTGGCCGTTACGCAGAACCCCAATGATTCCGGGTTTGCCGCGCTCGATGATGTGTGGGAAGTGGCCGGTGCTGCCGTCGGCATGCGGCACTTGCGATACCGGCGCCCACGCCACGGGCGAAGCCACATCGGCATTGACCCGCGCGCCGACGCTTTCGCCCAGGCGCAAACCATCGCCGTTGACGGCCAGCGGTGGCAGCGCCAAGTGCTCATGGCCGGTCGGTGTGCGGGGGAACAGGGCTTTGCGCCGCTCGATGTCATTGGCAAAACCACCAGCGGCGAGCACCACGGCTTTGCGTGCGTGAATGCGGATTGGGCCTTTGTCTGTGTTGACCACAGCACCCGAGACGCGCAAGCCATCACGCAGCAGTTCCGTCACAGGCGCTGATTCCCAGAGCAGAACGCCAAGGTCTTCGGCGGACTTCGCCAGTCTTGCCACCAGCGCCACGCCGTTGACCAGTTGCATCGCCCGGCCATGCACGGCGAGGTCGAACAGGTGCCGAGTGAAACGTCGGGTTACGTGCCATGCAGCCTTGAACGAGCGCGTCAGATTGAGGAACGCCGACAGATCCGCCCCGGCCATGATTGGCATGCCCATGAAGGACGTTTCGCGCATGGTGGTACGAAGACGCTTGAGCAGGCGTCCGACTTTGCGTCCGTCATAGGGCGCAGCGATGACCGAACGGCCGCCGGTGCCGGCGCCCGGCGTGTCGCCATGAATGTCGGCAATGGCATTGCCATCGGCAAATTGCAGCGCGGTGTGCTGCTCGAAAAACGCGACCATGCGCGGCCCCGCTTCAAGGAAAGCGTCGATCATCGCCGGGTCGAAGTACTCGCCCAGTTCATGGCGCAAATAGGTGCGCGGTTGTTCGATGTCTTCGACGATCCCGGCCCGACGGGCCAGCGGATTGCACGGCACCCAAGCCCAACCACCGGACCATGCAGTGGCGCCACCGAACACCGGATCTTTCTCGACAACGATGACTTTCAAGCCATGCCACGCGGCAGTCACGGCGGCCGACAACCCGGCAGCGCCAGAACCGACGACCAATACGTCGCAGTCGATATCAGGGAGTTCGGCAGGCATCAAACAACGCTCCAGCGATAAAATATTTTGGAATTTGATTCCAGAAAATAACCAGTGCTGGTGTAGCGGTACAAGCCTTGACTCAACAAAGCGGGCGGTTATCGAATAACCGGTTCCAGATTTCGCTTTGCCGCTGATCTCTTCTAGAATCGGCGAAATTTCCTTTGGATGGTCCCATGGCCGGCAGTCAAATCGAACGGGTTTTCAGTGTGCTGGAAAGCCTCACCAGTGATCCGCGCGGGCTGCCGATGCAGACCCTGGCCGAGCAACTGGATATCCCCAAAAGTGCAACGCACCGCTTGCTCGCCGAGCTGATCCGTTTGGGCTACGTGCGGCAGAATCCGGAAACCTTGCGTTATCACTTGTCGACCAAACTGGTGGCGATGGGCTTTCAATACCTGTCGAGCAGCGGTGCCGACATCGTCCAGCCGGTACTCGACCGACTGGCGCAGGAAACCGGTGAACTGGTGCGTCTTGGCGTGATCGACGGCGAGCGCCAGACCTGGATTGCCAAGGCACAGGGCGCGCGTACCGGTCTGCGTTATGACCCGGACATGGGCCGTGATGCGCCGCTGTTCTACACCGCCTCCGGGCATGCGTGGCTGGCGTGCATGAGTGACGCCGAGGCGTTGTCACTGGTCGAGCGGCAGGCGGCGGAGGTGCCGGTGGGGATCGGGCCGAATGCGCCGCGCTCCAATATCGAGTTGCTGGAACGGCTGCGTCTGGCTCGTGAGCAGGGGTATGCCTGGGTCGAGGAGAGCTCGGCCGTGGGGACTTCGGCGATTGCGGCAGTGGTGAGGCATCCAGCGGATGGTCGGGTGATTGGTGTACTGAGTATCGCCGGGCCCAGTGCGCGGATGCCGGGGGCGCGGTTGCATGAGCTGGCGCCGCTGTTGCTGACCTTCACCGAAGAGTTATCTGCGGCAAGCCTGGCCTCAGAACTGTTTATCTAATCCGAATTCACGCAGTGCCCTTGTAGGAGTGAGCCTGCTCGCGATCGCGGTGTATCAGCTGGCATTAATGTTGGCTGACACACCGTGATCGCGAGCAGGCTCACTCCTACAGGGGATTTTTGTTGTCCACGAAGTTGTGCGGTGTTCGCACAGTTTTAGGATGGATGGGTGTTTGATTCTGGAACTCAGTTCTAAATTGTTTGCGGAGTGTTATTCCGAGAACAATCACAAGAGGACCGCGCCTTGAATTCGCCCCTTCGAATCGCCTTGATCGGCGCCGGCAACATGGGCCAGCAACATTATCGGCATCTGCAAACCCTCAGCGAAGCGACGCTGTGCGCCGTGGCTGATCCCGGGCCGCAAGCAGCAGCGCTTGCGGCTGAATGGGGTGTCAGGCATTTCGCCGATCATCGTCAGATGCTTGAGCTCATCCGGCCAGACGCGGTCATCGTCGCCAATCCGAATAATCAACACGTCAGCACCGCGCTCGATGGTCTGGCGGCGGGTGTGCCGGTGCTTTTGGAGAAGCCAGTCGGGGTGCACCTGGATGAAGCGCGCGAGCTAGTCGCGGCGGTCAAAAGCAGCGGCGTGCCGGTGCTGGTCGGCCATCATCGGCGTCACAATCCGCTGATCGTACGCGCCCATGAACTGGTGCAGAGCGGGGCGCTCGGGCGGCTGACCACGGTGACCGCACTGTTCCAGTTGCGCAAACCCGACAGTTATTTCGAGATCCCGTGGCGCCGCGAACCGGGCGCCGGGATGTTGCTGACCAACCTGATCCACGACCTCGACCTGCTTCGGCATCTGTGCGGTGAAGTGCGCTCGGTGCAAGCGATCACCGACAACGCCGTGCGCGGTTTCGCCAACGAAGACAGCGCAGCGGTGTTGCTGCAATTCGAGGGTGGCACATTGGGCACATTGAGCGGTTCCGACGCGGTCGCCGCGCCGTGGAGTTGGGAGCTGGATTCCGGCGAGAACCCGGTATATCCGCGCCAGGCCGATCAGCCGTGCTATCTGCTGGCCGGAACCGCCGGCGCCTTGAGTATTCCACAGCTCAAACGTTGGCATTACGCCGCTGATCAGGTCGACGCCGGTTGGCATGAACCCTTGCAGGTGGTGGAAGAGTCCTACAGCGGTGACGACGCTTTGCGCTTGCAGTTACAGCATTTCGTACGCGTGGCACGGCGTGAAGTCGAACCGCTGGTGAGTGCGGCCGACGCTGCGCGCACTTTGTCGCTGATCGAAGCGATCCGCGAGGCCGCCGCCACTGGCCGTGCCTGTGCCCCTGCACTGATCGAGGCTTGAACATGAGCGAACGAATCCTGTCCCTGGCCAGCCTCACCGTGCTGGAGTTGTCGCCACCGCAAATGGTCGAAGTGGCTGCGCGTGCCGGTTACAGCCATGTAGGCCTACGTCTGGAGCCAGCGACTCCTGAGGAATATCACTTCCCGTTGGTGGCCGATGCTGATTTGCGCCGTCAGACGTTGCAGCGCCTGCGCGATACCGGCATCCGTGTGCTCGACGTGGAAATCCTGCGTCTGAAGCCACAAACCGTCGTCGCCGAATTCGAGAAACTTCTTACGGTCGGCGCGGAATTCGGCGCCACCGAATTACTCGTCGCCGGTAACGATCCTGACGAGCGGCGGCTTACCGATCACTTCGCGGCCCTTTGCGATCTGGCGGCGCCTTACGGGTTGCACCCGCATCTGGAGTTCATGCCTTGGACTGATGCGCGCGATCTTCGACAAGCGCTGCGAATCGTCGAGAACGCTGACCGGGAAAACGCTGCGGTGCTGGTCGATGCCTTTCACTTTGATCGTTCGGCGTCACGTTTGGAGGATCTGGACAACATGCCGGCGTCGCGCCTGCGTTATGCGCAATTATGTGATGTAGCGGGGCCGAGGCCGTCAGACATGGCCGAGATCTTGCGTCAGGCGCGCAACGAGCGGCGGTTTCCCGGCGAGGGTGATTGCGATCTGCTCGGGTTGCTGCGAGCGCTGCCGACTAATATTCCACTGAGTCTGGAAATTCCCACGGTAAAACTGCTGGAGCAGGGCGTGAGCGGATTGCAGCGGGCGCAGATGGCGATTGATAAAACTCGAGCGTTGTTGGCGCGGCTTTAAGCGGTGCTGCGCACCTATCGCGGGCAAGCCCGCTCCCACAGGGACAGCGCTGTTCCTGTGGCGGCGCGACTTTCCTGCGAAGACTTCTGATCTTTTTGGCAACACAAGGAAACCCAATGACCGTCAGCACTCCGCTCTCCGGTGTCAACCAACCCTTCAAGGGGATCTTGCTGATTGTCGTGGCAACCTTCCTGTTCTCCAGTCACGACGCGCTGTCGAAATACCTGTCCGGTTTCTATCCGATCGTGATGGTGGTGTGGGCACGCTATCTGGTGCACACCTTACTCATGGCGGGGATTTTTCTGCCGCAGTCCGGGCTGCGCGTCCTACGTACCAAAAAGCCTTTATGGCAATTGGTCCGAGCACTTTGCCTGCTCGGCACCAGCCTGTTCTTCACCACCGCGTTGTTGTACATCCCGTTGGCGGAAGCGACGGCGGTCAACTTTCTTGCGCCAGTGTTGGTGACCGCATTGTCGGTGCCGCTGCTAAAGGAACGAGTGACCCGAGGTCAGTGGATCGCGGTGATCTGCGGCTTTATCGGTGTGCTGATCATTGTCCATCCCGGCGGTGAGTTGTTCACCCCTGCAGTGTTACTGCCGTTCTGTTCGGCGCTGTTTTTCTGCTTCTATCAATTGCTGACGCGCAAGCTCGCCGAAGTCGATAGCCCGACCACCAGCAACTTTTTTGCCGGGCTGTGCAACACCCTGGTGATGAGTGCACTGGTGCCGTTCTTCTGGCAGGTGCCGACCTTGACCCACGCCGGGCTGATGCTGGCGCTGGGCAGTTGCGGGATGACCGCGCATTTGTTTCTGACCCAGGCGTTCCGCCATGCCGCGCCGGCACTGCTGGCGCCGTTCGGTTATTGCCAGATCGTGTTTGCGGGGTTGTTGGGTTGGCTGCTGTTCAATCACACGCCGAGTCTGTTGACGATCATCGGCATTGCGGTGATCTGTTGCAGCGGACTGGCGGCGGCGTGGCAGCAGAGCCGCCGCTGAAGAGACCGCAACCCCCTGTGTAGGAGCTGACGAGTGAAACGAGGCTGCGATCTTTTGATCTTCAACATCAAAATCAAAAGATCGCAGCGTGCCGCAGCTCCTACAAGGGAGCCAGGTGTAGGCAGTTTACTCGGTGATGGTAGGAATCTTGCGCGGTGCCATGAAGTACATCCACGTCAGCGCAATGAAATACATCGCCGGAATCAGGGTGAACAACACGGTGTAGTTGTTGTTGGTGACGGTGAGGATATGGCCGACGATCTGGGTCATGAACATCCCGCCGATCGCTGCGCACATGCCACCGAAGCCAAACACCGTGCTCATCATGTGCTTGGGCGTGTAGTCCATCACCAGGCTCCAGATGTTCGCCGTCCAGGCCTGATGCGCGCCGATCGCCAGAGAAATCGCAGCCACCGCCACCCACAGATTGGCAGAGCCAGCCGCCATGACCACGCCGATGATGCAGCAGGCAAACAGGAACATCGACAGCAGGCGCGCCTTGATCGAGTTCATCCCGCGACCGATCAGGAACGAAGACAGAATGCCGCCACCGACGCTGCCGAAGTCGGCCGTGACGTAAATGATGATCAGCGGAATACCCATCTGGGTGACGTTGATGCCCAGGTTGTATTGCTGATTGAGGAACGGCGGCAGCCAGTACAGGTAGAACCAGAACACCGGCGCGGTCAGCGAGTAGGCGAGGGCGAAGGCCCAGGTGCCGCGCATGCGCAAGATTTTCGAGAACGGTACGCGGGCCTGTTCCGGTTCGACTTCTTGCTGGATGTAGTCCAGTTCGGATTGTTTAACGCTCGGATGATCTTCCGGGTTGAAGTATTTCAAGCCCCAGAACAGCAACCAGATACCGCCCAGTGCCGCCATGCACAGGAACGCCGCTTGCCAGCCCCAGACGTGCAGGACCAATGGCAGCAGCATCGGCGTGAACATCGCACCGACGTTGGTGCCAGCGTTGAAGATGCCGGTGGCAACCGCACGTTCGCCGGCCGGGAACCACAGGCGCGTGGTTTTCACACAGGCCGGGTAGTTGGCCGCTTCGGTCAGACCGAGGATGAACCGGCAGACCATGAAACCAACGGCCGAAGTCGCCAGGCCGTGGGCACCAGTGGCCAGGCTCCAGAGCAGCACGGCGCAGAAGAACACACGTTTGACGCCGACCCGGTCGATCAGGCGGCCCTGCAGGACGAAACCGATCGCGTAGCCGACCTGAAACCAGAAGTTGATGTTGGCGTAATCCATCGCCGTCCAGCTCATTTCCTTGGCGAGGATCGGCTGCATGACGCCGAGGGCGGCGCGGTCGATGTAGTTCAGGGTAGTGGCGAAAAACACCAGCGCCAGCATGCCCCAACGGGTCTTGCCGACAGCCATGGCGCCGCGGATCTTGTCGCCGATGCCACCCGTGGCAGTGCTCATGGCCGGAGCCATGCGGGAAGTCTGTGAAGGAATCATGTGTTCCACCCGTTTTTGGATTTGTTATTTGGTGTGCTTTTTACTTGCACGCTGCGACCGGCGGTTCAGATCCGGACTCAATGTGCAGTCGATGTTGGGCAGTGGACGAAAAATCGTCAATTCGCCAAACCGCCATTGTGTTCGATAATCGCACGCAAAACTAACCGGGTAGTACACTTTAAATTGCTGCGCGCGGGGATGCAGCCAATAATTTCCCTCACTATAAAAACCATCCTGTGTAGGCGCTGCCGCAGGCTGCGATCTTTTGATTTTGCTTTCCGCAATAAAGATCAAACGATTGCAGGCTTTCGCGGCTCCTACAGTAAAGATAAAGCGGCGCAGTCCGGGAGTTGAAACATGCAGCGTTCCATTGCCACCGTTTCCTTGAGCGGCACCCTGCCGGAAAAACTTGAAGCCATTGCCGCCGCCGGGTTCGACGGGGTGGAGATTTTCGAAAACGACCTCCTGTACTACGACGGCAGTCCACGGGAAATTAAACAGATGTGCGCCGATCTCGGCATCGCCATCACGCTGTTTCAGCCGTTCCGCGATTTCGAAGGCTGCCGCCGCGATCGCCTGGCGCGCAATCTTGAGCGCGCCGAACGCAAGTTCGACCTGATGCAGGAACTGGGCACCGATCTGGTGCTGGTCTGCAGCAATGCCTCGGCCGACAGCGTCGGCGATCAGCAAATTCTAGTCGATGATCTGCGCCTGTTGGCCGAGCACGCTGGCGCGCGCGGCTTGCGCATTGGTTACGAAGCGCTGGCCTGGGGCCGTCACGTCAACACTTATCAACAGGTCTGGGACATCGTGCGTCAGGCCGATCACCCGAGCCTCGGCGTATTGCTCGACAGTTTTCACACCTTGTCGTTGAAGGGCGATCCAAGCGCTATTGCCGATATTCCGGGCGAGAAGATCTTCTTCGTACAAATGGCTGATGCACCGATCCTGCAGATGGACGTGTTGGAGTGGAGCCGGCACTTCCGGTGTTTCCCGGGGCAGGGCGAATTCGATTTGCCGGGGTTCCTCGCGCCGATCATTCAAAGCGGTTACACCGGGCCGCTGTCGCTGGAAATCTTCAATGACGGCTTCCGCGCCGCGCCACCACGGGCCAATGCCGCTGACGGTTTGCGTTCGCTGCTGTATCTGGAAGAGAAGACCCGCCAGCGTCTGGAGCAGGAAACCAAACCTTTGGCCAACCGTGAAATTCTCTTCGAAACACCGAAGGCCAGTGAGTACAACGGCATCGAGTTTCTTGAGTTCGCCGTGGATGAAAGCCTCGGCGCCAAGCTGTCGAACTGGCTGGAGCGCCTCGGGTTCGTCAAGGCCGGGCAGCATCGTTCCAAGAGTGTGAGCCTGCTGCGTCAGGGCGACATCAATCTGATCCTCAACTCCGAACCGTATTCGTTTGCTCACAGCTTTTTCGAGGCTCACGGCCCGTCGCTGTGCGCCACCGCCGTGCGGGTCAAGGACAGCGCCAATGCGCTGGCCCGCGCCGTCGCCTACAAAGGTCAGCCCTATCGCGGACTGGTCGGTCCCAATGAACTGGAGCTGGCGGCAGTGCGGGCCCCGGACGGTAGCCTGATCTATCTGGTCGATGAACAGGCTGATGTCTACGGCACCGATTTCAATCTGCTGGCAGATGCGCCGGCCCGTGGCGGTCTCAAGCGTATCGATCACATGGCCATGGCGCTGCCGGCCGACAGCCTCGACAGTTGGGTGCTGTTCTACAAGAGCCTGCTGGATTTCGAGGCGGACGATGAAGTGGTACTGCCCGATCCGTACGGGCTGGTGAAGAGCCGCGCACTGCGCAGTCGCGACAGTTCGATCCGCTTGCCGCTGAACATCTCCGAGAACCGCAACACCGCGATCTCCCACGCGTTGTCGAGTTACCGTGGCTCGGGTGTACACCACATCGCCTTCGATTGTGACGACATCTTCGCCGAAGTCAGCCGCGCCAAAGAAGCCGGCGTGCCATTACTGGATATCCCGCTGAACTATTACGACGACCTTGCTGCGCGCTTCGATTTCGACGACGAATTCCTCAGCGAACTGGCGTATTACAACGTCTTGTACGACCGTGATGCGCAGGGTGGCGAGCTGTTCCACGTCTACACCGAGCCGTTCGAAGGGCGTTTCTTCTTCGAGATCATCCAGCGCAAAAACGGCTATGCCGGTTACGGCGCAGCGAACGTCGCGGTGCGTCTGGCGGCCATGGCTAAATCACGCAGTGGTGCAGTGCGCCAGGCGAAGTTGTAGGAAATTCGTAAACGCGGGATTAAACACAGGCCGCGCAGCTTCCTTCACTGTGCTGTGCGGCCCATAATCGCCGCCTGTGCAGTGATGGCCGTGAGCCCGCAATGACGATGAATACAGAACTTTCCGCAGCTTCTGAAGTTTCCGCTGTAGAGCCGCGCAAGAGTCGCAAGAACAACCCGGAAAAGACCCGCGAGAACATCCTGCAGGAGGCGATCGTCGAGTTCGTCCAGCAAGGCTTGTCCGGCGCTCGCGTCGACGCAATTGCCGAGCGTATCCACACCTCCAAACGCATGATCTATTACTACTTCGGCAGTAAGGAGCAGTTGTACGTCGAGGTGCTGGAGAAGCTTTACGGTGATATCCGCAGCACCGAAAACCGTTTGCACCTGGCCGAGCTGGCGCCGGTGGAAGCGATTCGCCGATTGGTCGAGTTCACCTTCGATCACCACGACCGCAACGTCGATTTCGTGCGCATCGTCAGCATTGAAAACATTCACAACGCTGAATACGTGAAGCGTTCCGATGCAATCAAGGCGATGAACAACACCATCCTCGATTCGCTCGGTGAGATTCTGCGTCGTGGCGCTGAAGAGGGTGTATTCCGCACCGGGCTGGACGCGCTGGATGTGCATTTGCTGATCAGTTCATTCTGCTTCTATCGCGTATCGAACCGGCACACGTTTGGCGAGATTTTTCAGATTGATCTGCCGGATGAAAGCGTCAAGCAACGTCATCGCGAGATGATTTGCGAGTCGGTGTTGCGCTACCTGCAGGCCTGACGCTGACCCCCTGTAGGAGTGAGCCTGCTCGCGATGGCGGTGTGTCAGGCAACTAATGTGTTGGCTGACAGGACGCCATCGCGAGCAGGCTCACTCCTACAGTGTTAACCATTCATGCTTTGAAAATGCGCGAGCATCCGCTGCGCATCCGGCACCACACCGCTGAACAATTCAAACGCCTTCACCGCCTGAAACACCGCCATGTTGCCGCCATCCAGCGTTCGGCAACCCAATGCGCGGGCGTTGCGCAGCAGCTCGGTTTCCAACGGGAAATACACAATCTCGGCCACCCACAATTCCTTGCGCAGCAGTTCGACCGGCACCGGCATGCCCGGCAGTTTGGCCATGCCCATCGGCGTGGTGTTGACCAGACCGTCAGCCAGATTCAGCGTACTCGGCAGATCCCGACCCGCCACCGCACGACCAAAGCCAAAATGCTCATTGAGATTATTCGCCAGGCTCTCGGCGCGCTCACTGTCGACATCGAAAATAGTCAGTTGCTGTACGCCTTCGCTCAATAATGCGTGGGCCACTGCCGCACCGGCGCCACCGGCGCCCATCTGGACTACGCGCTCGCGGGCGGCGTCTTTCAGACCTCGACGAAAACCTTCGGCGAATCCAAGGCAGTCGGTGTTGTGACCGACACGTTTGCCGTCCTTCAACACCACGGTGTTCACCGCGCCGATGCCCTTGGCTTCCGGTGACAGCTCATCGAGCAGCGGGATGATCGCCTGCTTGCACGGGAAGGTAATGTTCAGCCCGGTGTAGTTCATCCGCTCGGCCGCCAGCAGCAGGTCGGGCAGGGCGGTGCTGTCCATTTTCAGTTGATCGAGATCGATCAGTCGGTACAGATAACGCAGGCCTTGGGCATCGCCTTCGTGCTCATGCAGCGCTGGCGTGCGCGAGGCCTGAATGCCGGCGCCGATCAGCCCGGCGAGTATGACGTTAGAGCGAGACATGCGAGTTATCCCTTCAACCGCTGACTGAAATGTTCCAGCGCCAGGCGATAGCCATTGCTGCCAAAACCGGCCATCACCGCCGTGGCAATCGCCGAGACGAACGAGTGATGACGAAACGGCTCGCGGGCGTGGACGTTGGACAGGTGCACTTCAATCACTGGCAATTCACTGGCCACCAGCGCGTCACGAATCGCCACCGAGGTGTGCGTCCACGCCGCCGGATTGATCACGATCCCGGCGCAGCGACCACGGGCGGCGTGTATCCAGTCAAGCAGTTCGCCTTCGTGATTGGTCTGGCGAAACTCCACAGCCAGGCCGAATTCTTCGGCTGCTCGACCGCACAAGGCCGAGATATCCGCCAGGGTTTCGTGACCGTAAGTGGCCGGCTCGCGGGTGCCGAGCAGGTTCAGGTTCGGGCCGTTAAGCACCAGAACGATAGGGGGCATGAGGGGTAACTCCACTTATTGTTTTTGGCTTTGGCCGAGGGTTTCAGCCTGTGGAGATAAAATGTACTAGATGGTTACCATGGTCAATTGAACAAAAATGGACGTGGCTTTTTATGTTCGGTGATCGCACAGAAGCAATATTGATCGAGATATGACGACAGCTTTGCTTACGTTTTTTACCGGAGATTGACCGACTCATGACCCGTTCCGACGCTAGCCTCAAAGGCGGTGAAACGTCATGTGCTTTATCACCAGTCGTCGGATTTGAAAGGAATCTCGAATCCTGAAACTTTTTAACCTAACGGATGGGTTAGCATGAAGGTGTGCAGCTACAAAGGATTGTCGATCGTCATCATGCTGCGAGATGAACATTGCCCACCACACGTTCACGTGAATGCGGGCAGTTGGAGTGCCCGATTACAGTTCAGTTTCTGGCACAACGATATTGAGCTTTGGGACGTCGTGCCGCTTTCTCGTCGACCACCCTTGGCCGTGCTGGAAGGCTTGTGTCGATCCCTTGAGCAGCCTGCTCATCTGCGACGAGCACGCGGGATCTGGTGGTCGAAATTGCAAACTGTCTGTCTCGACAATAAATTGTGGGACAGCCATTCAAACGAAGTGTTGGGGATGAAACTCGTCACTGACACGACATACAGAGTGGGATCGGCGCGTTATCTGCCAGACGAGGGCAAAACTCTTCTGACATTGATAGACGCATTGGAAGGAGTGGAAATCGATTTATGAAGGTCATCAAAGCCAAGCCATCCGCACGTCGTCCCCTCACGGAGGAGATGATCGACGTCGCCATCCAGCAAGGGCAAGCACGCCGAACGAATAGCTTGCAGGCTGTCTCCGTAACCTTTGAGAAACCATCCCTGATCATCCGTTTTGAAGACGGCAGCGGTGTGTTGCTACCGGTGGATCGTTATCCAGAGTTCGACGGATTCAACGCAGCGGACTATGAAAGCCTGACAATCGGCTTCGCGGGCACTGCGCTTTGTCACGAGGGTAAAGACCTCGACGTTTCCATTGCCGGGATGATTTCGGCGAGCCCATCACTATTAGCCATGGCCGCTTCTGCCGTTGCTTCGCGCAACGGCCGTCAGAGCAGCGCGGCAAAGTCTGCAGCCGCGCGGGCGAATGGCAAAAAGGGCGGGCGTCCGCGTAAGGTCGATCCCGCTTAGTGAGCGCCCACAAAAAAGCCGTCAATCACGACGGCTTTTTCGCATCAGCTCCCCGCAATCAACGCCGGGTCAGCAACACACCCGATTCCATGTGATGCGTCCACGGGAACTGGTCGAACAACGCGCACTGGGTAATGCGGTGCGTGTCGTGCAACTGGGCGATGTTGGCCGCCAGGGTTTCCGGGTTGCAGGAGATGTACAGGATGTTGTCGAAGCGCCGGGTCAGCTCGCAGGTGTCCGGGTCCATGCCGGCGCGCGGCGGGTCGACGAAGACGCTGCCGAACTCGTAGCTCTTCAGGTCGATGCCTTGCAGGCGACGGAACGGGCGCACTTCGTTGAGCGCTTCGGTCAGTTCTTCGGCAGACAAACGCACCAGAGTGACGTTATCCACAGCGTTTTCGCTGAGGTTGCTCAATGCAGCGTTGACCGAGGTCTTGCTGATTTCGGTGGCCAGCACTTTGCGCACGCGAGTGGCGAGCGGCAGGGTGAAGTTGCCGTTGCCGCAGTACAGCTCCAGCAGGTCGTCTGTGCGATCGCCCAATGCTTCGTAGGCCCAATTCAACATCTTCTGGTTCACCGTGCCGTTCGGCTGGGTGAACGCGCCTTCGGGTTGGCGATAGCTGAAGGTGCGCCCGCCGACTTCGAGTTTCTCGACCACGTAATCGAGGCCAAGCACTTCGCGTTTGCCCTTCGAACGACCGATGATGCTGACGCCGAGTTCCGCAGACAGCTTGGTGGCTGCCGCGTGCCAGTGTTCGTCCAGCGGACGGTGGTAGCACAGGGTGATCATCGCATCGCCGGACAGGGTGGTCAGAAACTCCACCTGAAACAGCTTGTGGCTCAGTGCCGAACTGGCCTGCCACGCCGCCTTCAACTGCGGCATCAACTGATTGATGCGCAGGCTGGCAATCGGGAATTCTTCGATGAGGATCGGCGTGCGTTTGTCGTCCTGGGAGAACATCGCGTAATGCCGCTCGCCGCCTTCGCGCCACAGGCGGAACTCGGCGCGCAGACGGAAGTTCTGCAATGGCGAGTCGAACACGGTCGGCTCGGGGGCATCGAACGGCGCCAGCAGATCACGCAAGCGCGTGACCTTGGCTTGAAGTTGCTCGGCGTAGGCCTGGGAATCGAAAGTCATGCGTTGAACCAACCCAACTTGATCACGAACAGAATCGACAGAATCACCAGCGCCGGGTTCAGCTCACGTGCACGGCCCGACAGCAGCTTGATCGCGGTCCAGGCGATGAAGCCGAACGCGATGCCGTTGGCGATCGAGTAAGTGAATGGCATGGCCAACGTGGTGACCACAACCGGTGCGGCGACGGTGATGTCGTCCCAGTCTATTTCCGCCAGACCTGAAGTCATCAACACGGCGACAAACAGCAGTGCTGGCGCGGTAGCGAAGGCCGGAACGCTGGCCGCCAGTGGCGAGAAGAACAACGCCAGCAGGAACAGAATCGCCACGACAATGGCCGTCAGACCGGTACGCCCGCCAGCACTGACGCCGGCAGCCGATTCGATGTAACTGGTGGTAGTCGACGTGCCCAGCAACGAACCGGCCATGGCCGCGGTGCTGTCGGCGATCAGCGCACGACCCATTTTCGGCATGTGACCGTCCTTGCCCATCAGGCCGGCGCGCTTGGCGACGCCGATCAGGGTGCCGGAGTTGTCGAACAGGTCGACGAACAGGAAGGCGAAGATCACGCTGACCAGACCGATGTCCAGTGCGCCTTTGATGTCCAGTTGCAGGAAGGTCGGGGCCAGCGATGGTGGCATCGAGGTGACGCCGCCGAATGGGGTGAAGCCCATGGCGATGGACACGATAGTCACGGCCAGAATGCCGATCAGTACCGCACCGCGCACTTTCAGCGCTTCGAGGGCGACGATCAGGGCAAAGCCGAGGGTGGCGAGAATCGGTGCTGGCTGTTTCAGGTCACCGAGGCCGACCATGGTCGCCGGGTTGCTGACGACGATACCTGCGTTGTGCAGGGCGATCAGCGCGAGGAACAGGCCGATACCGGCGGCAATCGCCGAGCGCAGTGGCAGCGGAATGCTGTTGATGATCCATTCACGGATGCGGAAGATCGACAGCAGGAAAAACAGCACCGCGGAAATGAACACCGCGCCCAGCGCCACCTGCCACGTGTGGCCCATGTGCAGGACCACGGTGTAGGTGAAGAAGGCGTTCAGACCCATGCCCGGTGCGAGGGCAATCGGGTAGTTGGCGATCAGGCCCATCACCGTCGAGCCGATGGCGGCTGCCAGACAGGTGGCGACGAACACCGCGCCTTTGTCCATGCCGGTCTCGCCGAGAATGCTCGGGTTGACGAACAGAATGTAGGCCATGGCCAAGAAAGTCGTGATGCCCGCCAGAATCTCGGTGCGCACGTTGGTGTTGTGTGCCTTGAGTTGAAACAGCCTTTCCAGCATGTCTGCTCCCCGTGGCGCGCGTGGCGCCGTGAATGTATCGACCTCAACAGCAAAGCACAGACCGTCGCAAGCGCCTGGAAAATTGTGGTGGGCCGGAAAAAGCCGCGCATCATACCAGCAGCGTGAGGAATATGGCGGTTGTCGGTGTCGATCGTCGGCGAAGTTTTGCGTTGATGCCAACTGCGCCATACTGCGCGCTGATTTTTTCGGGGCGGGAAGCGCATGAGCAAGTGCTGGATGAAGGTTTTGGGTTTGATTGTCGTACTGATGGCCGGGATGTCGACAGCCTGGGCGGCATCGGCGCCACCGTTGACGCAAGTGAAAGTCATCAAGGTGCAATCGCCAGCCTGTGGTCTTGAAGACATCGGCGATGGGCAGACGCAGACCCAGTGCAATCACAGCGGACCGAACATCAAGGTTTACGTGCTCGAAGTCGGCTACGGCAAGAGCCAGCCTCAGGTCGCACTGGACGGTTTTGAAGTGAACGGCACACGTGCCCCGGTGTGTGCCTTTGATAACGGCAACCTGACCGAATGCACTCCCGGCAACAAAACCGTCGGTTCTCTTTATACCTTCGATCTGGCGGGCAAGCAGGAAGGCACCTTCACCTTCAGCAACACCTCGATCAACGCGCCACGCAACACGATGTCGACCCAGCTTTACATCAAGTAACGGCTGTTGCAGCGCGATCCGGTTGAAGCTGACTACGCTTCAAGTATTACCCAGCGGATAACGCCCATGACCTTTAGAGCCCTGATTACCCTCGCCGAGGGCATTGATGATCTGCAAAGCGTGACCCTGATCGACGTGTTGCGCCGCGCCGGCATCGAAGTGGTTGCCGCCAGTATTGAAGGACGACGCATGCTCACCTGCGCCCGCGGCACGCGCCTGACTGCCGATGGCATGCTGGTCGATGTGCTGGCGCAAACCTTTGACCTGATCGTCCTGCCCGGCGGCGCCGTCGGCGCACAGCACCTGGCGGCGCATCAACCGCTGCAACAACTGCTCAAGGATCAGGCCAGTGCCGGCCGCCTGTTCGCCGCCATCGGCGAATCCCCGGCCGTCGCCCTGCAAACCTTTGGAGTGCTGCGTCAACGACGCATGACCTGTTTGCCCAGCGCCAGCCATCAACTCTCGGGCTGTACGTTTGTTGATCAACCGGTGCTGGTCGACGGCAATTGCGTCACCGCACAAGGCTCAAGCGCTGCGCTGGAGTGTGCCTTGACGCTGGTCGAGCAACTCGGCGGCAAGGCATTGCGGGTGAAAGTGGCGGGGGAGTTGTAGGTCTGGATCGCTTCAGACCTTCACCTCTTCCACCGGCACATGCATCCGGTCCCGGTTCGCCAGCGTCGGGAACAACTTGATCCACGTCCCGGTCACCACCAGCGTGCCGATCCCGCCCATCACCACCGCCGGCACCGTGCCGAACCAGTGGGCGGTGACGCCGGATTCGAATTCGCCCAGCTGATTCGAAGCACCGATAAACAACCCGTTCACCGCGCTGACCCGGCCGCGCATTTCGTCCGGGGTTTCCAGCTGCACGAAAGACGCGCGGATGACCATGCTGATCATGTCCGCCGCGCCGAGCACCACCAGCACCGCCAGGGAGAACCAGAACGAGGTCGACAGGCCGAAGGCAATGGTCGCGACGCCAAACACCCCGACCGCGGTGAACATCACCCGGCCGACATTGCGCTCCACGGCAAATCGCGCAAGAAACAGCGACATCCCCAGTGCGCCGACCGCCGGTGCCGAACGCAGTAGGCCCAGACCCCACGGTCCGGTCAGCAGGATGTCCTTGGCGAATACCGGCAGCAGCGCCGTGGCCCCGCCAAGCAGTACCGCAAACAGATCCAGCGAAATCGCCCCGAGAATGTCCGGGCGACTGCGAATGAAGCGAATCCCCGCCAGCAATGAATCCAGCGTGGCTTTGCCTTTGTTCAACGGCGTTTGTCGCGCGGGCAGGTTGAGCATCAGGCTGCAGGCGATCACATAGAGCAGCACCGTCGGGCCATAGACCCAGACGCTGCCAAACGCGTAAAGCAAACCGCCCAGCGCTGGAGCGACGATTGTCGCCGACTGCTGCGCCGACTGCGCCGCCGCTACGGCCCGAGGAAATAGCGCGCTGGGCACAATACTTGGCAGCAACGCCTGTGTAGTCGGCATCTCGAACGAGCGCGCCGCGCCGAGCAGGAAGGCGAGGATGAAGATCATTTCGCGGGTCACGTGATCGGTGGCGCTACCGATGGCCAGCGCCAAGGCGATTAACGCCTGCAACGACTGACAGATCGCCGCCACTTTGCGTCGGTCATAGCGGTCGGCGACATGCCCGGTGTGCAGCATGAACAGCACGCGCGGAGCGAATTCGACCAGCCCGACCAGACCCAGATCGAGGACGTTGCCGGTCAATTGGTAGAGGTTCCAGCCAATCGCCACGGTGAGCATCTGGAAACCGCTGGCGGTAAAGATCCGCGCGAACCAGAAAGCGAGAAACGGGCGGTGATGACGTAACAGCAGGGGCTCTTGGCTGGGCATCTGAAGGCAGGTCTGGCTCGAGGGGAATGTCGAGGTTATCACCAGTCTGTAACAGGAAGTTGCTATGACAAAAAATTTAGTTAGCCAGACATCGATTTCCGCAAGCTTGCCGCAGGAAATGTCTGGCAGAGCATCGCGGCTGCAATGAGGCAACTTGTCACGCGGCAAACGACCACGCAGTTCATCGGCAAAAATGGGACTACTCTTTCAACGTTGCTTGATCCAGATCAAGACCCAAAAGGAATTGATCCGGTGGCCAGTTGGCCAGACTCCCTGCGTTGCGATGGTTGTTTAAAAAGAACGAATCAGAATTCGCCGCACTCCATATCCGTGGGGGCAGTGGGTGCAGGCCTCCGGGTCCGCAGCCGGTATTACCTGACAGAGGAAGCCATATGTTCGGTTTAGAGGCACTAGATCTCGCCCGAATTCAGTTCGCGTTCACCATCTCGTTCCACATCCTGTTCCCGGCCATCACCATTGGCCTGGCGAGTTACCTCGCGGTACTCGAAGGCCTGTGGCTGAAAACCCGTAACGACACCTACCGTGACCTCTACCATTTCTGGTCGAAGATCTTCGCCGTCAACTTCGGTATGGGCGTGGTCTCCGGATTGGTCATGGCCTACCAGTTCGGCACCAACTGGAGCCGCTTCTCGGACTTCGCCGGCGCCGTCACCGGGCCGTTGCTGACTTATGAAGTGCTCACGGCATTTTTCCTCGAGGCCGGTTTTCTTGGGGTGATGCTGTTCGGCTGGAACAAGGTCGGGCGCGGGCTGCACTTCTTTTCCACGGTCATGGTGGCAATCGGCACGCTGATTTCGACCTTCTGGATTCTCGCCTCCAACAGCTGGATGCAGACCCCGCAGGGCTTCGAAATCGTTAACGGTCAGGTGATTCCTACCGACTGGCTGGCGATCATCTTCAATCCTTCGTTCCCGTATCGCCTGATGCACATGGCGACGGCGGCGTTCGTGGCGACGGCATTCTTCGTCGGCTCCTCGGCGGCCTGGCACTTGCTGCGTGGCAAGGACAACCCGGCGATCCGCACCATGCTGTCGATGGCAATGTGGATGGCGCTGATTGTCGCGCCGATCCAGGCCGTCATCGGCGACTTCCATGGTCTGAACACGCTCAAGCACCAACCGGCAAAAATCGCTGCGATCGAAGGTCACTGGGAAAACCATGGTGATGAAGCGACGCCGCTGATCCTGTTTGGCTGGCCGGACATGAAAGAAGAGAAAACCAAATTCGCCGTGGAGATCCCTTACCTCGGCAGCCTGATCCTGACCCACTCGCTGGACAAACAGGTGCCGGCGCTCAAGGAGTTTCCGCCGGAAGACCGGCCGAATTCGACCATTGTGTTCTGGTCGTTCCGGATCATGGTCGGCCTCGGTTTCCTGATGATCTTCACCGGTCTGTGGAGCCTGTGGCTGCGCAAACGCGACACGCTCTACACCTCGCGCCCTTTCCTGTACCTGGCGTTGTGGATGGGGCCGTCCGGTTTGATCGCGATTCTCGCTGGCTGGTTCACCACGGAAATCGGTCGTCAGCCGTGGGTGGTTTACGGCTTGATGCGCACTGCGGATGCCTCTTCCAACCACAGCTTCATGCAGATGAGCATCACCCTGATCATGTTTGTGGTGGTGTATTTCGCCCTGTTCGGCGCAGGTCTCGGCTACATGATGCGCCTGGTGCGCAAGGGGCCGAAGATCAGCGAAGGCGCGGAAACGCCGGACGGTGGTCCAGGCAAGAAACGTACACCGGCCCGTCCGTTGTCCGCTGCCGACGATTCGGCCGATGCCGATCACGGCGACGACGACATTCGTGTGACCAAGGAGATTTGACTCATGGGTATTGATCTTCCGCTGATCTGGGCCGTGATCATCATCTTCGGCATCATGATGTACGTGGTCATGGACGGCTTCGATCTGGGCATCGGGATTCTCTTCCCGTTCATCCCCGGTAAAGTCGACCGTGACGTGATGATGAACACTGTGGCCCCGGTCTGGGATGGCAACGAAACCTGGCTGGTACTGGGCGGCGCGGCGTTGTTCGGCGCGTTCCCGCTGGCCTATTCGGTGGTGTTGTCGGCGCTGTACCTGCCGCTGATCTTCATGCTGATCGGCTTGATCTTTCGCGGCGTAGCGTTCGAGTTCCGCTTCAAGGCCAAGGATGACAAGCGCCACCTGTGGGACAAGGCGTTTATCGGTGGCTCGGTGGCAGCGACGTTCTTCCAGGGCGTGGCGCTGGGCGCATTCATCGATGGCTTGCCGGTGGTCAATCGGCAGTTCGCCGGTGGATCACTGGACTGGCTGACGCCGTTCACAATGTTCTGCGGCGCCGCGCTGGTGGTGGCCTATGCCTTGCTCGGCTGTACCTGGCTGATCATGAAAACCGAAGGCAAGCTGCAGGAACAGATGCATGACCTGGCACGGCCATTGGCTTTCGTATTGCTGGCCGTGATCGGTATTGTCAGTATCTGGACACCGCTGGCTCATCCGGATATTGCCACCCGCTGGTTCAGCATGCCGAACCTGTTCTGGTTCATGCCGGTACCGATTCTGGTGCTGGTGACGATGTACGGGCTGATCCGCGCCGTGGCGCGCAACGCCAACTACATGCCGTTCCTGCTGACGCTGGTGCTGATCTTCCTCGGCTACAGCGGCCTCGGTATCAGCCTGTGGCCGAACATCGTGCCGCCGTCGATCTCGATCTGGGACGCCGCCGCACCGCCGCAAAGTCAGGGCTTCATGCTGGTGGGCACGCTGTTCATCATCCCGTTTATCCTGGGTTACACCTTCTGGAGCTACTATGTGTTCCGCGGCAAGGTTACCCATGAAGACGGTTATCACTAAGCAAAACCCTGTGGGAGCGAGCCTGCTCGCGATGGCGTCGGCGATGGCGCCATCAATCTTGAAGAGGTTTGAAGAAAATGACTGGAAAACATTCCCTGCACGACATTGAACAAGCCGAAAAAAAACCGCTGTGGCAGCGGCTCGGCTGGTTGGCCCTGATCTGGGGCGGCAGTGTCGGCGCGCTGTTCATCGTCGCCAGCCTGATGCGCATGTTCATGAATGCCGCAGGCCTGACTACACACTGAATCATCCCGTCCCGGCGCCTTCGGGTACGGCTTTGCAACCCTCCTCACGGAGGGTTTTTTTTGCCTCGGGATTACTTGCGGGCCTTGAGAATCACGAATTTCGGTGTGGCGGCCACTTGCTCGACGCCGCGAAACAGCCGCGCCAGTTTGCTGTGGTAACCCAGATGACGGTTGCCGACGATGTACAGCGCGCCACCCACCACCAGCGCTTCGCGCGCCTGCTGGAACATGCGCCAGGCCAGAAAGTCACCGACCACTTGCTGCTGATGGAACGGCGGATTGCACAGCACCACGTCCAGCGATTGTGCTTCCTGGCCGGCCAGACCGTCGCCGGCACGCACGATCACCTCGCGATCGCCCAGCGCTGCGCGCCAGTTCTCGGCAGCCGATTGCACTGCCATGAACGATTCGTCGACCAGCGTGTACTGCGCATCAGGGTTTTGCAGAGCGCTGGCGATCGCCAGCACGCCATTGCCACAGCCCAGATCGGCGACTCGGGCACTGCCCAGGTTTTTCGGCAGATGCGGGAGGAAGGCGCGTGTGCCGATGTCCAGGCCTTCGCGGCAGAACACGTTGGCGTGGTTGAGCAATTCGATCGACGGCTCGTCGAGGCGATACCGCGAAGGGTAGGGCGAGACAGCCGGAGCTTTTGCTTCAGGTGTGGCGATCAACAGCCGAGCCTTTTTTACCGCCAGAGAGGCTTGTACCGGACCGATGTAGCGTTCAAGCAGATCACCGGCAGCGCGTGGCAGGTGTTTGACCATGGCCGCTGCGACCACTTCGGCGCCGGGTGCGAGCTGCCCTTGCAAGCGGATCAGTTGTTCTTCCAGCAGCGCGAGGGTTTTCGGCACACGGATCAGTACCCGGTCGAACGGCCCGACCAGTGGTTCGCTGGCGGGGATCCCGCGAATGGCGTCGAATGCCTGGCCATTGCGCAGCAGGTTTTTCTCCAGCCCCTGAAACCCCAGAAACGAGTCGCCGCTGCTGCTGACCTTGACCTTGCCGAGCAGGCTCGCCGCCAGCGCACCGAAACTGTCGTTGAGCACCAATACCCGCGTGTCGGCTGTCGGCTGCTGCGCTGCCAGATGGTTGAGCAGGTATTCATCGGCGGCATCGAACGCTTGCAACGGCTCGTTCTGCTGTTCGGGCTGGCGGATCAGGTCGAGTTGGGCGAAGGGTGTATCGAGCAAAGGCATGGGGCGGGGACTCAGGGTAATCGAGGGGTGTCCCGCGGCCAGCGGGAGCTTGCGGCGGAACCCGACCGAGTGCACTGCAACGCGAGGAAGACTGCGCCATCACTCAGGAAGGGCGTAAATGTTACGTTTTTTTCGTCGGAAATACCCGCAAGTTTTAATCCTTTACAAGGCCTCGCATCTAGATGATGCCAGCTCTGGCTGCCGCAATGACGGCAGAAATCTTGTTGCAGACGTTGAGCTTCTCGATCACGTTTTGTACGTGGTAGTTCACGGTGCGTTCGCTCAGGCTAAGAATCTTCGAGATTTCGTAGGCGGTCTTGCCCCCGGCGGATAACTGCAGAATCTCCAGCTCTCGGGAGGAGAGATGTGGCTGTCGGGTCTTGGCTGCCATGGGGAGCGTGCGGGCGAATAATTCGCTCAAATGACTGGCCGCATAAAAGATGTAGCCGAAATGCTCATACAACTCGAGTGGGCTGATCGGGCAATGCTTGCGCGCCAGGCTGAGAATGCTGCAAAAGCCGCTTGCTTCATGATGGAAAGATTGTGACCAGCCATGTTGCAGACCTTGTTCTTGCAAGCCCTGCCAAAGTCGCGGAGCGTTGGAAAACAGCGCTTCATTCCAGATCACCGGCATCATTGAGTGATTGCCGTGTGCTATTACCGGGTCAACTTCAGAGTAGTGCAATTGCTCATATTGTTCATTCCATTGGGTGGGATAGTTATTGATTTGCAGGGCATTGGTCTTTGTGACTTGCTGCGGTGAAGTGACTGATATTGCGAAGAAATTAAATCCCAGGTTTTCGGCAAATCTCAGCAGTATCGGGTAGGCAGTATCAATACCTTTGGCGAAAGTCAGTTGTTTTAACTGTGACTCCTTCCACGTTTCCATTAAAAGTGCTCCGTGCAATGTCTGGGGTGCTTGTTGGATCCAACGGGATTAGCACGCAAACGAGTGTAGGACGTTTCCTACTTTGCGTTTTGATTTTTTTGCTCTTAAAGGGAGGGGCAACTGCATAACGTGTTCTTAAGTACGTGGTGTTATATGTGACTTGTCATCTTGGCAGTTTTTATTGGCAAGTGACGTTTGACAAGACTTGTACAATTCTTGAACGGTAGTTGAATGCGCGCAATATCATTACGAATCAGTGGTGTTTAAGAGTGCGGCTTTGCGCGAAACTGGTGGCAATCGTTGAATGGAGTGCCCCATGACAGCCAGCGTAGAGAATTTCACCTGCCAGACCTTGCTAGACGTAAAACCCTTGACGCCCAGCCTGTTCACCTTGCGAACCACCCGTGACCCGGGATTTCGTTTTCGGGCCGGTCAGTTCGCCCGCCTCGGTGTGGTCAAGGCTGATGGCAGTACAGTTTGGCGTGCCTATTCCATGGTGTCCTCACCGTTCGATGAGCACCTGGAATTCTTTTCCATTGTGGTGCCCGGTGGCGAATTCACCAGTGAACTGAGTCGACTTGAAGTCGGAGATACGCTGCTGGTGGATCGGCAGGCGTTTGGCTATCTGACCCTGGATCGTTTCGTCGATGGCCGGGATTTGTGGCTGTTGTCCACCGGTACGGGAGTGGCCCCGTTCCTGTCGATTCTGCAGGACTTTGAAGTCTGGGAAAGATTCGCACGGATCATTCTGGTGTATAGCGTCCGGGAGGCGCGCGAACTGGCGTACCAGTCATTGATTGCGGGTCTGGCACAGCGCGATTATCTGGCGGAGCACATCCACAAACTGCAATTCATCCCGACCGTCACGCGAGAGTCACATCCTGGCGCGCTGGCTGGGCGGATTACCACGCTGATCGAAAACGGCGAGCTTGAGCGCGCCGCAGGCGTGGAGCTTTCGGCCGAACACTCCCGAGTCATGCTGTGTGGCAATCCACAGATGATTGACGACACTCGCGCCTTGCTGAAAAAACGGCACATGAGCCTCAGCCTGACCCGTCGACCTGGCCAGGTGGCGGTGGAAAACTACTGGTAAACAAACGGCGCCTCGCAGGCGCCGTTGTGTTTTGTGCCGAAGGTTCAGGGCTGTGTATTTTGTGCCTTGAGCAAATCGCGGATCTCGCCCAGCAATTCCTCTTCCTTGGTCGGAACCGGTGGCAGGCTAGGGGCCACGGCTTCTTCGCGTTTCAGACGGTTGATGGCTTTGACACCCATGAAAATGGCGAAGGCAACGATGATGAAGTCGAGCACAGTCTGCAGGAACTTGCCGTAAGCCAATACCACCGCCGGGCTGTCTCCCACTGCGGCCTTTAGCGTAATGGCCAGGTCACTGAAGTCCACCCCGCCGATCAGCAGGCCGATTGGCGGCATGATCACGTCGCCGACAAACGATGAAACGATCTTGCCGAAGGCGGCACCGATGATGATACCGACGGCCATGTCGACCACATTGCCTTTGACCGCGAAGGCCTTGAACTCACTTAGCACGCCCATAGGTTATTTCCTTGTTACAGATGAGTTTGGTGTACGCAGTGTAAATCAGCAGAACGCGTCCTGCGCGAAACACCTTCTTACAATGCCCGTTTTTATCGACACATCAATCGACGATTAGTTTGCAAAGTGCCACCAATCGCGCGCGTTATATCCTGTAAACCGCTGATGAGAAAGCCAATTTTGTCAATCATGGCGTTACGTTCTTTCTATTTATGTTCGACGTCGCAGGCCTCTAGCCTTGGGTTGGCGCATCTGGATGCGCCCCAAAACAACCAGAGGATCCTGATATGAACTCCGCACTTGGACTGGGGGCTTTTCCCCGTCGCCGTACCTTCGGTGTACTCACCGCCAGCTTGCTGACCTTCTCCGTTAACGCCGCGCCGCTGACTCGCGATAACGGTGCCGCAGTGGGCGACAATCAGAACTCGCAGACTGCCGGCGCCAATGGCCCGGTGCTGCTGCAGGATGTGCAACTGATTCAGAAGTTGCAGCGTTTTGACCGTGAACGCATTCCCGAGCGCGTGGTTCACGCTCGCGGTACCGGCGCCCATGGCACCTTCACCGTGACCAACGACCTCAGCGACCTGAGCAAGGCCAAGGTGTTCGCCGCCGGCCAGAGCACGCCGGTGTTTGTGCGCTTCTCTGCGGTGGTGCACGGCAATCACTCGCCGGAAACCCTGCGTGACCCACGGGGTTTTGCCACCAAGTTCTACACGGCCGACGGCAACTGGGACCTCGTCGGTAACAATTTTCCGACCTTTTTCATCCGTGACGCGATCAAGTTTCCCGACATGGTGCATGCGTTTAAACCGGACCCACGGACTAACCTCGATGACGATTCGCGTCGCTTCGACTTCTTCTCCCATGTACCGGAGGCCACTCGCACGCTGACCGAGTTGTATTCGAATTCGGGAACTCCCGCCAGTTATCGAGAAATGGACGGTAACGGCGTACATGCGTACAAGTTGATCAACGCCAAGGGCGAAGTTAACTATGTAAAGTTTCACTGGAAGAGCTTGCAGGGGATTAATAATCTGACGCCAAAGCAAGTCGCTAACGTTCAGGGTCAAGACTACAGTCATATGACCAATGATCTGGTGAGCAACATTAATAAAGGTAACTTCCCGAAATGGGACTTGTACATTCAAGTGCTGAAGCCACAAGATTTGTCCAAGTTTGATTTTGATCCATTGGACGCAACGAAGATCTGGCCGGGTATTCCTGAGCGAAAAGTTGGACAAATGGTGTTGAACCGTAATCCGGCGAATGTCTTCCAGGAAACCGAACAAGTGGCCATGGCGCCAGCGAATATTGTTCCAGGTATCGAGCCTTCCGAAGACCGTTTGTTGCAAGGTCGAGTGTTCTCTTATGCTGATACGCAAATGTATCGCCTGGGTGCCAATGCGCTGCAATTGCCGATCAATGCGCCAAAAGTTGCCGTGAATAATGGCAATCAGGATGGCGCGATGAACTTCGGCGCCAGCAACAGCGGCGTGAACTATCAGCCGAGCCGACTGCAACCCCGAGATGAGACGCCAGGTGCGCGTTACAGCCAGGCGGCGCTGTCGGGCAGCACGCAGCAGGCGAAGATCCAGCGTGAGCAGAACTTCAAGCAGGCCGGTGATCTGTATCGCTCGTTCAGCCAGCAGGAGCGCAAGGACCTGATCGACAGCTTCGGCGGCTCGCTGGCGACCACCGATGAGGAGAGCAAGCACATCATCCTGTCCTTCCTTTATAAGGCCGACCCGGAATACGGGACCGGTGTGACCAAAGTGGCCAAGGGTGACCTGAGCCGGGTCAAGACGTTGGCGGCCAAACTGGCCGACTGATCTTGACGCCGTGCAGAACGGGGCCTGATTCAGGCCCCGTTCTGCCCAAGGAGAGTGTTTATGCGTCCCTATGTCTTACTGTTACTCGCCTGCCTGTCCTTTACAGCCCAGTCCGGGCAAAGCCCTGAGGCGATCAAGGCCCAGTTGCAGGATTACTATTTCGATGCCGCCCGGCGCGGTGACGTGCCGATGCTCGACACCTTCATCGAGTCCGGCTATTCCCTCGATACCCGCGACAGCAAAGGCTACACCGCGCTGATTCTCGCGGCTTATCACGGTCAAGCGCCTGCGGTGGAGCGGTTACTCGCGGCCGGCGCCGATGCCTGTGCGCAAGATCAACGTGGCAACACCGCGCTGATGGGGGCGATTTTCAAAGGTGAATTACAGATCGCCCGCCGTTTGATGGCCACCGATTGCAGCCCCGATCAGCGTAACGGCGCCGGGCAGACGGCGGCCATGTACGCCGGATTGTTCAAGCGCCTGGAATTGCTCGATGGGCTCAAGGCCAAGGGCGCCGACCTCAATGCCGAAGACCCGTTGGGCAATAGCGCCGCGCGTCTGGCCAACGGCGAAATCCGCACCGCCGCGCCGCGCTGAGCGGTGGCTGCGTTATCATCGCGGTTTTTGCCGGGGGATCCAGATGGCCAAGGCCAAGCGCATGTACGGCTGCACTGAGTGCGGCGCAACCTTTCCCAAGTGGGCGGGCCAGTGCGGCGAGTGCGGCGCCTGGAACACCCTGACTGAAACCATGATCGAGAGCGGTGGTGCCACGGCGCCGACCGGCCGCACCGGTTGGGCCGGGCAGCAGGCGCAGATCAAGACGCTGGCCGAAGTCAGCATCGAAGAGATTCCGCGTTTCTCCACCGCGTCCGGTGAACTGGATCGGGTTTTGGGCGGCGGTCTGGTCGATGGTTCGGTGGTGTTGATCGGCGGTGATCCTGGCATAGGTAAATCGACGATCCTGTTGCAGACCCTGTGCAACCTCGCCAAGAGCATGCCGGCCCTTTATGTCACTGGCGAAGAATCCCAGCAGCAAGTGGCCATGCGCGCCCGGCGCCTCGGCTTGCCCCAGGATCAACTGCGGGTGATGACTGAAACCTGCATCGAAACCATTATCGCCACGGCCCGTCAGGAAAAACCCAAGGTGATGGTGATCGACTCGATCCAGACGATCTTCACCGAACAGCTGCAATCGGCACCTGGCGGCGTATCGCAAGTGCGCGAGAGTGCGGCGTTGCTGGTGCGTTACGCCAAGCAAAGTGGTACGGCGATTTTCCTCGTCGGCCACGTCACCAAGGAAGGCGCGCTGGCGGGGCCTCGAGTTCTCGAGCACATGGTCGACACCGTGCTGTATTTCGAAGGCGAGTCCGATGGGCGTTTGCGTTTGCTGCGTGCGGTGAAAAACCGTTTCGGCGCCGTTAACGAACTCGGCGTGTTCGGCATGACTGACAAGGGTTTGAAAGAAGTCTCCAACCCCTCGGCGATTTTTCTCACTCGCGCGCAGGAAGAAGTCCCCGGCAGTGTGGTGATGGCAACGTGGGAAGGCACGCGGCCGATGCTGGTTGAAGTGCAGGCCTTGGTTGATGACAGTCATCTGGCCAATCCGCGCCGGGTGACGTTGGGGCTGGATCAGAACCGTTTGGCGATGTTGCTGGCGGTTTTGCATCGCCATGGCGGGATTCCGACGCACGATCAGGACGTGTTCCTCAACGTGGTGGGCGGGGTGAAGGTGCTGGAGACGGCGTCTGACCTGGCGCTGATGGCGGCTGTCATGTCGAGTCTGCGCAATCGGCCGTTGCCGCATGATCTGTTGGTGTTCGGCGAGGTCGGCTTGTCCGGTGAAGTGCGCCCGGTGCCGAGCGGGCAGGAGCGTTTGAAGGAAGCGGCCAAGCATGGCTTCAAACGGGCGATCGTGCCGAAGGGCAATGCGCCGAAGGAATCCCCACCGGGCTTGCAGATCATTGCCGTGACCCGCCTCGAACAGGCCCTTGACGCCCTTTTCGAATAAACCACCGACCTCTGTAGGAGTGAGCCTGCTCGCGATAGCGGTACATCAGCCAACTGAAGTGTTGAATGTAAAAACGCTATCGCGAGCAGGCTCACTCCTACATTTGATCTGTGGTGGATTCTAGATTTCGATCAGGGCGCCCAGTTCGCGTTCCAGTTCGGCCTCATCCGCCAGATTCAACTCGATCAACCGTCGCAAGCGCTGGATCGATTCGAGGCTGATATGTCGGCAGACAAAGCCCAACTGGCCTTTTTCTTCATGGGCCAACTGCACATCCATCTCGATATCGACGTCATCGCTCAAATGAATGTCGACGAGAAAGTCCTGCGACTTGTCCCCCAGCCAAGGCTCCGGCCGCTCGATCAGCAGTCCCTTGAGCGACAGGTCGATCAGCTTGACCGGCCAGATGTACTCGCCCTGACTCAGCTCGGTTCTAGCATCGAACGCAATACGTTTGAAACGACGTCGATTGGCGGGGTGCTCGCTCATGGCGCAATCCTCATGAAGGTTCGCTGACTATAGACCGCGAATGCGGGCGCCAGCCAATCGCTAAAGCGTCTAGACCAACGTCGGGGTATGGCCTTTGGCGCCGTAAGCGCTAAACTCGGGGTGGCTGTCTTTCTTGTCCACCCTGGCTGGAATAATAAAATGAAAAATAATAATAGCCTGCTACGCCACTTACCCTGGCTAGTGCTGGCAATCGTAGGAGCGTGCGCCCTGGGCGTAGTGGCATTGCGCCGCGGCGAGGCGATCAACGCCTTGTGGATTGTGGTCGCCGCCGTGGCCATTTATCTGGTTGCGTACCGTTACTACAGTCTGTTCATCGCCAACAACGTGATGCAACTTGATCCACGTCGGGCCACCCCCGCCGTGCTCAACAACGACGGTCTGGACTATGTGCCGACCAACAAACACATTCTTTTCGGTCACCACTTCGCTGCCATCGCTGGCGCGGGGCCTCTGGTCGGCCCGGTATTGGCCGCGCAGATGGGCTACTTGCCCGGTACGCTGTGGCTGATAGCTGGGGTGGTGCTGGCGGGCGCGGTGCAGGACTTCATGGTTCTGTTCATGTCGACCCGGCGCAACGGCCGTTCCCTGGGCGACATGGTGCGTGAAGAAATGGGCCGCGTGCCCGGCACCATCGCCCTGTTCGGCTGCTTCCTGATCATGATCATCATCCTCGCGGTGCTGGCGCTGATCGTGGTTAAAGCGCTGGCCGAGAGCCCGTGGGGCATTTTCACCGTGATGGCAACCATCCCGATCGCGATGTTCATGGGCATTTACATGCGCTACATCCGCCCGGGTCGCATCGGCGAAATCTCCGTGGTCGGCGTGTTGCTGCTGCTCGGTTCGATCTGGCTCGGTGGGCAGATTGCTGCTGATCCGGTGTGGGCCAAGGCGTTCACCTTCACCGGCGTGCAGATTACCTGGATGCTGGTCGGTTACGGTTTCGTCGCTGCATCGCTGCCGGTGTGGCTGATTCTGGCACCGCGTGACTATCTGTCGACGTTCCTCAAGATCGGCACCATCGTCGCCCTGGCGATCGGTATTCTGATCACCATGCCCGAGCTGAAAATGCCGGCGCTGACCCAGTTCGTCGACGGCACCGGCCCGGTATGGAAGGGCGGTCTGTTCCCGTTCCTGTTCATCACCATCGCCTGCGGTGCGGTTTCCGGTTTCCACGCACTGATTTCTTCGGGCACCACGCCGAAGCTGCTGGATAACGAAACCAACGCCCGTTACATCGGTTACGGCGGCATGCTGATGGAGTCGTTCGTGGCGATCATGGCCATGGTTGCCGCGTCGGTGATCGAGCCAGGCGTGTACTTCGCCATGAACAGCCCGGCCGCCGTGGTCGGCAGTGATGTCGCATCGGTAGCGCAAGTGGTCAGCAGTTGGGGCTTCGCGATCACGCCGGAAGCGCTGCAGGCCGTGGCGCATGACATCGGTGAAACCACCATCCTGGCCCGTGCCGGTGGTGCGCCGACCCTGGCGGTCGGTATCGCGCAGATCCTGCACAGTGTCCTGCCGGGTGAAAACACCATGGCGTTCTGGTACCACTTCGCGATCCTGTTCGAAGCGCTGTTCATCCTCACTGCTGTCGACGCCGGTACCCGGGCCGGGCGTTTCATGCTGCAGGATCTGCTCGGCTCCTTCGTTCCGGCACTGAAACGTACCGAATCGTGGACCGCCAACCTGATCGCCACCGCCGGTTGTGTGGCGATGTGGGGCTGGTTGCTGTATCAGGGCGTGATCGATCCACTGGGCGGCATCAACACCCTGTGGCCACTGTTCGGTATCTCTAACCAGATGCTGGCCGGTATCGCGCTGATGCTCGGCACCGTGGTCCTGATCAAAATGAAGCGCCAGCGCTACATTTGGGTCACCCTGCTGCCGGCCACTTGGCTGCTGATTTGCACCACGACTGCAGGCTTCATCAAACTGTTCGATGCCAACCCGGCGATCGGCTTCCTGTCGCTGGCCAAGAAATACAGCGATGCGCTGGCCAATGGTCAGGTGCTGGCACCGGCAAAAAGCGTCGAGCAGATGCAGCACGTGATCTTCAACGCTTACACCAACGCAACGCTCACCGCGCTGTTCCTGTTCGTGGTCTTCAGCATCCTGTTCTATGCGCTCAAGGTCGGCATCGCCGCCTGGGGCAAAAAAGAGCGCACGGATAAAGAATCGCCATTCCAGGCTCTGCCGGATGCGTAACCAGAGGATTGCAGCATGTTCAATGACCTGAGTCGCCTCGGTAAATACCTCGGTCAGGCCGCGCGCCTGATGGTCGGCATGCCCGACTACGACACGTACGTCGAGCATATGCAAACCAAGCACCCGGACAAACCGGTGATGAGCTACGAGATGTTCTTCCGCGAACGTCAGGAAGCGCGTTACGGTGGCAAGGGTGGGCCGAAGTGCTGTTGAGCTGACAGCCTGCGGTTGATGCAATCCCCCCTGTGGGAGCGAGCCTGCTCGCGAATACGGAGTGTCAGTTGATGAATGATTTGACTGACACACCGCTTTCGCGAGCAGGCTCGCTCCCACATTTGTTTTTGTGTTGTTCATTGATTTTGTGAAGGGGATCTGTTTTGTCTTCTCCCATACCTGTAACGGTACTCAGCGGTTTCCTCGGCGCCGGCAAGACCACTTTGCTGCGCCATATTCTGAAAGCCGAGCACGGCCTGAAAATCGCCGTGATCGAAAACGAATTCAGCGATGCCGGCATCGACACTCAGTTGCTGGGTGATGAGCCGGTGCAAGTCATGACTCTGGCCAACGGCTGCGTCTGCTGCACCATTCACACCGACCTGACCAAGGCGCTGTACTTGCTGCTTGAGCGTCTGGACAGTGGCGAGATCGCCTTTGATCGTCTGGTCATCGAGTGTACCGGTCTGGCCGACCCTGCTCCGGTGGCACAGACGTTTTTCATCGACGAAGAACTGCGCGAGCGTTATCTGCTCGACGGCATCATCACCCTGGTCGATGCCGCGCACGCGGATGTACACCTGACCCAGACCATCGCCCAGGCGCAGATCGGTTTTGCCGATCGCTTGCTGGTGAGCAAGACCGATCTGGTCGATGAAGCCACGTTCAACGCGCTGAGCGGACGGCTGACGCGGATCAACCGTCGCGCGCCGATCCGTGTGGTCGAGCACGGCAGCATTGATCTGGCTGAACTGCTGGATGTGCGCGGCTTCAACCTCAACGCCGATCTTGGCGGTGGATTGAGCCTGCGCCCGGTAAGCAAGGCGCCGTCGATTGATCGTATTTCCAGTCTGGTGCTGCGTACCGATCAGCCGCTGGATATCGATCAGCTCAGCGAGTTCATGAATGAACTGCTGGAAGAACACGGCAAGCAATTGCTGCGTTACAAGGGTGTGCTGAACATTGCGGGTGAGGATCGGCGCTTGGTGTTTCAGGGCGTGTTGAAGCTTTACGGTTTCGACTGGGACACTGAATGGGCCGAGGGTGAGGCGCGGGAAAGTGTGATTGTGTTTATTGCTGATGAGTTGCCGGAAGAGAAGATTCGCGCTGGGTTTGCCAGGGTGGCTTCTGCCTGATGGGTTTGTAGTGTCAATGATGACGCCATCGCGAGCAGGCTCACTCCTACAGGGGAACGCGTTTCAAATGTAGGAGTGAGCCTGCTCGCGATAGCAATCTAACCTGCAACACAATGCTCAAGGTCTGAGCCCAGCAGGGTCTGCTCAAGATGATCCAGATGTTGATTCATCAGCATGCCTGCTTTGGAAATATCCCGAAGCTCCACTGCCTCAACCAGCGCCAAATGCTCCTGCCATGCGCAACAGCTATGCGTCTGGCACTGACTTCGCGCAATCGCCAATGATGTAAGCGGCACTAGACTGCCAAGAAAATGCGCTAACGGTGCATTCCCCGCCATTTGCGCCAATTGCAGATGAAACTCCCCGGACAAGCGAATCGCCGCACCCCGCCGATCCTGCGCGACAGCCTGACGTTCGCGCTCGATCAGCGTGCGAAGGTGCTTCAAATCGTCTGCCTGCGGACGCTGACAGGCCAGACGCACCAGCGTGCTTTCGGCCAGTCGCCGCGCATGCAGAGCCTGCCGTGTCTGCTCCCGATCGGGTGCTGCCACACGCGGTCGATGATTGGCGCGCAGCACAATGACCTGCTCAAGCGACAACTGCGTCAGCACCCGCCGCACATCGGCGCGGCTGGCGCAGAACATCTCTTTCAAGCTGTCCTCGGTAAATCGGCTGGTCGAATCGATGCGCTGTTCCAGAATCGCATCGAACAGTCGCGGATAAAGACCCTCTGCCGGTTCGCGGAGGCGGGAGAAGGGCAGGGGCGCAGTAGTCGATTGGGTTTGCGACGGTGAGGCGAAACTGTTCATGACCGGTCTCCCATTGGATCAGCGACTCAGGTTGTCTTCCGGAATATTCAACTCAATCCCCATCCGCTGACCTTCGCGCAAAATGTGCCGACGCATTTCGGCGCTGGCCTGGGCGCTGTTCTTGCTACGAATGGCGCGCACCACGGCTTCGTTTTCTTCCAAGCGCTCAGCCAGATGCTCCGGCGAATTGCGCAGCACCTCGGCGCTCTGCTTGAGGGCGTTGCTGGTCTGCTGCACCACGCTCTGGAAGATCGGATTCGACGTGAGCGTGAACAACTCTTCGTGGAAGGCGATGTAAGCGCTGACCCCGGCTTCGCTGTCACCGGCTTCAAGGGCTTCGCGCATGTCCATCAGGGTCAGGCGCAACTGGCCGACTTCCTTGCTGCTGATCGACTGCGCGACCAGGCCGACGATAAACGGCTCGAGGGTGTAACGCAGTTGCAGCACGTCCTCCAGGCTGGCGCCAGCCACCGCACTGTCGTGGCTCTGGCTGTCGCCGATTTGCGCATCAAGTACGACCACGCCTTTGCCCGGCATCGAACGGACGAGGCCGAGGGTTTCCAGAACGATCACCGCTTCACGCAGGCTCGGCCGGCTGATGCCCAATTGTTCGGCCAGTTCGCGCTGGCCCGGCAGCATGTCGCCGGAGCGCCACTGGCCACGGGCCAATGCGGCGCGCAGTTTTTCTACGACTGAGTTGACGACGGTTGATGTGGTAATCACTTGTCTCGCTCCATGTGCCTAAAGGGGCGCCGCAAACCGGGATCAAAAGATCGCCACTTGCGGCAGCGCCGATAGGGTTGAAATCAGAACTCCTGCTGGTGCGCAGGAGTTGCTGTTTTACGCGGCTGAAAGGTGTAGCCCTGCTGACCGCTGAGTACTTTGTTGGCGCGTTGCACGTCGATGTCTTTTTCCCAGCGGGCAATCGCAACCGTGGCGACGCAGTTGCCGATGAGGTTGGTGAGTGCCCGGCCGATGCCCATGAACCAGTCCACCGCCAGCACCAGCACCAGACCGACCACCGGGATCGCCGGAATCGCCGTCAGCGTGGCTGCCAGAATCACCAGTGCTGAACCGGGTATGCCGTGGGCGCCTTTGGAGGTAATCAGCGACACCAGCAGAATGGTCAGCAGATCGGTCATGGCCAGCGGCGTGCCGGTGGCATTGGCAATGAACACAATGGCCAAAGTCAGGTAGATGGAGAAACCGTCGAGGTTGAAGGAGTAGCCGGTGGGAATCACCAGACCCACGGTCGAGCTGCCGATGCCGAGGTGTTCGAGTTTGCGCATGATCTGCGGCAGCACCGCGTCGGACGAGGCGGTGCCCATGACGATCAGCAGTTCTTCACGCAGATACTTCAACAGCGGCCACATGCGCAGGCCGGAAGCGCGCATCACCAGACCGAGAATCACGCTGACGAAGGCGATGCAGGTCAGGTAGAACAAACCGACCAGACTGCCCAGATGCTGCAGGGAATCGAGGCCATATTTGCTGGTGGTGAAAGCGATGGCGCCGAACACGCCGATCGGCGCCAGACGCACGATCATGCCCATGATGCGGAAGATCACATGGCTCAGTTCGTTGATCAGTCGCGAGATCCCGGAAGCCGCTTCGCCGACCAGATTCAAGGCGCTGCCGAACAGTACCGAGAACAGCAGCACCTGCAGGATGTTGTTGTCGGCAAAGGCGCCGATCACCGAAGTCGGGATCAGGTCCATGAGGAACTGCGTGGTGGTGTGCATGTGCTGGCCGCGTTCGGCGAGATCGCCCATGTCGGCGGTCGACAGCTGCTCTAAATGAATATTCGCGCCGCTGCCAATACCGGTGCTGAAGGCGAACACCAGGCCTATCACCAAGGCGATGGTGGTCAGCACTTCAAAATAGATCACCGATTTGAGGCCGATGCGCCCGACCTTCTTCAGATCGCCGGCGCCGCTGATGCCGCTGACCACCACGCAGAACACGATCAGGCCGATGAGCATCTTGATCAGTTTGATGAAGCCGTCGCCGAGCGGTTTGAGCTGGGCCGAGTATTCAGGAAGGGTCAGCCCGCAGACGATGCCGAGCACCAGTCCGAGAACCACTTGGAGGAAGATTGAACGCGAGCACCATCTGAGCATGGGAGGAATCCTGGTCGGTGTCCTGGCTGCCGTGCGCTTAGGGCGCATCAGATTCAGGACTTAATTATTGTGGTCTTACCGGTATGTCCAGTGCGGGTGCAGTCTACGCTCGGTTTTTTCGGGATGACAAGTGAAAACAGCAAAATTGGCATGACCGGTCTGACCAGTGGCCATAGCCACGTGTAGGAGCTGCCGAAGGCTGCGATCTTTTGATCTTGTTTTTAAGATCCAGATCAAAAGATCGCAGCCTGCGGCAGCTCCTACACGGGAAATCAGGGGCGAAAAAAAACCGGCCAATCACTTGGCCGGTTTTTCATGCTGCGGACTTAACGTCGCAATTAAGCGCCGTATACCGGCAGTTTCTTGCAGATGGCTTTGACTTTCTCACGAACGGCGTCAATTACCGCTTCGTTGTTCAGGTCAGCCAGGATGTCGCAGATCCAGCCGGCCAGCTCTTTGCACTCTGCAACCTTGAAGCCGCGAGTGGTCACAGCCGGAGTACCGAAGCGCAGGCCGGAAGTGACGAACGGCGAGCGTGGATCGTTTGGCACGGAGTTCTTGTTCACGGTGATGAACGCTTTGCCCAGAGCGGCGTCAGCGTCTTTACCGGAGATGTCCTGCTTGATCAGCGACAGCAGGAACAGGTGGTTCTTGGTGCCACCGGAAACTACGTCGAAACCGCGCTCGATGAACACTTCGGCCATGGCCTGGGCGTTCAGCACCACTTGTTCCTGGTAGGCCTTGAACTCAGGCTGCAGTGCTTCCTTGAAGCAGATCGCTTTAGCGGCGATCACGTGCTCCAGCGGGCCACCCTGGGCACCCGGGAATACCGCGGAGTTCAGCTTCTTCTCGATGTCGGCGTTGGCGCGCGCCAGGATCAGGCCGCCACGTGGACCGCGCAGGGTCTTGTGCGTGGTGGTGGTCACGACGTCAGCGAAAGGCACCGGGTTCGGGTAGACACCAGCGGCAACCAGACCGGCTACGTGAGCCATGTCGACGAACAGGTAAGCGCCAACCTTGTCAGCGATTGCACGGAAGCGCGGGAAGTCGAGAATCTGCGAGTAGGCAGAGAAACCGGCGACGATCATTTTCGGCTTGTGCTCAACCGCCAGACGCTCGACTTCGTCGTAGTCGATCAGGCCGTTGGCGTCGATGCCGTACTGCACGGCGTTGTACAGCTTGCCGGAGGAGGAAACGCTGGCGCCGTGGGTCAGGTGACCACCGTGTGCCAGGCTCATGCCCAGAATGGTGTCGCCACCTTGCAGCAGGGCCAGGTAAACAGCGGCGTTGGCTTGCGAACCGGCGTGCGGCTGAACGTTGGCGTAATCGGCGCCGAACAGCTCTTTGGCGCGGTCGATGGCCAGTTGCTCAACGATGTCGACGTACTCGCAACCACCGTAGTAGCGCTTGCCTGGGTAACCTTCAGCGTACTTGTTGGTCAGGACCGAGCCTTGAGCTTCCATCACCGCTGGGCTGGTGTAGTTTTCCGAAGCGATCAGCTCAATGTGTTCTTCCTGGCGCTGAGCTTCTTGCTCCATGGCGGCAAAAAGGTCGGCGTCGTACTTGGCAATAGTCAAATCACGGCTGAACATGGCGGTCCTCAAGGATCGGGGGCAGAAAAGGGGGGCATTCTAACCCAACCGCTTTTAGAAGGGCTATGAAACACAATCAGGTTGTGGATAAGCGGGCTTCAAGCAGCAAGCCACAAGCGGCAAGTAAAAGCCGATTCGCTCTTGCTTGTCGCTCGCTACTTGAAGCTTGCAGCTTTCTTCATGTTTGATTGAACGGAGCTTTTAGCTCCTTCAATCAAACATGAAGAGCGCGTCATTACTGAACTGCGCCTCGAACCGTCCCGCCGGCATCGGCCGCCCGAACAGATAGCCCTGAACCTCATCGCAGCCATGTTCGCGCAAGAAGTCCAGCTGCTCATGGGTTTCCACACCCTCGGCGATCACCGCCAGATTCAGGCTGTGGGCCATGGCGATGATCGCCCGGGCAATCTGCGCGTCCTGCTCACCGGACGGCAAGCCATCGACAAAGGTGCGGTCGATCTTCAACACGTCGATCGGGAATTGCTTGAGGTAGTTGAGCGATGAGTAACCGGTGCCGAAGTCGTCGACCGCAATGCTCAGGCCAAGGTTTTTCAGCCCGGCGAGAATCTGCATGGCCTCGCTGACTTCACGCATCAGGATACTTTCGGTCAGCTCCAGCTCCAGACACGCCGGCGGCAGGCCGGTTTCGCGCAGGATCGTGGCGATCCGCGTGCCGAGCTGGCCGTCGGAGAACTGCCGCGCCGAGATGTTTACCGACACCTTCGGCACACGCACACGATTCTGGTGCCAGGTCTTCAACTGACGGCACGCCTCGCTGATCACCCAGTCGCCAACGTCGACCACCAGACCAAGCTCTTCGAGCACCGGAATAAAATCCCCCGGCGGCACCAGCCCGCGACGCGGATGGCGCCAGCGCAACAGCGCTTCAGCGCCGGTCAGGCGTTTGCCGTCGCCGCTGAATTGCGGCTGGTAATACAGGACGAATTCGTTCTGTTCCAAGGCATGGCGCAGGTCGCTTTCCAGCTCCAGACGCTCCAGCGCACTGGCGTTCATGTCGGCTTGATAGAACTGGAAGTTGTTCTTGCCGCGTTCCTTGGCGTGGTACATCGCGGTGTCGGCGTTCTTCATCAACTGGCTGAGTTCGTTGCCGTCCTGCGGACTCAGGGCGATGCCGATACTCGCGGTGACAAAGAACTCGCGGCCTTCAAGCACGAACGGTCGGACCAGGCTGCCGAGAATCTGTTCGGCGACATGAATCGCTCGGTTCAGCGCCATTTCGCGGCTGGAGCGATGTTGCAGCAGCAACGTGAATTCGTCGCCGCCCATGCGTGCCACGGTGTCGTCGTCGTCGACGCAGGCCAGCAGGCGCGTGGCCATGTCTTTCAACATACGGTCGCCGGCGGCGTGGCCGAGGGAGTCGTTGATCGGCTTGAAGCGGTCGAGGTCGAGGAACATCAGCACCACCCACGACTTCTGCCGTTCGGCCGATTGCAGTGCGGTGTGCAGGCGATCCTGGAACAGCGTGCGGTTCGGCAAATGGGTCAGGGCGTCGTAATAGGCGAGGCGGTGAATCCGCTGTTCGCTGGCCTTGCGCTCGCTGATGTCGCTGAAGAAGCACACATAGCTGGCCAGATCGCCTTCGTCGTCGAGCACGGCGGTGATGCCGACCCACGCCGGGTAATGCTCGCCGTTACGGCGCTTGAGCCAGACTTCGCCTTCCCAGGTGCTGTGCTGGTGCAATTGTTTGAGCACGTAGCGCAGATGCGCGTCCTGTTGTTCGTCGACGGTGAGCATGTTCGGCAACTGGTCGAGCACTTCGCTCACGGCGTAACCGCTGACGCGGCTGAACGCTTCGTTGGCTTGCACGATGTAGCCGGCCGGATCGGTGATGAGGATTGCCGAGGTGGAGTGCTCGAAAACCGTGGCGGCCATGCGCAGGTCTTTTTCGGCGCGGCGCTGCTGACTGATGTCGCGACCGACACCGAGTACGCCTTCGAACGCGCCATGCTCGTCCCATACCAGCACCAGACGCAGCTCGATCGGGATCTTGCGGCCATCGGCGCGCAGGCAGTCGAACAGGAACATTTGCGTCTGCACCTGATTACGCAACACCGCCAGTTGCTCGGGTTTGTCCAGCGCCTTGCTGACCCGATCCATCAGCGTGTAGATGCCGCTCAGTTGTTGCGGGTTGGCGATGGTCGATTGCCAGCCGTTCTGGAAAATCCACTCGGCGTCGTAACCCAGCACGGCTTGCACCGACGGGCTGACGTAGTTCAGCGAGAGCTTGCTGTCGGTGGAGAAAATCACGTCGCTGATGCTTTCGGCGAGCATGCGATAGCGCTGCTCGCTGTCACGCAGGGATTCACTCGCTTCGATCTGTTCGGTGATGTCCTTGGCCACGCCGATGATCCGCGTGACTTGATCGTGCTTGTCGCGCGCCAGAGCCTGTTCGCGAATGTCGAAACGCCGCCACTTGCCGTCGCGATGACGGAAACGCAACTGGCATTGCAGCAACTGACTGTAACCGGCGTGGCGCTGCAACTGGCGCGAGCGATGGTAGTAGTCGGCGTCTTCCGGGTGCAGCAGGATCTCCCAGAAGTACTCGCCCATCTGGTGCAGTTCGGTACGGTTGTAGCCGAGGGTCTGGCCGAGGTGGTGGTTGCTGAAAATCATCCGCTGGCTGATCACGTCCTGCACATACAGATGATCCGGCACGGTGCGCACCACGTCCGACCAGAAACCTTCGCGCTCGAGCAGCGACAGTTCGATCAGCTTGCGGCTGGTGATGTCGTTGATGCTGAGGATCACTGCTTTGTAGTCGTGCTGCTCGGTCGGCAGGCGCAACACCATCCACAGGTGCTGGTCGCGGCCATTGATGTCCGGCAGTTTGATTTCCAGTTCCAGCTGCTTTTGTTGCTGCAGCACGGCATCGAGGACTTGATTGCCGATCGCGCACTGGCGGTGCGGATGGCCGTCGATCAGCAATTGCCAGGCGTGCTCGCAGGAATTGACGTTGAGCAGTTGCAACGCGACCTGGTTGACCTCGGTGACGCGCAGTTCCTGCAACAGTTGTTGGCGCTGCTGCGGTTGGTCGAGCCAGGCCTTGAGCTGGTCGCTGGTCTGGATCTGCGCCTTGTCGAAGACCTGCTTGAGACCGGAAAGATCGAGCACGCAAAGGGCCACGCCGGTGCCTTCGAAAATGTCCTGATAACGCCGGCGGCCTTCATGCAACTGGCGCTGGCGGCGGCGCATATTCAACAGCGCAATCACCGGCAGCATCGAGAACGCCAGACCCAACAGGCATTTGCCGATAAACGCCGGGAGCAGTTCTTCGAGCACGCGCTGGCGGTCGAACAGGCCACGCAACTGCCAGTCGCTGCTGCTCAGCGGCACGGTCAGCACAGTGTTGGCCAGATCTTCTGGCGTGAGCACGCCGGGTTTGGCCGAGGGCAACGCTTCATCGCGACTGATGATTTGATGGTTGATGCGGTTTTCCACCAGCCACAGCGGACGCAAACCGGTATCACCCTGTTTGGTCAGCGAGTCGAAGAACGTCGGGGTCAGGCGCAACGCCCAATAGCCGCGGGTGCTGCCGCTAGCCTGATGGAGTAATAGATGCACCACCGAGCCGTCATCGGCGTTGCTGAAATAATGCGCCTGGGCGCGACTGCGGCGCACCAGTTCGGTCAGGTAGTTGGCGTCATCGCTGTCGACGGCGCTGTCGCTGATAATCCGCCCGGAAGGGCTGAGCAACGCCATGCTGCGCAGATCGGGCAGCGACTGCTGAAGCTTGCGCAGCAGTGCCTGCTGTTCGTCGGCTGATTGCGGCTGTTCGACGATCGGTAGCAGATTGAGGGCGATTTGCGCGTTCAGCGCCATGTTCAGGCTGACCTGTGAAGCGAGGTCGGCGGTGTAATCGATGGTGTACTGACGCTGGTTTTTCTGGGTTTCGCGCAATTGGTCGAGCAGTTGCCAGAACAGCAACGCGAGCAACAAAAGCACGAGTGTCGCCAGCGCACCCTTTAATGTACCGCGCAGGGACGAGCCGGGCGCCGGTGGGGTGCTGCTCACAGAGGCTGGCGGAGTGACATTGGACAAGCTGTAATCCTGCGGTTTGGCTGGACTGGCGCGACGTGCACTATAAGCCGGACGCCCAAAGGGCGGCTAGCATGCCTTGAGTCGTGGCGAAGTGCCAGCCCCGCGCGGCTGGACTGCCTTCCGTCATTAAGGTAGCTTTGCCGGTTACGCGGGAGCGTTCCAGCTCCTAGACTCAGACTTTTTCAGCGCGCACGCATTGATAACCATCAAGTGAACGACGCGCATGGTCTGGCCGGGCTTCGCCTGCGCTGCAATCATTCATCTGTCACTGACCCAAGGTTCTCCATGGCTCAATACGTCTTCACCATGCATCGGCTGGGCAAAGTTGTTCCGCCGAAGCGGGAAATTCTCAAAAACATTTCGCTGTCGTTCTTCCCCGGCGCCAAGATCGGCGTACTCGGCCTCAACGGTTCGGGTAAGTCCACGCTGCTGAAAATCATGGCTGGCGTCGACACCGAGTTCGAGGGCGAAGCCCGTCCGATGCCGGAGCTGAACATCGGTTATCTGCCGCAAGAGCCGCAACTTGATCCGACCAAGACCGTGCGTGAAGTGGTCGAGGAAGCGGTCAGCGTGATCAAGGATGCGCAAGCGCGTCTGGACGAGGTTTACGCCGCTTACGCCGATCCGGATGCCGACTTCGACAAGCTGGCTGCTGAACAGGCCAAGCTCGAAGCGATCCTGCAGGCCAGCGATGGTCACAACCTTGAGCGCCAACTGGAAGTCGCCGCCGATGCGCTGCGTCTGCCGGCCTGGGATGCGAAAGTAGAACACCTGTCTGGTGGTGAAAAACGTCGTGTGGCCCTGTGCCGTCTGTTGCTGTCCGCCCCGGACATGCTGCTGCTCGACGAACCAACCAACCACTTGGACGCCGATTCGGTGGCGTGGCTGGAGCACTTCCTGCACGACTTCCCGGGCACCGTGGTAGCGATCACGCACGACCGTTACTTCCTCGACAACGTCGCCGGCTGGATTCTGGAACTCGACCGCGGCGCGGGCATCCCGTACGAAGGCAACTACTCGGGTTGGCTCGAAGCCAAGTCCGATCGTCTGGCCGCTGAATCCAAGCAGCAGTCGGCGCACGAAAAAGCCATGAAGGAAGAACTGGAGTGGGTGCGCAAAGGCGCGAAAGCCCGCCAGTCGAAATCCAAGGCACGTCTGCAACGCTTCGAAGAAATGCAATCGCAGGAATTCCAGAAGCGTTCGGAAACCAACGAGATCTACATCCCGGCCGGCCCACGCCTGGGCGACAAGGTCATCGAATTCAAGAACGTCACCAAGGGCTACGGCGATCGCGTGCTGATCGACAACCTGTCGTTCGCGATGCCGAAAGGCGCCATCGTCGGCGTGATCGGTGGTAACGGTGCCGGTAAGTCGACGCTGTTCCGCATGCTGATGGGCAAGGAACAACCGGATTCGGGCAGCATCGAAGTCGGCGAAACCGTGCAACTGGCCTGCGTCGACCAGAGCCGTGATGACCTGGATGGCAGCAAGACTGTATTCCAGCAAATCTCCGACGGTTCCGACCAGATTCGCATCGGCAACTACGAGATCCCGTCGCGCACCTACGTCGGTCGCTTCAACTTCAAGGGCGGCGATCAGCAGAAGTTCGTCAAGGATCTGTCCGGTGGTGAGCGCGGTCGTCTGCACCTGGCGCTGACCCTGAAGGAGGGTGGCAACGTCCTGCTGCTCGACGAACCGTCCAACGACCTCGACGTTGAAACCCTGCGTTCCCTGGAGGAAGCCCTGCTGGACTTCCCGGGCGCCGCCATTGTGATCTCTCACGATCGGTGGTTCCTTGACCGTGTGGCCACCCACATCCTGGCGTACGAAGACGACTCGCAAGCGATCTTCTTCGAAGGCAACTACACCGAGTACGAAGCTGATCGCAAGAAGCGTCTCGGCGAAGCGGCTGCCCAGCCACACCGGGTACGTCACAAGAAACTGGCCTGATTCGGGTTGGTTGCATAAAGAGCGGAGCCTTCGGGCTCCGTTTTTTTTTGCCCGGTTCTTGTCAGCGGGACCGACGCGATCCCTTCGCGAGCAGGCTCGCTCCCACATTTGAAATGCATTCCCCTGTGGGAGCGAGCCTGCTCGCGAAAGCGGTATGACTTTTGGTGCAGATCTTAAATTTGGTCTCACCATTCAGGTGCAAAATCGGCTAAAAATCCTTCAGATTTATATCCTGTGCACCATTTAATTTCATAACTGCGACATTTTGCTCTGTTCCTGTGCGCATTTCGTTTGTTACAGTCCGGCCCAATCTCCTCCAACGACAATAAATTTGCCGAGACTTTTCCCATGATCGAATCCGTCGAATCCTTCCTTGCCCGCCTGAAAAAACGCGACCCGGATCAACCCGAATTCCACCAGGCCGTCGAAGAAGTCCTGCGCAGTCTGTGGCCTTTTCTCGAAGCCAATCCGCACTACCTGACCTCGGGAATTCTGGAGCGCATCTGCGAACCGGAGCGCGCCGTGGTGTTCCGCGTGTCGTGGGTCGACGATCAGGGCAAAGTCCAGGTCAATCGCGGTTTCCGCATCCAGATGAACAGCGCCATCGGCCCGTACAAGGGCGGCTTGCGCTTTCATCCATCGGTGAACATGGGCGTGCTGAAATTCCTCGCCTTCGAACAGACCTTCAAAAACTCGCTGACCTCGCTGCCCATGGGCGGCGGCAAGGGCGGCTCGGACTTCGATCCGAAGGGCAAGAGCGACGCCGAAGTCATGCGTTTCTGCCAGGCGTTCATGAGCGAGTTGTATCGCCACATCGGCGCCGACGTTGACGTACCCGCCGGTGACATCGGTGTCGGTGCGCGCGAGATCGGCTTCCTCTTCGGCCAGTACAAGCGCTTGAGCAACCAATTCACCAGCGTCCTCACCGGCAAGGGCATGAACTATGGCGGCAGCCTGATTCGTCCGGAAGCTACCGGTTTTGGCTGCGTCTACTTCGCTGAAGAAATGCTCAAGCGCCGCGAGCAGACCGTCGAAGGCAAACGCGTGGCGATTTCCGGTTCCGGCAACGTCGCGCAATACGCCGCACGTAAGGTTATGGACCTCGGCGGCAAGGTAATTTCCTTGTCTGACTCCGAGGGCACGCTGTACTGCGAAGCCGGGCTCAGCGAAGAGCAGTGGCTGGCGCTGTTGGAACTGAAAAACGTCAAACGCGGACGCATCAGCGAATTGGCCGCAGCATTCGGTCTGGAATTCCGCGCCGGTCAACTGCCGTGGTCGCTGCCATGCGACATCGCGCTGCCGTGCGCTACGCAGAACGAACTCGACGCTGAGGCTGCACGCACGCTGCTGCGCAATGGCTGCGTATGCGTGGCCGAAGGCGCGAACATGCCGACCACGCTGGAGGCTGTGGATATCTTTATCGAGGCCGGCATTCTGTTTGCCCCGGGCAAGGCATCCAACGCTGGCGGCGTGGCGGTGAGCGGTCTGGAGATGTCGCAGAACGCCATGCGTCTGCTGTGGACGGCGGGTGAGGTCGACAGCAAGTTGCACGCGATCATGCAGTCGATCCACCACGCTTGCGTGCATTACGGCGAAGAGAACGGGCGGATCAACTACGTCAAAGGCGCGAACATCGCCGGTTTCGTCAAAGTCGCCGACGCAATGCTCGCGCAGGGCGTGGTTTAAGCCGGTTCGATGCGGATCACTTCAATCACTTGATCGCCGGCGGGGCGCTGCCACAGCACCTCGTCGTTGAGTCGGGCGCCAAGCAGCGCCCGGCCCAGCGGTGAACCCCAATTGATCAGGCCCTTGCTCGCATCGGCCTGATCTTCGCCGACCAGTTGCACCCGGCGTTCGGTGTCGTGCTCATCGGCGTAGGTCACCCAACTGCCGATCTGCACTTTGTCTCTGGACGTTGCTGCTACGGCGACTTGTGCACTGCTCAGGCGCTGATTGAAATAACGCAAATCACGTTGCAGATCCGCCAGCCGTTGCTTGTCGGCCTGCTCACCTCTGGCCGATTGTTCGGCATGCAGGGTTTGCAGTTCGGCGACTTTCGCCTGCAACTGCGCCAGCCCTTGCGCGGTGACGTAATTAGGCTGCTCGCTGACCTGCCGTTCGACCGGCTGATCGGCTTGCGCGGCGGCGTTGTCTTCGTTGACGAATGCGCGACTCATGGTGTCCTCCTCATATGAGGTTTGGGCCATGCTCGCAGGCATTTGGTTTCACTGGATGTCCGGGAGCGACCTATTGCGAGCGATAAGCCCGCCCGGCGTCCTGGTCTTTCTGTTGCTGCCAGGCGCGCTCGCGCTCGTCCCAGTGTTCGTTGCGATACTCTTCGCGGCCCTTGTTTTCCAGCATGGCCTGACACTGGCGAAAACCGTCGGTCCAGCCTTCGGCGTACTGCTTGTCCTTGAGATAGCGCGGCACGTTCTTGCGAAACTCGCCGCTGATCGAACCGGCCGCCTGACGACCGCTGACACAACCATCATCGAAGCCGTCGGCGAAGGCAGGTGGATAACCCTTGGCGATCAAATCTTCATGGGTGGTCTGGCAACCGCCCAGCAACAGCACAACACCCAGCAAACCCGCACACCGCCACATCGCACTCTCCCGCGCCGGTTGTCCGGCTTATGGGGAAAGTCTAGAAGGGGATTCGTCGGGCGTTGGTGAAAGGCATGTGAGTAATTCGTTGAACAGCGCATTTCCCTTGTAGGAGTGAGCCTGCTCGCGATGGCGGTGTATCAGTCACAGCAACAGTGACTGATGAATTTCTATCGCGAGCAGGCTCACTCCTACAGGGGGGATGTGTTCAGGATCAGTAGTGATACCACTTCACTTCGAGCATGACCTCGGTTTCCGGCGTGGCGAGATGGCTGAACTCACGCTGCGCACTCAAACGCAAACCAAGGTTGCGCGACAACTCCCACTGCTGATTCAGACTCAGGCTGCGGCGCACTTCGCCATTGAAGAAGTAATCGCCCTTGGCCTCCAGACTGAGATTGCCCAGCGGGTTTTTCCACAACACGCCGGTATTGAAACCACCCGCCGGGGACACGAACTCGGCGAAGTCATTGTTGTGCTCAACGCGCACGGTGCCGAGGGCAAAACCCAGCACATCGTCACCCAGCGCCCACGTGCCGCCACCACCACCATTCACATGGCTGACCAGCGTTTCGTCATCATGCTTGCCCGGTACGCGCTCCAGCCCACCGGTGACCTGCCACGACAGCGGCTGCAGCAGCTCATTGCGCGGTGTCAGCGAACGAATCGTCGCCAGATCCAGTTGCTGGAACTGCCAGTGATTGCCCTCGTACTGACGCAACTTCATCTGCAGAATTTCGATCTGCGCGCCGAGCGGGAAGCTTTCGGCGTTGTCGTTGAGATCGTGATAGGCCATGCGCAAGCCGTATTCGCCGAACGCGCGATCACCACGGGTGCCGAGACCGGCTTGCCAGGTGCGTGATTCATGGCCGTCTTCCGGCAGGCCCGGTTGCGGAATTTCCAGCTCAGGCGCGGGGTTCTTGTTGATCGCCCGCAGCAGTTCGAAACTGCGCTGCGCCCGTTGCGGATCGCGTTCCTGGCCGTTGGCGCGGTAGCGTTCCAGACGATACGCCGCATCGATGATCAACGCCTGACGGTCGCGGGGCAGGGCTTTGAACGCCGGATCCTGCAACTGCTGCTGATCGGCGCTGACGTTAAGCACCCATTGCTGTTCGTCACTGTTCAATGGCTCGGCGCGGCTGAGCAGTTCGCGCTCGCGGGACGGACGATATTCAATGCTTTCCACCAGCCCGGCTTCTTTCACCGCTTTGACGGTGTCGGTGGGAATCGCGGTCAATGGGAATTGTTCGGTCAGGCGCAGGCTCGGCCGTGCCACCTGCAGCAACTCAAGCAGCCGATACGAACAGTTTTCGTCGAAGAAGAAATAGTCGAACTGGATCTGCTTCAGCTCCCACACATGCTCGACCATGCGCGCGGTTTCTTCTTGCGTCAGGTTGAGCCGGTATTCCCACAGATCACGGTTTTCCAGGCTGCGGTATTCGGAGAGTTTTTCCTGATACGGCACCAAAGCGAACAGTCCCGGATAGCCGCCCATCAAACCTTTCCAGGCATACAGAATGCTGTTGTCCGAACCTTCGATGTAGGCGCCGAAGTTGATTGCGTAGCTGAGCAGCGAGGTCTTGTCGGACTGCACGTCAGCCTGATCGATACGCAGCAGGGTGTGACCGAACATCGATGACGGACTGTTCAAGTAAGCCGCCGGGAAGATCATCACCGCGCTGTGCGGCGAGACATCCTTGAACCATTTCTTGTATTCGGCGCATGCCGGTGTCGGTAGATCGCTGAGATTGAGTTGCGTTTTCAGCCAGCGAGTACGCGCCGGATAAACACACTGCGCATGTTGCTCGCCAAGACTGGCCGGGGCGTACAGCGCTTGCACGGTGGCCGCCAGTTCATGATCGGGATGTTCATTGCCATCGGGCGCGAGAAAGAACTTCTTGTCGCTGACATAGCTGCGCCAGCCACCAAGCTTGGCGGTTTCGTAATGACCGAGGGAAATCCAGAAGCGGTCGTTGGCCAGTTGCTGCAAACGTTGAGGGTCGATGGTTGGCGCGGCGGACAGCGGGGCGCAGACACAGAGCGCCAGCCAGGCAAGGCGTTTGAGCATAGTCGGCAACTTGAACAGGAAAGAAATAAAGACCCAAGGAGGGCGGGCCGAAAAAACAAAACCCGCTTCCCGAAGGAAGCGGGCGAGGTCGAGCTTAAGCCTGAGTTGCGTACTTGGCCAGACGAGGGTCCGATTTCAGTACGGCCAGGGTGTTGGTATGCACGTCTTCAGCGGTCACGTCAGCCTTGCTGAAGATCTGCTGGAAGTGCTCGTGAGTCACGGCAGCGAAGTGCGCACGGTCTTCCGGCGCCACGCCCAGTACCACGGCGTAAGTCGTCAGCGCTTCGCCGTTGCCTTTAGCCATGTCTTCGGACAGCTCGTTCATCATGCCATTCATGGCAAACCAGGATTTGCCGCCGTAGGTCAGCGAAGCGTTGGTCGAGCAGCCGTTGGTGCCGGACGTCATCCCGAAGGTGGCGTTACCGGAAGTGCCGTTGGTGGTGGAAGCGAGGAAGTGAGCAGGGGTGCCACGCTGACCTTCGAACAGCATGTTGCCCCAACCGCAATCCGGGCCGCCTGGAGCTTGCGCCATTGCGTTGATGGATACAGCGGTGAAGAGAGTACCGAGAAGAATCCGTTTCATAGCTTTTTTCTCTTTGTGTGCATACCAATGGACAGGGTTCTGGCCCCCAAGCTCTGTACAAGACAGACCCAAACGAAGCCAGTGGGCCGGTATTAGTTCCAGCCGCGCAGTTTGGAGTTTAGGCACGTTCCAGGGGTTCCGTGGTTTTTTGCAAAATATTTGGAATAAACCCCGGTTTCAGGGGGCGGGCCGCAGGCTTGGCCGGTTGTCTATGCTTTGTAGTGTGGCGCGCCTTGCCAGTGGGGCACGGGCAGCGCCAGAATGCCGCTATCTGCCCCGCCTGATTGTTAAGGAAGCCCGATGCCTGATCCTGTTGCTGCCAGCTTGCGTCTCGCGCCCGAAGCGCTGACCCGTCCGTTTTCCGCTGAACAGTTCAGCTTCACTACCACCAATGATCTGGAGCCCTTTCGCGGTGTGCTCGGCCAGGAACGCGCGGTCGAAGCCTTGCAGTTCGGTGTGGCGATGCCACGCCCCGGTTACAACGTTTTCGTCATGGGCGAGCCCGGCACTGGTCGTTTCTCGTTCGTCAAACGCTACCTGAAAGCCGAAGGCAAACGCCTGCAGACCCCGGCGGACTGGGTCTACGTCAACAATTTCGACGAGCCACGCGAACCGCGCGCCCTGGAACTGCCTTCGGGCACTGCCGGTGCATTCATCGGTGACATCAACGGTTTGATCGACAACCTGCTGGCGACGTTTCCGGCAGTCTTCGAGCACCCGTCCTACCAGCAGAAGAAGAGTGCCATCGACCGCGCCTTCAACCAGCGCTACGACAAGGCGCTCGACATCATCGAGCGTCTGGCCCTGGAAAAAGACGTCGCCCTGTACCGCGACGCCAGCAACATCGCCTTCACGCCGATGCTCGATGGCAAAGCGCTGGACGAAGCCGAATTCGCCCAGTTGCCGGAAGCCGATCGCGAGCGTTTCCACGATGACATTTCCGGTCTCGAAGAGCGCCTGAACGAAGAACTCGCCAGCCTGCCGCAGTGGAAGCGTGAGTCGAACAATCAACTGCGCTCGCTTAACGAAGAAACCATCACCCTGGCCTTGCAGCCGTTGCTGTCGCCGTTGTCGGAGAAGTACGCCGAGAACGCTGCGGTCTGCGGTTATCTGCAAGCGATGCAGGTTTACCTGCTGAAAACCGTGGTCGAGCAACTGGTCGATGACAGCAAAACCGACGCCGTTGCGCGCAAGCTGCTGGAAGAGCAATACGCGCCAAGCCTGGTGGTCGGCCATCCGGTGAGTGGCGGTGCGCCGGTGGTGTTCGAGCCCCACCCGACTTACGAAAACCTCTTCGGTCGTATTGAATACACCACCGATCAGGGCGCGCTTTACACCACCTATCGCCAGTTGCGTCCGGGCGCCTTGCACCGCGCCAATGGCGGTTTCCTGATTCTTGAAGCGGAAAAAATGCTCAGCGAGCCGTTCGTGTGGGATGCGCTGAAACGCGCCCTGCAATCGCGCAAGCTGAAAATGGAATCACCGCTGGGCGAGATGGGCCGTTTCGCCACCGTGACGCTTAACCCGCAGCACATCCCGTTGCAGGTCAAAGTCATCATCATCGGTGCGCGGTCGCTGTACTACACGCTGCAAGACCTTGACCCGGACTTCCAGGAGATGTTCCGCGTCCTCGTGGATTTCGACGAAGACATCCCGATGGTCGACGAGAGCCTGGAGCAATTCGCCCAGCTGTTGAAAACACGGACTTCGGAAGAAGGCATGGCGCCGCTGACTGCCGACGCAGTAGCGCGTCTGGCGACTTACAGCGCACGACTGGCCGAACACCAAGGGCGTTTGTCGGCGCGCATTGGCGATCTGTTCCAGTTGGTCAGCGAGGCGGATTTCATTCGTCATCTGGCCGGCGATGAAATGACCGATGCCGGGCACATCGAACGTGCGCTGAAAGCCAAAGCCACGCGCACCGGGCGTGTGTCGGCGCGGATTCTCGACGACATGCTCGCCGGGATCATCCTGATCGACACCGATGGCGCCGCTGTCGGCAAGTGCAACGGGCTGACCGTGCTCGAAGTCGGCGATTCGGCGTTTGGTGTGCCGGCGCGGATTTCCGCCACGGTGTACCCGGGCGGCAGCGGCATCGTTGACATCGAGCGTGAGGTCAACCTTGGGCAGCCGATCCACTCCAAAGGCGTGATGATCCTCACCGGGTATCTGGGCAGCCGTTACGCCCAGGAATTCCCGCTGGCGATTTCCGCGAGCATCGCACTGGAGCAATCCTACGGTTACGTCGATGGCGACAGTGCGTCGCTGGGCGAGGCGTGCACGCTGATTTCGGCGCTGTCGAAAACCCCGCTCAAGCAGTGCTTCGCGATCACCGGTTCGATCAACCAGTTCGGTGAAGTGCAGGCGGTGGGCGGGGTCAACGAGAAGATCGAAGGCTTCTTCCGCCTCTGCGAAGCACGCGGCTTGACCGGCGAGCAGGGCGCGATCATTCCGCAGGCCAACGTCGCCACGCTGATGCTCGATGAGAAAGTACTGGCGGCGGTGCGTGCCGGGCAGTTCCACGTGTACGCGGTGCGTCAGGCCGACGAGGCGTTGAGTCTGTTGGTGGGCGAACCGGCCGGTGAGCCGAATGCCGATGGCGAATTCCCGGAAGGCAGCATCAACGCACGGGTGGTCGAGCGTCTGCGCGACATCGCCGAGATGATCAGCGAAGAAGACCTCAAGGAAGCCGAGAAGGAGTTGGCGCAGGAGGCTTTGGCCGAAGCCAAACCGGCTTAAGCCTGGCGCGGTCAAACTGTAGGAGTGAGCCTGCTCGCGATAGCGGAGTGTCAGTCGGCGAATAAGTTGCCTGGTTCACTGCTATCGCGAGCAGGCTCACTCCTACATTTGTTTTGTGGTGATCTTCGGGAAATCGCCACAACTCTGACGCCAATATTCACACAATGACCATTCGGCGCCTTCTGGTTCCATTCGGCTTGCGCAGCGGACTTTTCTTCTATTCTCAGCTCAAGGATATCGACAGTATCACTGGATCGAGCCAGTCCTCCCGTGGGGGCTGAATACCGGCTTCACCGAGGGTCGCCGCCATGTCGCGCAACCTCTGTCTCACCCGTCAGTGCCTGGGTCTGGTGACCCGAATCGAATGCGCCATCAAGCCGTTGGCTGGCGATAACGGCATGTGGACGCTGCTCTTCGCGGCCGGCATGGCCGGCGAACAACCTTCCGCCATTAAAGCCCAGGGCCCGTTTCATGGGCCGGTCGCCGCCGAATCGATACTCGACACCATCGTTGAAAGCCTGACCTTGCATGGCTACGAACTGGCCGACGATCCGCAGATCTGGAGCCTGCACCTGCAAGCTCAACTGCGACAGATCAACGGTGGCCGTGGCCGCAGTCTGAATTAGGATCTACGCCTGTAGGAGCTGTCGCGGGCTGCGATCTTCTGATCTGGCTCTTCAAGGCGCAGTCTCAGGCACCTGCGCCTTGTCGAGTTTGACCTCAAAGCCGTATTGCACGGTGGCAAGGTCAGTTCGCTGATAGGTTTCCACGTGGGTCGGGCGGCCATAAAAGTAATGCACGCCAAACAACGCCGGGCCTTCTGCGCTCGCATCGTGGCTGACCGAGAGGATCTGCTTGAGGTAGTTGCCACTGTCGTCTTTGACGAAGAATCGCCATTCGTTGGGCGGGAACAGTTTCAGATCCACCACCAATTGGTTGTTCTTGATCTCCAGGCCTTTGGGCAAGGATTTGGCGTCGTATGCCTGTTTGGCGACCGTGGCGAGAAACAACGGCATTGAGCCAACGGCAATCGCCGGGGTTTCCGGGAACAGGTTCAGGTCGTAAGTGATCGTCGCGCGCAGCGGATCGACTTGATAGGCCTCGGGCGGCAGTTCGATCGGTTCATCGAGCTTGCCACCGCGCTTTTCGGTAAAGAACGTGACCGGACTGACGCCCGGACTGAAGTCATCGCCCAGCAATTCATCGTTGAACGTGCGGCGATGGGAGAACTCGATGCGCGCGGCGCTCGGTTCTTCCACGGATTGATGGATGCGAATGCCGGCCTTCAGTTGTTCTTCGGTCAGGCTCGCCCCCTTGAGCCAGTTAACCGCCTGATCGTCGTACACCGTCACCGACGGATCCAGTGACTGGATGGTTTTCTCCGTGGTGTGCTGATTGAACGTGCGAATCGGCAGATCCAGCGGTTTACGCGTCACGGTCGCCGAGGAAAAATCCAGCACGCTGACTTCCAGGGTATCGATCGGGCCGTTGAAATAGACCTTGTTGTAGCGACGTGGATGTTTCTCCTCGAATGCCTGCTGCTCTTGCGTGAGCTGCTTTTCCAGCGTATCGCTCCAGCTCTTCTGCTGTTGCAGGTACGCCAGTTGTTTCTGGTAGAAGGCCACTTGCTCCGGGCTTTCGTTGATCGAGCCGGCGCGCACCAGATATTGCCCGGTTTTGTCCCGGGCCTGGACGATCAGCGGATTGAGCTGGGCCTCTGCGACCTCCGCTGCCAGTGGCAAGGTGTTGCTGAATTCGACTTCGGCGTAGTTGCTTTCAAGTTTCAGCAGTTTGACGCTGAGATTGTCATTACTGCGGGTCTGGCCGACGTCCTTTTGCGTCAGGTCGAAGCTGTACAGGCGACGCGGTGCAATGACTTCGATCTGGCCTTGCAGGCTGACCGGTTGCGGCAGGGACTTCTTGTCCACGTTCAGCCCATCAATGAACGGGTAGGTCACGGTCAGGTCATCGGGGTTGGTGACGTTGGAGCTGGAAGGGCTGAGCTGAATGCCAGGATCGGTTTCTGACCATTCCGGCTGATAGGCGATCACACGTTTGTTGCTCAAGGTCACTGACTGCCATTCCACGCCATGGGGGAACAGGAAGCCGCCGGGAATGTTCAGGTTGAACGGGAACACCGGTTGCAGATCGGTGAGGTAATCGGAGCTGGCGTCCTTGTGCAGCACGAACAGGCCATTGATAAAAGTGTCGACCAGGGTCTGCGGGGCAGGGTAGTGCTTGAGCACGGCGAGGGCGTCTTCGCCGTATTCGGTGCGCGGTGGATTGTCGCTGAGTTTGAGTTGCGCCCGTTCGAGCAGCAGCAGTGAGCCGCCGAGTTCGGTGATGGCGTCCTTGAGTTTCGAATCGGTGATGGCGTCCAGCGCCTGTTCGAACTTTGCGGTCTTTTCTTCAAGGCTGGCGACGTGCTTCTCGTCGCCGGGCGAGCAGCCGCTGAGCAACACAGCAAGGCATATTAGGGCGGTCGTTATTGGTAAGCGCACATCCATTTCCACGCGTCCTGTCTACAGTCACTGGGCTGTCAATGGTTTGGACACTAGCAGAAAAAAAATCACCCACACACGCAGGTGGCGGATTTTTCGGCGGTTTCTGGCTGTCATAGCGGGCTGTTATACTCGCCGCCATTTCCAGCCCCCTTGTGTGAGATTCAATGGAACGCTTTATCGAAAATGCAATGTACGCCTCGCGCTGGCTGCTGGCGCCGATCTATATCGGGCTGTCCCTCGGGCTGCTGGCGCTGGCACTGAAATTTTTCCAGGAAGTTTTCCACATCCTGCCCAACGTCTTCTCAATGGCTGAATCGGAATTGATTCTGGTGCTGCTGTCGCTGATCGACATGGCGCTGGTCGGCGGCCTGCTGGTGATGGTGATGATTTCCGGCTACGAGAACTTCGTCTCTGAACTGAACATCGATGAAGGCAAGGAAAAGCTCAGCTGGCTCGGCACCATGGACTCGTCGTCGCTGAAGATGAAAGTCGCCGCTTCGATCGTGGCGATTTCCTCGATCCACTTGCTGCGCATCTTCATGGACGCCAAGAACGTCGATCCCGAGCACTTGATGTGGTACGTGATCATCCACATGACCTTCGTCGTTTCGGCGTTCGCCATGGGTTACCTGGACAAGGTCACCAAGCACTGATCAACCGTTGATCGCTGCAAAAACACCGCCCGTCTGTTGCGAAACAGACGGGCGGTGTCGTTTGTGGCTTGTGCTTTGGTGTGCGCAGGCTTATCCCTGTAGAAGTCCTGACTCGCCACGTTGTGAGGTGCGTTCATGAACCTGCAAGAGTTGAATGCGTTTGCCATCGCCAGGAAGGTTGATGAGTTGAACCTGATCTCCATGGAAGGCGGGATCTATTTGCTCGAAGCACGGATGCATGGGGCGGCATATCCGTTGAGTGATCTCAAAGGCAATATGCTGACGCTACGCTCGGTTGAGCATGCGCGGGATTTGCTGCATGCCTTTCCGGTGTTGCCCTTCAACCTTGTACACACCTCGGTGCACGATGAAATGTGTGGCTTGGGCCCCAGTGGCGAGGAAAGCCTGAAGGTGCCGCTGGCCTGGCGTTCTGCCCTGTAGGCGTTGCGCGCCATCGCCGGAACATCTGTGCTAGTCTGCTCGCCCTTTTGGTTCCGGGCGCGCCGGGACGCGCTGTGCACGCACGGCAAGTCTTGTGGCCGTCCGCACAGCGGAGCAGTGTCATGTCCGAAGTAAATCTGTCCACCGACGAAACCCGCGTCAGCTACGGCATCGGCCGTCAGTTGGGTGACCAGCTGCGCGACAACCCGCCACCGGGCGTTAGCCTGGACGCGATCCTGGCTGGCCTGACCGACGCGTTCGCCGGTAAGGAAAGCCGTGTGGGTCAGGAAGAAATGTCCGCCAGCTTCAAAGTGATCCGCGAGATCATGCAAGCCGAAGCCGCTGCCAAAGCTGAAGCCGCTGCAGGCGAAGGCCTGGCTTTCCTGGCTGAAAACGCCAAGCGTGACGGCATCACCACCCTGGCTTCCGGCCTGCAATTCGAAGTGCTGACTCAGGGCGAAGGCGCCAAGCCGACCCGTGAAGATCAAGTGCGTACTCACTACCACGGCACACTGATCGACGGCACTGTGTTCGACAGCTCCTACGAGCGTGGCCAGCCTGCAGAATTCCCGGTTGGCGGCGTGATCGCTGGCTGGACCGAAGCCCTGCAACTGATGAATGCCGGCAGCAAATGGCGTCTGTACGTGCCGAGCGAACTGGCTTACGGCGCTCAAGGCGTTGGCAGCATCCCGCCGCACAGCGTTCTGGTATTCGACGTCGAGCTGCTGGACGTTCTGTAAGACCGGGCCTGCCTTGATGGCGGGCTAATGTAGGAGTGAGCCTGCTCGCGATGGCGTTTTTCAGTCGACTGATTTGTTGTCTGACCCACCGCTATCGCGAGCAGGCTCACTCCTACAGTTTTAAAGCGTTTCATAGTTCTATTTTGTGATGCAGTTCACTGGTCGGGCGCAACGCCCGGGCATAGCAGAACAGAAACAGATTGCGCACCAGCTCCTTGAGCACCAGCGGTTCGCTGGAATTCAGGCTGCTGACGTCCAGATCCCCTTGGTCTTGCAGCTCATGCAGGGCTTCTTCTTCAAGCACCGCACAGACCTCGCCGGTTTCCCGATGGAGGATTCTGAGGTAAGGATGTGGGCGGTCCAGCCAGGCGTCGATCAAATAAGTCATGGTTCTCATCTCCTTGAAAGGTTTCAATGAGAATAATTCTTATTCATCAAATAGCAAGCGTCTATTGGCGAATTCTGAAATTTTCCGGGTAAAGATTGCGTAAGGTCAAAACGGCTGGCGTTTGGCTATTGCTTGGTTTTGCTGGGGCGGAGCGGGGAGGGCGAAGCTCCATCCCACGGCAGGCGCGGGATGGATGACAGCGGAATCAGACCTTTCTGACGAACTCGGATTTGAGCTTCATCGGGCCGATACCGTCGATCTTGCAGTCGATGTCGTGGTCGCCATCGCACAAACGGATGTTCTTGACCTTGGTGCCGACCTTGACCACCAGCGAGGTGCCCTTGACCTTCAGATCCTTGATCACGGTGATGGTGTCGCCGTCCTGCAGGACGTTGCCGACCGAATCTTTCTTCACGGCATCATCGGACGCCACTTCGGCTTCGCCACTGGCGGACCACTCGTGGGCGCACTCCGGGCACACCAGTTGGGTGCCGTCTTCGTAGGTGTATTCGGAATTGCATTTCGGGCAGGGTGGCAACGTGCTCACTAAGGCTCCTTGGTAGAGATCGCTAAAAGTCGCACATTGTATAGGGTTTTAGCTTTTCAGGCAGTCAAAAGCAAAAATCGCAGCCCCGACAACCCCTGTAGGAGCTGCCGAAGGCTGCGATCTTTTGATCTTGCTTCAGCGATATCAGTGCGTACGCGCGACCGCAAACTCGCTCAGTTCAACCAGGGCATCGCGATATTCACTGGCCGGCAGTGCCTCAAGGCACTTGATCGCACGGGCCACGTAATCACGGGCCAGTTGTGCGGTGTATTCCAGCGAACCGGAAGCTTCCACAGCAATGCGGATGCTTTCCAGATCTTCGATCCCGCCTTTCTGGATCGCCTGACGCACCAGGGCAGCCTGTTCAGTCGTACCTTCGCGCATGGTGTAGATCAGCGGCAGGGTCGGTTTGCCTTCGGCCAGATCGTCGCCGACGTTCTTGCCCAAGGTCTCGGCGTCGCCCTTGTAGTCGAGCAAATCGTCGACCAGTTGGAAGGCCACACCCAGGTGATCGCCGAAGGTGCGCAGGGCTTCGCTCTGCTCGGCGGTAGCGCCGGCCAGTGCGGCGGCACTGTGAGTCGAGGCTTCGAAGAGCATCGCGGTTTTGCCGCGGATGACTTCCATATAGGTTTCTTCGGTGGTGCTGGCGTCGCGCACCTTGGACAGTTGCAACACTTCGCCTTCGGCGATGATGCGCGTGGCCTGGGACAGGATCTTCATCACCGGCATCGAGCCCAGTTCGACCATCATTTCGAACGAACGCGAGTACAGGAAGTCGCCGACCAGCACGCTCGGGGCGTTGCCCCACATGGCATTGGCGGTCGAGCGGCCACGGCGCATGCCGGACATGTCGACCACGTCGTCATGCAGCAGGGTGGCGGTGTGCAGGAATTCGATGGTGGCGGCCAGCAGACGCATGTCGTCGCCTTCGCGACCCAAGGCCTTGCCACACAGCAACACTAATAAAGGACGCAGACGTTTGCCGCCGGCCGAGGTGATGTAATCGCCGATTTTCGATACCAGCGGTACTCGGGAAGTCAGCTGCTTCTTGATGATGCCGTCGACGGCGCTAAAATCGTCCGCCACCGCGCGGTAGAAAGCTTGGGGTTGCATCAGCGAGAGTCGCTCCAGAAGGGTTGCGCGGCATGCTAGGACCCCCATCCGGACCTGTCAAGGCGCGATGGACGGCCTCTTGCGTGACTCTCGCAGCTTGCGTACAATCGCGCACCCTGAACTTCCTGGGCAGCACCTGCCTTACGCAATTGCAACAGGCCTTCCAGCCTAATGCAGCCATGCCAGCCAATACCTCTTCTTATAAAGAGCTGGGTGAGCAGGATTATCGGAGAAATACCATGTCTTATGCAGTAATCGTTACTGGCGGCAAGCAGTACAAAGTCGCCCCAGGTGAATACCTGAAGATCGAAAAACTGGAAATCGCTACCGGCGAATCCGTTACCTTTGATCGCGTTCTGTTGGTTGCCAATGGCGACGACGTGAATATCGGCGCTCCAGTTGTTGCTGGCGCTACCGTTGTGGCTGAAGTGATCTCCCAAGGTCGTCACGATAAAGTCCGCATCATCAAGTTCCGTCGCCGTAAGCACCACATGAAGCGTATGGGCCACCGCCAGTGGTACACCGAGATCAAAATCACCGGTATTCAGGCTTAATTTCAGCCTAATTCCTCACTAGGAGAATTGACTCATGGCACACAAAAAAGCTGGTGGTAGTACCCGTAACGGTCGCGACTCAGAAGCCAAACGCCTTGGCGTTAAGATGTATGGCGGCCAGAAAATCATTCCGGGCAACATCATCGTGCGTCAGCGCGGCACCCAATTCCACGCTGGCTACGGCGTTGGCATGGGTAAGGATCACACCCTCTTCGCGAAAATCGAAGGCGTGATCAAGTTTGAAGTAAAAGGCGCGTTCAACCGCCGTTACGTGAGCGTTGTCGCAGCTTAATTGCGCGATCGCTGGAAAAGCCCTGTCTCGCGACGGGGCTTTTTCGTTTGTGGGGTGAGTCTCTTGCAAAACTGTTTGTGTGGGCTGTCGGCGTGCGATACATGTCGTGTTTTGGGGTCGCTGCGCTCATTTTTGCAAGAGTCTTATGTCTTGATTGTTTTTCGGCTCGTCCGTATGGCGAGAGGCGTTGGTTATGAAGTTTGTTGATGAAGTATCGATTCGCGTAAAGGCTGGTGACGGCGGCAATGGCGCCATGAGTTTTCGTCGGGAAAAATTCATCGAAAACGGTGGCCCGAACGGCGGTGATGGCGGTGACGGCGGTTCCATCTACATGATGGCCGACGAAAACCTCAACACCTTGGTCGACTACCGTTACACCCGGCACTTCGATGCCGAGCGTGGTTCCAACGGCGGCAGCACTGACTGCACCGGTAAAAAAGGCGAAGACCTGATCCTGCGCGTGCCGGTCGGCACCACGGTGATCGACTCTGCTACTCAGGAAGTCATCGGCGACCTGACCAAGGCTGGCCAGAAACTGATGGTAGTGCAGGGCGGCTGGCACGGTCTGGGCAACACCCGTTTCAAATCCAGTACCAACCGTGCGCCGCGTCAGACCACGCCGGGCAAGCCGGGTGAGCAGCGCGACCTGAAACTGGAAATGAAAGTACTGGCTGACGTCGGTCTGCTGGGCTTGCCGAATGCCGGTAAAAGTACTTTTATCCGTTCGGTATCGGCCGCCAAGCCGAAAGTTGCCGATTACCCGTTCACCACGTTGGTGCCGAACCTCGGTGTGGTCAGCGTCGATCGCTGGAAGAGCTTCGTCATTGCCGATATTCCGGGTCTGATCGAAGGCGCTTCCGACGGTGCGGGTCTGGGTATTCGCTTCCTCAAGCACTTGGCGCGTACGCGTCTGTTGCTGCACCTCGTCGACATGGCGCCGCTGGATGACAGCAGTGCACCGGATGCCGCTGAAGTGATCGTCAACGAGCTGATCAAGTTCAGTCCGTCCCTGGCTGAGCGTGATCGCTGGTTGGTGCTGAACAAGTGCGATCAGATCCTTGAAGAAGAGCACGATGAGCGCGTCAAGGAAATTGTTGAGCGCCTGGAGTGGACGGGGCCGGTTTACGTGATCTCGGCGATCGCCAGGATCGGTACCGAGCGTCTGTGTCACGACATCATGCGTTACATGGAAGACCGCGCCGATCGCCTGGCCAATGACCCGGCTTACAAGGAAGAGTTGGCCGACCTCGATCAGCGCATCGAAGACGAAGCGCGTGCGCAACTGCAGGCTCTGGATGACAAGCGTGCCCTGCGCCGCAGCGGCGTGAAGTCGGTCCATGACATCGGCGACGATGATTGGGACGAAGAAGATGTGGATGACGAAGACGGTCCGGAAATCATTTACGTGCGTGACTGATTCGTTGCAGTAAACTTAAGCGCCGCTCAATCGAGCGGCGTTTTAGTATCTGGAAATCGCAAGTCACAAATAACGTCATGGGCGGCGCTGGGTCGCGCGGCCCTCAAGCTAAGGTTGAAGATGATGCGGAGCAAGGTGACAGGTGCGCAGCGTTGGGTCGTGAAGATCGGCAGCGCTTTGCTGACAGCTGATGGCAAAGGGCTGGATCGCGCGGCAATGGGTGTCTGGGTCGAGCAGATGGTGGCCTTGCATGAGGCTGGCGTCGAGTTGGTGCTGGTGTCCTCCGGGGCAGTGGCGGCCGGCATGAGTCGTTTGGGCTGGACCGCACGACCCAGTGCGATGCACGAGCTCCAGGCGGCCGCTGCAATTGGTCAGATGGGTCTGGTGCAGGCGTGGGAATCGAGCTTTGCCGAACATGGTCGGCACACTGCACAGATTCTCCTGACTCACGACGACCTGTCCGACCGCAAGCGTTACCTGAACGCCCGCAGTACCCTGCGCGCACTGGTCGAGCTGAAAGTCATCCCGGTGATCAACGAAAACGACACTGTGGTCACCGACGAAATCCGTTTCGGCGACAACGACACGCTGGCGGCGCTGGTGGCGAATCTGGTCGAGGCGGATCTGCTGGTGATCCTTACCGATCGCGACGGCATGTTCGACGCCGATCCGCGCAACAACCCTGACGCGCAGCTGATTTACGAGGCGCGCGCTGATGATCCGAGTCTCGATGCGGTGGCGGGCGGCACGGGTGGGGCGCTGGGTCGTGGCGGCATGCAGACCAAGTTGCGTGCGGCGCGACTGGCTGCGCGTTCCGGTGCGCACACTATTATCGTTGGTGGGCGTCTTGAGCGCGTGCTGGATCGTCTGAAGGCGGGCGAGCGTATCGGCACGTTGCTGTCGCCTGAGCGCGGCATGCTCGCGGCGCGCAAGCAATGGCTGGCCGGGCATCTGCAAACTCGCGGCACGCTGGTGCTGGATGATGGTGCGGTGTCGGCGTTGTCTCAGGGCAACAAGAGTCTGCTGCCGGTGGGGGTGAAGCTGGTTCAGGGCAGTTTCCGTCGCGGCGAAATGGTCGTCTGCGTGGCGCCCGATGGTCGCGAGATTGCCCGTGGCCTGGCCAACTACAGCGCGTTGGAAGCACAAAAAATCATCGGTCAGTCGTCGGATGCGATTGTCGGTTTGCTCGGATACATGGCGGAACCTGAGCTGGTTCACCGTGACAACCTGATTCTTGTCTAAGGAAAACTCGATGCGTTTGGCAAAAGGAATGTTGGGCTTGCTGATGGCGCTGCCATTGCTCGCCTCGGCCGAGGAAATCGGTCAGGTGTCGACGGTGTTCAAGTTTGTCGGCCCTAACGACCGTATTGTGGTCGAGGCTTTCGATGATCCGAAAGTCGAGGGTGTGACTTGCTACCTGTCGCGCGCCAAGACTGGCGGCGTAAAAGGCGGTTTGGGTCTGGCTGAAGATCGCGCCGAAGCGTCGATCGCCTGTCGTCAGGTGGGTCCGATCAAGTTCAAGGGTGATCTGAAGGATGGCGACGAGGTGTTCAAGGAGCGCACTTCGCTGGTGTTCAAGACCATGCAGGTGGTGCGTTTTCTCGACAAGAAGCGTAATACGCTGGTGTACCTGGTCTACAGCGATCGCTTGATCGAAGGCAGTCCGCAGAATGCTGTGACCGCCATCCCGATCCTGCCGTGGGTGCCCGTCCAGCAATAACACCGCAAATCCAACTGTAGGAGTGAGCCTGCTCGCGATGGCGGTTAGTCAGATATGTATTTGCTGACTGACACACCGCTATCGCGAGCAGACTCACTCCTACATTTTTTTGCGCTGGATTCACCAAATTTCAGGCATAAAAAAACCGACCCTAAGGTCGGTTTTTTTAATGACTACGTCGATTAAGCAGCTTCTTTCAGCGCTTTGACGTGGCCATTCAGACGGCTCTTATGACGAGCAGCCTTGTTCTTGTGGATGATGCCTTTATCGGCCATACGGTCGATAACTGGCACAGCCAGAACGTATGCAGCTTGAGCTTTTTCAGCGTCTTTTGCGTCGATGGCTTTAACTACATTCTTGATGTAGGTGCGAACCATGGAACGCAGGCTGGCGTTGTGGCTGCGACGCTTCTCAGCCTGTTTTGCACGTTTTTTGGCGGAAGGTGAGTTGGCCACCGTCGAGCTCCTCGAAAGACTTTTTAGGAAATAGCAAACAAAATAGGCCGCGAATCATGCCGATGAGTTGAAGTCTTGTCAAGGGCACTTGAAACGTTCCGCTAAGTGGTAGGTATAAAGAGGCGGGATATTTATTTCCGGCGCTTGACCTGTAAACTCGCGAGCTTTGGCTCTGTGCTGCTGCGGCGCGGAGTATCGCACAAGTAGGCGCTTTGTTCGCCTGCTGTTTATCGACAGGCACAAATTCCCTCAATGAATCTGCTCAAATCGTTGGCCGCCGTCAGCTCTATCACGATGCTTTCCCGGATTCTGGGCTTTGTTCGTGACACGCTGATTGCCCGTACATTCGGCGCCGGGATGGCGACGGATGCCTTCTTTATTGCCTTCAAACTGCCGAATCTATTGCGGCGCATCTTTGCCGAGGGCGCGTTTTCGCAGGCATTCGTGCCAATCCTTGCCGAATACAAAAGCCAGCAGGGTGAAGAGGCGACCCGAACCTTTATTGCCTATGTGTCGGGTCTGCTGACGCTGGTGTTGGCGGTAGTGACGGCGTTGGGCATGATCGCCGCACCCTGGGTGATCTGGGCAACGGCTCCGGGCTTTACCGATACGCCGGAAAAATTCCAGCTCACCTCCGATCTGTTGCGGGTGACCTTCCCCTATATATTGCTGATCTCCCTGTCCTCACTGGCGGGCGCGATTCTCAATACCTGGAACCGTTTCTCGGTGCCGGCCTTCGTGCCGACTCTGCTCAACGTCAGCATGATCGTGTTTTCGCTGTTCCTCACACCGTACTTCGATCCACCGGTGATGGCGCTGGGCTGGGCGGTATTGGTCGGCGGCCTGGCGCAGTTGCTCTATCAACTGCCGCACCTGAAGAAGATCGGCATGCTGGTGCTGCCGCGCTTGAATCTGCGCGATAGCGGTGTCTGGCGCGTGATGAAGCAGATGCTGCCGGCGATTCTCGGTGTTTCGGTCAGCCAGATATCGCTGATCATCAACACCATCTTCGCCTCGTTTCTGGTCGCGGGTTCGGTGTCGTGGATGTATTACGCCGACCGCCTGATGGAATTGCCTTCGGGTGTACTGGGTGTGGCGTTGGGTACGATTCTGCTGCCGACGCTGGCGAAAACCTACGCCAGCAAGGATCGCCACGAATACTCGCGGATTCTCGATTGGGGCCTGCGCCTGTGTTTTGTGCTGGTGCTGCCGTGTGCGCTGGCGCTGGGGATTCTGGCCGAGCCGCTGACTGTTTCGTTATTCCAGTACGGTCAGTTCAGTGGCTTCGACGCCGAAATGACCCAGCGCGCATTGATTGCTTACTCTGTCGGTCTGCTCGGGATTATCGTGATCAAAGTGTTGGCGCCGGGCTTTTATGCGCAACAGAACATCCGTACACCGGTAAAAATCGCAATCTTCACGCTGGTCGTTACGCAACTGTTCAACCTCGTTCTGATTGGTCCGCTGGCTCATGCCGGCCTGGCCCTGGCGATCAGTGCCGGTGCCTGCCTGAATGCCGGGCTGCTGTTCTATCAACTGCGCAAACAACAGATGTATCAGCCGCAGCCGGGCTGGGCCAAGTTCGGTCTCAAACTGGTTATCGCCGTGGCCGTGATGTCGGCAGTGCTGCTGCTTGGCATGCATTTAATGCCGGCGTGGGATCAAGGACACATGCTTGAGCGCTTCCTGCGTCTGGGCGCATTGGTCGCGGCGGGCGTGGTGTCCTATTTCGGTATGTTGCTGCTGCTCGGTTTCCGTCTGCGCGACTTCAACCGCAAGGCCTTGAGTTAAGGTTTTACCCTTTATAAACAGGCGCGGGCCGGCAGTTTTGTCGGCTCGTTCACTTTGCGTTACGGTGTTGCCTGTCGTCGACCGTCGGGTGTGGTTATAATCGACCACTTTATGAGCAAGAAGCGCGTTATGCAGCTGGTTCGAGGCCTCCACAACTTGCGCCCCCAGCATCGGGGCTGCGTCGCCACTATTGGCAACTTTGACGGTGTTCACCGTGGTCACCAGGCTATCCTGGCCCGACTGCGTGAGCGTGCGCTCGAGTTGGGCGTACCCAGCTGCGTGGTGATTTTCGAGCCGCAGCCACGGGAATTCTTTGCCCCCGAGACTGCGCCGGCGCGTCTGGCCCGGTTGCGCGACAAGCTGCAATTGCTGGCCGCCGAAGGCGTTGACCGGGTGTTGTGCCTGGCCTTCAACCAGCGTCTGAGCAAACTCAGCGCCAGTGAGTTCGTCGATACCATCCTCGTTGATGGCCTCGGCGTGCAGCATCTGGAAGTCGGTGACGATTTCCGTTTCGGTTGCGACCGCCTCGGCGATTTCAATTTCCTGCTGCAGGCCGGGCAGATGCACGGTTTCACTGTTGAAGCCGCGCAAACCGTCGAGCTGGACGGCATTCGCGTCAGTAGCACGCAGGTGCGTAACGCGTTGGCCGCCGCCGATTTCGCCTTGGCCGAACGTTTGCTCGGTCGCCCGTACCGGATTGCCGGTCGCGTGCTGCACGGGCAGAAACTGGCCCGGCAACTGGGTACGCCCACTGCCAACATTCAACTCAAGCGTCGTCGCGTGCCGTTCACCGGGGTGTACCTGGTGGATGTCGATATCGACGGCAAGACCTGGCCCGGCGTCGCCAATATCGGCGTGCGGCCCACGGTACAAGGTGATGGCAAGGCCCACCTTGAAGTCCATCTTCTAGATTTTGCCGGCGATCTGTATGACCGGCGTTTGACGGTGGTTTTCCACCAAAAGCTGCGTGAAGAGCAGCGCTTCGCCTCCCTGGAGGCATTGAAAACGGCGATCAATGCGGATGTCGCCACCGCCCGTGCACTAGCCGCACCTAGCGCCCATCGCTAATGAAGAGCCTTAAATGACCGACTATAAAGCCACGCTTAACCTTCCGGACACCGCCTTCCCAATGAAGGCCGGCCTGCCACAGCGCGAACCGCAGATCCTGCAGCGCTGGGACAGTATTGGCCTGTACGGAAAGTTGCGCGAGATTGGCAAGGATCGTCCGAAGTTCGTTCTGCACGACGGTCCTCCGTATGCCAACGGCACGATCCACATCGGTCACGCACTGAACAAGATTCTCAAGGACATGATCATCCGCTCGAAGACCCTGTCGGGTTTCGACGCGCCGTACGTTCCGGGTTGGGACTGCCACGGCCTGCCGATCGAGCACAAGGTTGAAGTGACCCACGGCAAGAATCTGGGCGCGGACAAGACCCGCGAACTGTGCCGTGCCTACGCCACCGAGCAGATCGAAGGGCAGAAGTCCGAATTCATCCGTCTCGGCGTGTTGGGCGATTGGGCCAACCCGTACAAGACCATGGATTTCAAGAACGAGGCCGGCGAAATCCGCGCCCTCGCCGAAATCGTCAAGGGCGGTTTCGTGTTCAAGGGCCTCAAGCCTGTGAACTGGTGCTTCGACTGCGGTTCGGCCCTGGCTGAAGCGGAAGTCGAGTACGAGACCAAGAAGTCCTCGACCATCGACGTGGCTTTCCCGATCGCTGACGAAGCCCAACTGGCAGCCGCGTTCGGCCTGCCGTCGCTGAGCAAACCTGCGTCGATCGTGATCTGGACCACCACCCCGTGGACCATCCCGGCCAACCAGGCGCTGAACGTTCACCCGGAATTCAACTACGCGCTGGTTGATGTCGGCGACAAGCTGCTGGTGCTGGCTGAAGAGCTGGTCGAAGCCTGCCTGGCGCGCTACAGCCTGGAAGGTTCGGTCATCGCCACCACCACTGGTAAAGAACTCGAGCTGATCAACTTCCGTCACCCGTTCTACGATCGTCTGTCGCCGGTGTACCTGGCTGACTACGTCGAACTGGGCGCTGGCACCGGTGTGGTTCACTCTGCTCCGGCCTACGGCGTGGACGACTTCGTGACCTGCAAGAAATACGGCATGGTCAACGACGACATCCTCAACCCGGTGCAGAGCAACGGCGTGTACGTGCCGTCGCTGGAATTCTTCGGCGGCCAGTTCATCTGGAAGGCCAATCCGGCCATCGTCGACAAGCTGACCGAAGTCGGTGCGCTGTTGCACACCACCGTCATCGAACACAGCTATATGCACTGCTGGCGTCACAAGACCCCGCTGATCTACCGCGCCACCGCGCAGTGGTTCATCGGCATGGACAAAGAGCCAACCAGCGGCGACACCCTGCGTGTGCGCTCACTCAAAGCGATCGAGGACACCAAATTCGTCCCGGCCTGGGGCCAGGCGCGCCTGCACTCGATGATCGCCAACCGTCCGGACTGGTGCATCTCGCGTCAGCGCAACTGGGGCGTGCCGATCCCGTTCTTCCTCAACAAGGAAAGCGGCGAACTGCACCCACGCACCGTTGAGCTGATGGAAGAAGTCGCCAAGCGCGTTGAAGTCGAAGGCATCGAAGCCTGGTTCAAGATGGACGCTGCCGAACTGCTCGGCGACGAAGCGCCGCTGTACGACAAGATCAGCGACACCCTCGACGTCTGGTTCGACTCGGGCACCACGCACTGGCACGTCCTGCGCGGTTCGCACCCGATGGGTCACGAGAGCGGCCCGCGTGCCGACCTGTACCTGGAAGGTTCCGACCAACACCGTGGCTGGTTCCACTCGTCGTTGCTGACCGGTTGCGCCATCGACAATCACGCTCCGTACCGCGAACTGCTGACGCACGGTTTCACCGTCGACGAAGCCGGCCGCAAAATGTCCAAATCGCTGGGCAACGTGATCGCGCCGCAGAAAGTCAACGACACCCTCGGCGCCGACATCATGCGTCTGTGGGTCGCTTCGACTGACTACTCCGGTGAAATGGCGGTTTCCGATCAGATCCTGCAGCGCAGTGCGGACGCTTACCGTCGTATCCGTAACACCGCGCGTTTCCTGCTTTCGAACCTGAGCGGTTTCAACCCGGCTACCGACATCCTGCCGGCTGAAGAAATGCTCGCACTGGATCGCTGGGCGGTTGATCGCACGCTGCTGCTGCAACGCGAGCTGCAAGAGCACTACGGCGAGTACCGTTTCTGGAACGTCTACTCGAAGATCCACAACTTCTGCGTGCAGGAGCTGGGCGGTTTCTACCTCGACATCATCAAGGACCGTCAGTACACCACTGGCGCCAACAGCAAGGCCCGTCGTTCGGCGCAAACCGCGCTGTTCCACATCTCCGAAGCGCTGGTGCGCTGGATCGCACCGATCCTCGCTTTCACCGCCGACGAACTGTGGGAATACCTGCCGGGCGAGCGTAACGAATCGGTAATGCTCAACACCTGGTACGAAGGCCTGACCGAACTGCCGGCCGACGTTGAACTGGGTCGCGACTACTGGGAACGCGTGATGGCGGTCAAGGTAGCGGTCAACAAAGAGATGGAAATCCAGCGCGCAGCAAAAGCTGTCGGTGGCAACCTGCAAGCCGAAGTGACGCTGTACGCCGAAGACGCGCTGAGCGCCGACCTGGCCAAGCTGAGCAACGAACTGCGCTTTGTCCTGATCACCTCGACGGCCAGCGTTGCGCCGTTCGTTCAGGCTCCGGCTGATGCGGTAGTGACTGAAGTCAGCGGCCTGAAGCTGAAGATCGTCAAATCGGCCTTCCCGAAGTGCGCCCGTTGCTGGCACTGCCGTGAAGACGTTGGCGTGAACCCGGAGCATCCGGAAATCTGCGGTCGTTGCGTCGACAACATCAGCGGCGCTGGCGAGGTTCGTCACTATGCCTAATGCCGTTGGCCGTTTTGGACGGTTGAGCTGGCTCTGGTTGAGTTTGCTGGTGCTGGTCATCGACCAGGCCAGCAAGTTCTACTTCGAAGGCAAGCTCGAAATGTTCCAGCAGATCGTGATCATTCCCGATTACTTCAGCTGGACCCTGGCTTACAACACTGGCGCTGCCTTCAGCTTCCTCGCTGACAGCTCCGGCTGGCAGCGCTGGCTGTTCGCCCTGATCGCAATTGTCGTCAGTGCGGTGCTGGTGGTCTGGCTCAAGCGTCTGGGCCGCAATGACACCTGGCTGGCCGTCGCGCTGGCGTTGGTGCTGGGCGGCGCGCTGGGCAATCTGTATGACCGCATTGCCTTGGGCCATGTGATCGATTTCATTCTGGTGCACTGGCAGAACCGCTGGTACTTCCCGGCGTTCAACTTCGCCGACAGCGCGATTACCGTTGGCGCGGTGATGCTGGCACTGGATATGTTCAAAAGTAAAAAGACCGGAGAAGCCGTTCATGACTGAACAGGTATTGGCTGAGCAACGCATCGGCCAGAACACGGAAGTCACTTTGCACTTTGCATTGCGCCTGGAGAACGGCGACACCGTCGACAGCACGTTCGACAAAGCCCCGGCGACCTTCAAGGTCGGCGACGGCAACCTGCTGCCGGGTTTCGAAGCAGCGCTGTTCGGCTTCAAGGCCGGCGACAAGCGTACGCTGACCGTCGAGCCGGAAAACGCTTTCGGCCAGCCGAACCCGCAGAACGTGCAGATCATCCCGCGTTCGCAGTTCGTCGACATGGAGTTGTCGCCGGGTTTGCTGGTTATCTTCAACGATGCGGCCAATACTGAGCTGCCGGGTGTGGTGAAAGAGTTCGACGACACGCAAGTGACCATCGACTTCAACCACCCTCTGTCGGGCAAGACGCTGACCTTTGACGTCGAGATCATCAACGTCAAAGCGATCTAACTGACTCTATGGAGTCAAATGTGGGAGCGAGCCTGCTCGCGAATGCTGACTGACATTCAACATAGATGTTGTCTGACACACCGCTTTCGCGAGCAGGCTCGCTCCCACAATGTTTTCAATCGTTTTCGCTATTTCTTGCGCGCAAGACACGAGGCACAGCATGCAAATCAAACTCGCCAACCCCCGTGGCTTCTGCGCCGGCGTGGACCGGGCGATCGAAATCGTCAACCGCGCCCTGGAAGTCTTCGGGCCGCCGATCTATGTGCGTCACGAAGTGGTGCACAACAAGTTCGTCGTCGAAGACCTGCGAAGTCGCGGGGCGATCTTCGTCGAAGAGCTGGATCAGGTGCCGGATGACGTCATCGTGATTTTCAGTGCTCACGGCGTCTCTCAAGCCGTGCGCACCGAAGCCGCCGGCCGTGGCCTGAAAGTATTCGACGCCACTTGCCCGCTTGTGACCAAGGTGCACATCGAAGTGGCGAAATACAGCCGCGACGGTCGTGAGTGCATCCTCATCGGCCACGCCGGACACCCGGAAGTCGAAGGCACCATGGGTCAGTACGACGGCAGCAATGGCGGCGCGATTTACCTCGTCGAAGACGAGAAAGACGTTGCCGAGTTGCAGGTGCACAACCCGGAAAAACTGGCTTTCGTTACTCAGACGACGCTGTCGATGGACGACACCAGTCGCGTCATCGATGCCTTGCGCACGCGCTTCCCGGCCATCGGCGGTCCGCGCAAGGACGACATCTGCTACGCCACGCAAAACCGCCAGGACGCGGTCAAGCAATTGGCCGACGAGTGCGACGTGGTGCTGGTAGTCGGCAGCCCGAACAGCTCCAACTCCAACCGTCTGCGTGAGCTCGCCGAGCGCATGGCCACACCGGCCTACCTGATCGACGGTGCCGAAGACCTGCAAAAGAGCTGGTTCGATGGCGTTGAGCGTATCGGCATCACCGCCGGGGCGTCCGCGCCGGAAGTGCTGGTGCGCGGCGTGATTCAGCAATTGCAGGCCTGGGGCGCGACCGGTGCCGATGAATTGGCCGGGCGCGAAGAGAACATCACGTTCTCGATGCCTAAAGAGCTGCGCGTGCGTTCGATCTGATACGTTTGGCTTTTTGACACAGCGCCTGCTCAGCTTCTTCGCTGCTCAGGCGCACGCGACCGGTCGCCGCCAGCACTATCTGGCGCTGACTGACCGGCTCGCGAGCCGAGCAGACATGTAATGTCCCTTCCTGAAACGCCCGCCCGGGCATCAGTGGTTGCCCCAGACTGCTGAAACGTACGTAACGACTCACCGACCAATTACCGACAATCGGCACCTGCGTGTCACTCACACTTTCTTGCAGCAGCGGATTGCTGCTGTCCTTCGGCCCCTGGCCGCTGATATCCAGAATGATCCGCCAGCCCTGACTCCAGTCGCCGTTGATGCCATGAATCACCACGCTCTGATTGCGCGTGATGGCCAGTGTTCGCGCGTTGCGAACACCGTCGAGCAGCGACTGCGCGGCTTGATCACGTTGGTTCGATTCCCTGAGCGTGGCAAATGCCGGACTGACCAGCAGCAGAACAATTGCGCCAATTGCCAGTCCCATAAGCAGTTCTATCAGGCTGAAACCCTGTTGCGGCATGAAAGCTCCCTCCGTGGAGTGTGATGAACGGCGCGCTCCGTGCGCCGGGCAGGGCAAATCAACCGACGCGGGCCGGTTGAATGTTCTAGCGTGTAGAAGCAGGTATAGCCGACGGCAACGGAGGGCATTGATGGATCTTCGTACAAAAGGTTTCACGCTGATCGAGTTGTTGGTCGCGATCGCGATCTCCGTGATCCTGATCACCCTGGCGGTGCCAGCGTTCACCCGTTCGGTACAGGGCAGCAAGGCTGATACCGAGATGGGTGACCTGCAACGGGCGATCAATTTCGCCAGGCTCGAAGCGATCAACCGTGGCACCACTCTGCGCCTGCGCCCGACCGCTGGCGGCAGCGTATGGACCGGTGAACTGGCGGTCTACGACAGTACTGGCAATCCGGCCAATGTGTTGCGGGTTGTTCCCGCGATGAGCAGCGGCGCCACTCTGACGCTACCCTCAGGAGTGACCGCACTGGATTTCAACAACCTTGGCGGTCTGGCGGCACCGTCGACGGCGGTGGTCATCAGTTACACGTTGGGAACGCAAAGCAGGACGCTGAACGTGTGTTTGAACGGACGAATTCAATTGGGTGGAAGTTGCGGATGAGGGCAGGGAGTCAATACGTACAGCAGGGCATGACGCTGATCGAAGTACTGGTCGCGTTGCTGATTCTGACGGTCGGGCTGCTGGGCGCGGCAGCGGTGCAACTGAATGCGCTGAAGTACACCGACAGCTCGCGGATGACCAGCCAGGCCAGTTTCATCGCCTACGACATGATGGACCGCATCCGCGCCAACTCTGGCGCCGACTACACCGTCACGCCGCCGACTTCGGCCAATCTCAGCGTTGCGCGCGACCAGGATCTCTACGATTTCACCACCAACATCGTCAACTTCGGCGGCCCGACCGCTACAGGCAGCATCACCCTCAATCAGCGGGTTTACACGATTACCATCAACTGGAGCGATGCGCGAGCCGCCAACAGCGCCAGTGCTCAACGCAGTTTTGTCCTGACCAGCCGCGCCGCCGTCGATCCGGTGGCTACACCATGAGGCGTGGTCAGCGTGGTTTTGGTCTGATCGAGATGCTCGTCGCCCTGGCACTGGGGCTGATTGTGGTGCTGGGCGTGGTGCAGATTTTCATCGCGGCGAAAAATACTTATGTCAGCCAGAACAGCGCCGCCGCGATGCAGGAAGATGCGCGGTTCGTATTGAGCAAGATGATTCAGGAAATTCGCATGGTCGGGATGTTCGGTTGTCTGGGCACCATCCTCGATTCGAGCTCCGCGGGCGACTTCAACGCTGCGCAGGTCATGCCGATCAGTTGGGACAATGCCAACCTGAAACTGACGCTGGTCACCGCCGATATCGGCAGCGGCGGGGGCACGCCGACCTGGACGGTGCTCTCCGACTGCCGTAACAGTGCGACGGCGTATACCGGCTTGCGATCTCCGGCGAGCGGACAGATCGCGTTTCCGATCCGGCGTCTGATCTACAGTTTCAGCAACAATCAGATTCTCATGGGCACCGGCAGCGGCACACCGACGCAGCAGGTGCTGGTGAACAACGTCAGTGCGTTCACTGTGATGTTCGGTCTGGCCAGTTCCGCGACAGATGTGGCCGCTTCGACTTATAGCGCCAACCCCAGTGATCCGGCGCGCATCCGCAGTGTGCGCCTGAGCCTGACCCTCAACGATCCGAACAATCGGGTGCGCAGTCAAACCTTCAACGTGGTTGCCGCTTTGCGCAACCGCTTGCAGTGAGGACGCGCTGATGAGGATTTCTCTTCACACTCGTCAGACTCAGCACGGCATGGTCTTGCTGGTGAGTTTGGTGTTCCTGTTGTTGCTGACCTTGATTGGTCTGTCGTCGATGCAGAGCGCCAACCTGCAGGAAAAAATGGCCGGCAGCGTGAGTCTGCGCAATCAATCGTTCCAGACTGCCGAGGCGGCGTTGCGGATTGGCGAAAGTGCGGTGCAACTGGACAGTTATTCGCTGGCCGTGTGCAGCGGTATCACGCAATGCGCGCCGCCAGCGGAGTCATCAGTGGTCAGCGCGGCGGGGGTCAACTCGACCTCCGGGGTGACCTGGATTGCCGCCGGCAATGGTTTCTATGGTGTGCAGAATATCGGCACCACGCTCACGGCGGTGAACGTACCGAGTAACACCTCGGCGACGTTGTATCGGGTTACAGCGGTCGGCATCGCCGGCAATTCGCGTAGCGTGGTGGAGAGTGTTTATGCGAAGTATTGAGCGCTGCATATCACTATGGATCGGCATGCTGCTGAGCTTTTATCTGGCCGCGCCGGCGTATGCGTTCACGCCTTCCGATTCGCCGCTGTTGAGTGCGGCAGCGGTGCCCCCCAACGTCATGCTGCTGATCGACGATTCGGGGAGTATGAACAGCATCATCTATGCCAGCGGATTCGATCCGAACGTCAACCGCACACCCGCCCGGCAGTGCAATGCGTTTCTCGGATTGTGCTCTGCACTCAATGCTCCGCAGATAACCGGCGACACAGTATTTCTATCGAGCCTGCCGACTTCCGGATGCTCTGGAGGCGCTTACGCGTTCTACAACAACAGTTTGGCGCCGTTGTGCCTGAAACTTCCCGACCCCGTAGGCAACGAGAACACGCGATATTCGGCAGATTACATTTCCTACATTGTCGGCCTGGCCACCAATAACGGCACTCGCGATTTCACGACCGGCGCTATTCCCAACGATTACCGAATGAACGTCGCGCGCAACGTTTCCACGGCATTGGTGAGCAGCAACCGCACTTTGCGCATGGGCCTGTCGACATTCAACCCGGCCACCAGCAGTAATCCGGGCAACGGCGGTTTCATCGCCCGCTCGATCAGCGATCTGTCGCCGGTCAGCGGCAGCGTGACCCAAGCCCAGGCAGACACTAACTACAATGCGCTGATTTCATCGATCAGTGGCCTGAACGCCGTGGCCAATACGCCGTTGGCCGAGAGCTATTACGAAGTCACCCGCTACATGCGTGGCCTGGCGCCTTACTACAACGGCACACCAGCGACCTATACCAGCCCGATTCAGTACCGCTGCCAGAAAAATTACGGCGTGGTGATTACTGACGGCCTGCCGACTTACGATCGTACCTTTGCGACCAACGATCCACTGGGCGGCAGCCGCTTGCCGAATTGGGATGGCGTGAATAATGACGGCGACAACCTTAACGGTGACGGTGAAGGCGACACGCTGTATCTGGATGACATTGCCAAATTTGCCTTTGACATCGACATGCGTTCGACCGGTAACGATGCAGCGGGCAAGAGCTGGAACGCAGTAGATTTTCCCAGGCAGAACATGAATACCTACACCGTGGGTTTCGCCGCGGATAACGACATGTTGTCCGACGCCGCCAGTTATGGGCAGGGTAGGTATTACCAAGCGACTGACAGCACGGGACTCAATGCCGCCTTGTCGTCGGCGTTGAGTGATATCACTTCCAAGGCCGGTTCCGGCGGCGCAGCTGTTGCCAGCGTTGGCACACTCACAAGTGGCAGCAGTTTTTACCAAACCACTTATGATCCCAAGGATTGGCGAGGCACCATCAAGTCTTTCGGTTTTACCTCGGCCGGGGCGGTGAATACTTCGACCGCACTCTGGACGACTGACACAACCATCGTGCCGGGGGCGACCGCGCCAACGTATCAATCGTGGAACACCACCAGCAGCGCCGCCGTGACGCTGGCTTACGGCAACTTTTCCCCTGCGCAGCAGACGACACTCAGCCAGAGTCTGCCCACGGGTATTACCGGCAATGACCTGGTGGAGTGGAGCAAAGGCACCAACAAAGCCGGGCTCAAGGTTCGCAGCGTTTTGCTCGGTGACATCATCAACTCGCCGTTGGTGCTGGCGGCCCCCACGGACAAGACCGCTGCTGACTTGTCCGGCGATACCACTTACACCTCATACCTGACTACCAAAGCTGCCAACATGAACTCCAGCCTGGTGGTGAATGCCAACGACGGTTTCGTCAACGTCATCAACTCGGCCAACGGCACCCGACGCTATGCCTACATGCCATCCAGTGTGTTGCCGTCGCTACGGTTGATTGCTGATCCGACCTATATCAACGGTGTCAGCCACAAGTTTCTCGTCGACGGTCAGGTCGGGGTGTTCGACGCGCAGTCCGGCACGGCCTGGAAAACCCTGGCCATTGGTGGCGCCGGTGCCGGGGGTAAAACGTTCTACGGGTTGCAGCTGTTTGATGCTTCTGCGGGCAATGTGATCAAGGCGTTATGGGAGGTCAGTGCGCCGTCCACGGCCAACACCGCCAACGCATTTAATGATCTGGGTTACGCCTACGCCCGCCCGGAAGTGGCACGCTTGGCCGATGGTCGTTGGGCGGCGTTCATCTCGAATGGTTACGGCAGCAACTCCGGTGTGGCCGCCCTGTATGTGCTGGATGTGCGCGATGGTTCGCTGATCAAGAAAATCGTCATCGACAGCACGGAAACCACTAACGGTTTGTCCTCGGTAAAACTCAAGGTCAACTCTTCAAATGTCGTCCAGGCCGCTTATGGGGGTGATTTGAAAGGGCGCCTGTGGAAATTTGATCTGAGCGCGACATCGACGGACAGCTGGGGCGTGGCGTTTTCCGGTAAACCGCTGTTCACCACGGCGGGCGGGGCGACACAGCCGATTACCGCGCAGCCGCTGCTGGCGGATAACGCATTGGGCGGCAAACAGATCTTTGTCGGCACTGGCAAATTCAATGAAACGGCCGACAAGACCAACAAGGATTTACAGGCGTTCTATTCGGTATGGGATGCCGATGGCGGCTCCGGAAACATCACTGTCAGCAGTTTGCAGGCGCAGGCGATTACCGGATCATTTTCTGGCAGCTCCGGGCAGTTTCTGACCACGACGCAAAATGACACGACATATCCAGGGGAGAAGGGCTGGTACCTGCCATTGGTGTACAACAACGTGTTGACCGGCGAACGGGTGATCAATCAAGCGAATATCGTGCTTGGCCGTATCGTATTCACCACGGCCATTGTCGATACCACCGATCCTTGTGCGAGTTTTGGTACGGGCAAGTTGGTCGAACTCGAGGCGTTCAGCGGTAAGATGCTCAACTATGCGGTGATTGATACTGGTGGCGATAGTTTGGTCGACAACAATGACTCAATCTCCAGCGGCGTGAGTTTCGCTGACGGCATTCCGAACGTGGCGTTTATAAACCCGAATGCTACGAAAAAGGGAGTGAATGACACCAGTGGAAAACTCACGATAATCAATGAAAAGGGCGGTGGCGGCAGCCGTCGTATCATGTGGCGACAAATACAGTAAGTGAGAGTTTGAGGCATGCGCAGATTCAACCGAGGTTTCACCCTGATCGAAATCATGATCGTGATTGCGATCATCGGGATCGTCATCACCATCGCCGCACCGAGCTATACCGAGTACCTGAAAAAGGGCCGCCGCGCCGAAGTGGTGTCGCTGCTCTCGGAGCAAGCGCAGAGCCTCGAACGCTTCTACACCAAGAACAATGTCTACACCGGTATCACCGGTCTGAGCACGGGCAATGATTTCTACACCCTAACCCCGACCATCGCAGACCAGACCTTCCTGCTGACCGCTACCCGCAAAACGGGTACGTCCATGGCCACCGACAAGTGCGGGGATTTCACCCTGACCAACACCGGTGTCCGCAGCATGAACAACGCGACCACCGGGCTGACCACCAAGGATTGCTGGGGCCGCTGAGGCGCTTTCTTTCGGGTGCCTTTTGCGCCCACTGTCTTTTTTACGGTTGGATCAAACATGACCAGGCAACAGCAAGTGGTGATTGTCGGTGGCGGGGTGATTGGCCTGCTGACCGCCTACAATCTCGCCTCTGAAGTGCGCAGCGTGGTGCTGCTCGATCGCTCGAACCTCGGCCAGGAATCGTCCTGGGCGGGCGGCGGTATCGTTTCGCCGCTGTATCCGTGGCGTTATAGCCCGGCAGTCACCGCGCTGGCGCACTGGTCACAGGATTTTTATCCACAGCTCGGCGAGCGTTTGTTTGCCGACACTGGCGTTGATCCTGAAGTGCACACCACCGGCCTGTACTGGCTGGACTTGGACGATGAAGCCGAAGCGCTGGCCTGGGCCGAGCGGGAAAACCGCCCGTTGCGGGCTGTGGATATCTCGGCGGCGCATGATGCGGTGCCGGTGCTCGGTGGTGGTTTTTCCCGGGCGATCTACATGGCGGATGTCGCCAACGTGCGCAATCCGCGCTTGGTCAAGTCGCTGAAAGCGGCGTTGCAGGCACTGCCGAACGTGACCATTCACGAACAATGCGAAGTCAGCAGGTTTGTCCGCGAGGGTGAGCAGGTTGTTGGCGTCGAGACGTCGAAGGGTGTGATCAACGGTGATCAGGTCGTGCTGACTGCTGGGGCGTGGAGCGGTGATCTGCTCAAGACGCTGGACCTGGCGCTGCCGGTCGAGCCAGTCAAAGGCCAGATGATTCTCTACAAGTGTGCGGCGGATTTCCTGCCTAGCATGGTATTGGCCAAGGGCCGTTATGCGATTCCGCGTCGCGACGGGCATATCCTGATCGGCAGCACGCTGGAGCACGAAGGCTACGACAAGACCCCAACCGACGTTGCACTGGAAAGTCTCAAGGCTTCGGCGGTTGAGTTGTTACCGGCGCTGGCGGATGCCGAAGTAGTCGGGCACTGGGCGGGGTTGCGTCCGGGCTCGCCGGAGGGCATTCCGTACATTGGCCGGGTGCCGGGGGTTGCCGGGTTGTGGCTGAACTGCGGGCATTACCGCAATGGGCTGGTGCTGGCGCCGGCGTCGTGTCAGTTGTTTGCCGATGTGATGCTTGGGCGCGCGCCCATTATTGATCCGGCGCCGTATGCGCCTGAGGGTCGCATTTAAAGCAAGATCAAAAGATCGCAGCCTTCGGCAGCTCCTACATTGGAATGCGTTTCCTGTAGGAGCTGCCGAAGGCTGCGATCTTTTAGGATTTAATCCAGACCGAGTTTCTTCAGCCGATAGCGCATCGACCGAAACGAAAGACTCAACCGCTGCGCCGCCGCCGTACGATTCCAGCGCGTTTCCTCCAGCGCCTGCAAGATCAGCTTCCGCTCGACGTTCTCCAGATAATCTTCCAGATTGTCGATCTGGGTCAGATCGGCAATCCCGCCATCCGCCGCGCAGTTTCCTTCGCTCAAACGTAAATCTTCAGCCTCGATCGTGCGGTTTTCACACAGGGTGTGCGCTCGTTCGAGCACGTTCTCCAGTTCCCGCACATTCCCTGGAAAGCGGTAGTTCTTCAGCGCTTCCAACGCCTGCGGATGCAAGCGTGCTGCCGGTTGGCCGGTGTCCTTGGCCAAACGCTTGAGCATATGTGCCGCCAGCACTTCAATGTCATCACGGCGCTCACGCAGCGACGGCACGCGCAGTTCAATCACGTTCAAGCGGTAATAAAGGTCCTGCCGAAAGCGCTCTGCGGCGACCTCTGCATCGAGATCCTTGTGCGTGGCGCAAAGAATCCGCACATCGACCACGCTCTCCTGCTGGCCGCCGACACTGCGCACGGCTTTTTCCTGAATCGCCCGCAGCAGTTTTACTTGCATCGACAACGGCAAGTCCGCCACTTCATCAAGAAACAACGTGCCGCCATTGGCGGCCTGAAACAACCCGGGCTTGTCCTCGACCGCGCCGGTAAAGCTGCCTTTACGATGACCGAAAAACTCGCTTTCCATCAGTTCCGAGGGGATTGCCCCACAGTTCACCGGCACGAACGGCTGGCCGGCGCGTGGCCCCTGTTCATGAATCAGGCGCGCAACCAGTTCCTTGCCACTGCCCGATTCGCCACTGATGTACACCGGTGCCTGACTGCGAGCGAGTTTGTCGATTTGCTTGCGCAGACTGCGCATCGGCGGCGAGTCGCCCAGCAAGCGTCGATCAATCGATGTAAAGCTGCCGCCTGCCGCCGGCATGCGCAGGGCGGTGCCGACCAGTTCGCGCAAGCGGGTGAGGTCGACCGGTTTGGTCAGGAAGTCGAAAGCCCCGGCTTTCAAGGCGTTGATCGCGGTTTCCAGACTGCCATAGGCGGTGATCATCGCCACCGGCAGTTGTGGATAACGTTGCTGAATGTGCTGCACCAGCTCCAGCCCCGTACCGTCGGGCAAGCGCATGTCTGTCAGGCACAGGTCGAAGTTCTCGCGGTTCAGCAGTGCCTGCGCTTCAGCCAGATTGCGCGCGCTGTAGGTGTCGAGTTTCATCCGTCCCAGGGTGATTTCCAGGAGTTCGCGGATATCTGGTTCGTCGTCGACGATGAGGATTTTTTGCCGTGGGCTCGTATTCAACTTTGTTTCCGTCCGTGAGCAAAGGTGATGCGAAAGCAGCCGCCGCCTTGGCGTGATTGAAAGTCTAGGCGCGCTTGGTTGCTTTCGCACAGCTCACGGGACAGATAAAGCCCAAGGCCGGTGCCCTGGCTGCTGGTGGTGAAGAACGGTTCGAACAGATGCGTCTGTTCATCGGCAGGCACGCCGGGGCCGTTGTCCTGCACTTCGAGCACCGCCAATTGGCTGTCGGGATCGCTGAACAGGGCCAGCCAGACTTCGGCTTGATCATGCAGCAGGGCACTGTGGCGCCAGCCGTTGCGTAACAGATTGTCGAGAATTTGCGTGAGCTGGTTGGGGTCCATCAGCGTGGTGAAGTCCCCTGAATTGATCCGCAGATGAATCTGCTGGCGCTCGCTGGCTTGTTCACGGCTTTCGGCGACGAAGTTTTCCAGCCACGGCTTGAGATCCAGCCGTTGTGGCGCGCTCTGCTGGCGGCGGGACAGTTGCAGGACGTTTTCGATGACTCGGTTCATGCGCTGGGAGTGATCTTGAATAATCTGCGTCAGACGCCGATCGGCGCTATCGAGTTCCTCGGATTCAGCCAATAGCTGCGCGGCGTGACTGATGGCACCGAGCGGATTGCGGATCTCGTGGGCGATGCCGGCGGTCAAGCGGCCGAGTGCGGCAAGTTTCAGTTGCTGCGCTTGCTGGGCGATTTGCGCGAGGTCTTCGAGAAACACCAGGGTTTGCTGGTTGGGGCTCTGTTCGAGGGCGATGAAGCTCGGTTGCAGCTCCAGGCCGTTGCCGGGGATTTTCAGGCTCTGCGGGCGCAAGGTCGGGTTGTTCATCCACAGTTGCAGGCGATCGACCAGCGCACTGGAATAGTCGTCGATCAAATGTCCCTGAAGGTGAGATTGCGCGAGCAGGGTTTGCGCGCTGTGGTTGGCCAGTTGCACCCGGCGCTCCTCGTCGAGGACCAGGATCCCGGTGCGCATGCGTTGCAGGATCAGCGCATTGAGCGCTTCGAGCCCGACCACTTCACTGGCGCGCTGTTCGGCCAGTGTTTCGCTGACCTCGAGGCGCCGGATCAGTCCCTGCACCAACAACGAGGCGGCAAAGCACAGGGCGCCGAGGGTGCCGGCTTGCAGGTATTCATTGGCGCTCAGGGGATGGTTGAAGCTCAGCAGGAAACTCGAACCAACGATGCCCAGCGCGCCGATGGCGGCGATCAACAGGCCGATGCGCCGCCGTAGCAAGGTGTTGCTGATCGCCACCGAGACAATCAGCAGATTGCCCAGCGCACTGCCTACACCGCCCGCCGCAAAGAACAAAGCGCATAAAAGCAGGACATCGACGAGGGCTAGGCTGAACAGTTGCGCCGGCCGTCGCGTGTTCTCGAGGAATACCACCAACAAAATGTTGAGAGTCAGGTACAGCCAACTGCCGCCGCGCAGCAATTCGTCGTTGGCCGACGTCAGCAGGCGGTTGTCCATGTTGCTGGAGATCAGCAACACCAGGGTGATGCCGACGCTTAAACGGTAAAGATGATAAAGGCGCAGCAGGCGCTGTGCCTGTTTGCTGTCGGCGTGTGTGGCCTCAGCGATCACTGGCACCCGGGCCTTGCTCAAGGTGAGCCTGGCTGCAATACCACTGTTGTTGCACGCTCAGCGCGCGGTCGCGCGGTAGATGCACGCCGCAATGGGCGCAGCGCACCATCGGTGGCGCGTCCTGTTCGCGAGGGGCGCGATTGGATTGATTGGACGCGGCAGGCGCCTTGAATTTACGCCACAACCATATCGCGGCGAAAATCACGACGATCCAGAACAATAAACGAAGCATGATGAGCGGCTTTTTGACTGATGATCCGGCAGTTTAGCCAAGGACCTGACAAGCGCACAGCCTAATAAAGCGCGGGCATGAAAAAGGGAGATCCGCAGATCTCCCTTTTGTGTACCGTCAGTGTGATCAGTCGAACACGCCGAAAGTCATGTAGCTGAACCACGAGCGGTCGGTGTTGCTCGACTCAGGCTCTGGCTCTTCGATCACGTCGCCGTTTTCGTCTTTAGGCTTGAGCTCGTTCGGGATAGCGTCTTTCGCGTCCTGGAACTGCTTCTGCACGTCCTGGTTGGCGCGGGTTTCGCCCGGCGGCAGCGGTGGGCGCGACTCGATCAGACCCAGAGTCGCCTTGCTCAGGAACGAACGGTTGTCGGCTTCGGCAACCCGTGGCACGAACTGACCGTCCTGCAGACTCGGGTGGTTCGGGTAGTTGAGCTTCAGGGTTTCCAGGCTGGTGTTGGCCAGTTCGTCCAGGTGCAGACGCTGATAGGCTTCAGTCATTACCGCCAGGCCGTCGGCGACCGATGGGGTTTCCTGGAAGTTTTCTACGACGTAACGACCACGGTTGGCAGCGGCTACATACGCCTGACGGGTCAGGTAGTAGTCGGCCACGTGGATTTCGTAGGCCGCCAGCAGGTTGCGCAGGTAAATCATGCGCTGCTTGGCGTCCGGCGCGTAGCGGCTGTTCGGGTAGCGGCTGGTCAGCTGGGCGAACTCGTTGTACGAGTCGCGCGCGGCGCCCGGGTCACGCTTGGTCATGTCCAGCGGCAGGAAGCGCGCCAGCAGGCCGACGTCCTGGTCGAAAGAGGTCAGACCTTTGAGGTAGTACGCGTAATCCACGTTCGGGTGCTGCGGATGCAAACGAATGAAACGCTCGGCGGCGGACTTTGCAGCTTCCGGCTCGGCGTTCTTGTAGTTGGCGTAGATCAGCTCCAGCTGTGCCTGATCGGCGTAGCGACCGAACGGATAACGCGACTCCAGAGCCTTCAGCTTGGCTGTGGCGCTGGTGTAGCTGTTGTTGTCCAGGTCAGTCTGAGCCTGCTGATACAGCTCGGCTTCGCTGAGGTTTTCGTCTACGACTTCCTTCGATGAGCAAGCAGCGGTCAATGCGAGGATGGCGATCAGCAGCAGGTGTTTCACTTGCATGGCGGCTTGCGTCCCTATGACGGCCGCTGTCTTGGGCGGGGCCGTCCTGTTATGATGAGCGCCCCGTTGAAAAGCCTCGGGGCAAAAGACGCCGTATTTAACCACAAGCGCGCAGCCGAAACCAAAAGCTGTGCCGACGCACAGTCAGAGCATGTCCGATAAAATTGAACTTCGCGCAGAGGTGCCGTCCGAATTGGGCGGCCAACGCCTCGATCAAGTCGCTGCCCAACTCTTCGCTGAGCACTCTCGCTCGCGCCTTTCCGCCTGGATCAAAGAAGGTCGCCTGACTGTGGACGGGGCGGTCATCCGCCCTCGCGACATCGTGCACGGCGGTGCCATCCTTGAGCTGACTGCCGAGCAGGAAGCCCAGGGCGAATGGATCGCCCAGGACATCGAGCTCGACATCGTCTATGAAGACGACGACATTCTGGTGATCAACAAGCCTGCGGGCCTGGTGGTGCACCCGGCTGCCGGTCACGCCGATGGCACCTTGCTTAACGCCTTGCTGCACCACGTGCCGGACATCATCAATGTCCCGCGCGCCGGTATCGTGCATCGTCTGGACAAGGACACCACCGGTCTGATGGTGGTGGCCAAGACCATTCAGGCGCAGACCAAACTGGTTACTCAGTTGCAGAGTCGCAGTGTCAGCCGCATCTATGAGTGCATCGTGATCGGTGTCGTGACCGCCGGTGGCAAGATCAACGCCCCGATCGGTCGTCACGGTCAGCAGCGTCAGCGCATGGCGGTGATGGAAGGCGGCAAGCCTGCCGTCAGCCACTACCGCGTGCTGGAGCGCTTCCGCTCCCACACCCACGTGCGAGTAAAGCTGGAAACCGGTCGTACTCACCAGATCCGTGTACACATGTCGCACATCAACTTCCCGTTGGTCGGCGACCCGGCGTACGGCGGTCGTTTCCGCATTCCGCCAGCCGCGAACCCGACGATGGTGGAATCGCTCAAGCATTTCCCGCGTCAGGCCCTGCACGCGCGCTTCCTTGAGCTGGATCATCCGACGACCGGTATACGCATGAGCTGGGAATCGCCGCTGCCGGAAGATTTCGTCTGGCTGCTGACCCTGCTCAAGCAGGATCGCGAGGCATTCGTCGGATGAACTGGCTGACGCCGGACTGGCCTGCGCCGGCCAGCGTCAAAGCCTGCGTCACTACCCGCGAGGGCGGTATCAGCGAGGCGCCGTTCGACAGCCTCAATCTGGGCGATCATGTCGATGATCGTCCAGAGGCCGTTGCCGAGAACCGTCGGCGCCTGACCGAACACTTCTCTATACAGCCTGCCTGGTTGCAGCAAGTGCACGGGATTACCGTGGCTCATGCTGATCCGGGCATTGTCGCGACTGCAGATGCCAGTTGGACGACAACCCCCGGAATTGCCTGCACGGCGATGACGGCGGATTGCCTGCCGGCATTGTTCTGCGATCGCGCCGGCACCCGTGTGGCAGCGGCCCATGCCGGTTGGCGTGGTCTGGCGGCGGGCGTGCTGGAAGCGACGCTCGACAGCCTCGATGTTCCGGCTGAAGACGTTTTGGTCTGGCTCGGTCCGGCCATTGGCCCGCAAGCCTTTGAAGTCGGCCCGGAAGTGCGGGAAGTCTTCATCAATCAATTGCCCGCAGCGGCAGAAGCCTTCGTGCCGAGCGACAACGCCGGCAAGTTCATGGCTGACATTTATAAGCCGGCGCGCCTGCGTCTGGCTGAACGTGGTGTTACCGCTGTTTATGGCGGCGGTTTCTGCACCGTGACCGATCCACGCTTCTTCTCTTATCGCCGTGCGTCACGCACCGGTCGCTTTGCCTCCTTAGTTTGGCTCACCCGCTAGACTTGCCTGACCTGAATCAACCCTCTGACGCTTGAATCTCCCAGAATCGACCGCATCTACAGTGGTATCTGGCAGGTTTCTTTATTCAGGATGGTTTTTAGGTCCGGCCTGCTCAAAAGGAAGGTGACTTATGCGAATAGACCGTTTAACCAGCAAATTACAGTTGGCCTTGTCCGACGCCCAGTCGTTGGCAGTCGGCCACGATCATCCGGCGATTGAGCCGGCGCACTTGATGCAAGCCATGCTTGAACAGCAGGGTGGTTCGATCAAACCTCTGCTGATGCAGGTGGGCTTCGACGTCAACAGCTTGCGTAAAGAGCTGACCAAAGAGCTCGACCAATTACCGAAAATCCAGAACCCGACCGGCGACGTCAATATGTCGCAGGATCTGGCGCGCCTGCTCAATCAGGCTGACCGTCTGGCCCAGCAGAAGGGCGACCAGTTCATCTCCAGCGAATTGGTGCTACTTGCGGCGATGGACGAGAACAGCAAGCTCGGCAAGTTGCTGCTCGGCCAGGGCGTGAGCAAGAAAGCTTTGGAAAACGCGATCAACAACCTGCGTGGCGGCGAAGCGGTAAATGACGCCAATCACGAGGAGTCGCGGCAGGCGCTGGATAAATACACCGTCGACCTGACCAAGCGCGCCGAAGACGGCAAGCTCGATCCGGTGATTGGCCGTGACGATGAAATTCGTCGCACCATTCAGGTTCTGCAACGCCGTACCAAGAACAACCCGGTGCTGATCGGTGAGCCTGGCGTGGGTAAAACCGCGATTGCCGAAGGTCTGGCCCAGCGCATCATCAACGGCGAAGTACCGGACGGCCTCAAGGGCAAGCGTTTGCTCTCGCTGGACATGGGCGCGCTGATTGCCGGTGCCAAGTATCGCGGTGAGTTCGAAGAGCGCCTGAAATCGCTGCTCAACGAGCTGTCGAAACAGGAAGGGCAGATCATTCTATTCATCGACGAACTGCACACCATGGTCGGCGCCGGTAAAGGCGAAGGCTCGATGGATGCCGGCAACATGCTCAAACCTGCGCTGGCGCGCGGTGAGTTGCATTGCGTTGGCGCGACCACGCTCAACGAGTATCGCCAATATATAGAGAAGGACGCGGCGCTCGAGCGACGCTTCCAGAAAGTATTGGTGGATGAGCCGAGCGAAGAAGACACCATCGCCATTCTGCGTGGCCTCAAAGAGCGCTACGAGGTTCACCACAAGGTGGCGATCACCGACGGCGCGATCATCGCCGCGGCCAAGCTCAGCCATCGCTACATCACTGACCGGCAGTTGCCGGACAAGGCCATCGACCTGATCGACGAGGCGGCTAGCCGCATCCGCATGGAAATCGACTCCAAGCCGGAAGTGCTCGATCGTCTCGAGCGTCGCCTGATTCAGTTGAAGGTGGAATCCCAGGCGCTGAAGAAGGAAAGCGACGAAGCGGCGATGAAACGTCTGGAAAAACTCCAGGAAGAAATCGTCCGACTGGAACGCGAGTATTCCGATCTGGAAGAAATCTGGAACTCGGAAAAAGCCGAGGTGCAGGGTTCTGCGCAGATTCAGCAGAAGATCGAGCAGTCGCGTCAGGAACTGGAAGCGGCACGCCGTAAAGGCGACCTCAACCGAATGGCTGAATTGCAGTATGGGGTAATTCCGGATCTGGAACGCAGCCTGCAAATGGTCGATCAGCACGGCAAGAGCGAAAACCAGCTGCTGCGCAGCAAGGTGACTGAAGAAGAGATCGCCGAAGTTGTGTCGAAGTGGACCGGCATTCCCGTGTCGAAAATGCTCGAAGGCGAGCGCGACAAGCTGATGAAAATGGAAAGCCTGTTGCACAAACGGGTGATTGGTCAGGAAGAAGCTGTGGTCGCCGTGGCCAATGCGGTACGACGTTCACGTGCCGGGTTGTCCGATCCGAATCGTCCGAGCGGCTCGTTCATGTTCCTCGGTCCGACCGGTGTTGGTAAAACCGAGCTGTGCAAGGCGCTGGCCGAATTCCTCTTTGATACTGAAGAGGCGATGGTGCGGATCGATATGTCCGAGTTCATGGAGAAACATTCCGTGGCGCGTCTGATCGGTGCGCCACCGGGATACGTCGGTTACGAAGAAGGCGGTTACCTGACCGAGGCTGTGCGTCGCAAGCCTTATTCGGTGATCCTGCTGGACGAAGTCGAGAAGGCGCACCCGGATGTGTTCAACATCTTGCTGCAAGTGCTTGAAGATGGTCGCCTGACCGACAGCCATGGTCGCACGGTGGACTTCCGCAATACCGTGATCGTCATGACCTCTAACCTCGGCTCTGTGCAGATTCAGGAGCTGGTCGGTGATCGCGAGGCGCAGCGTGCTGCAGTCATGGATGCGCTGACGTCGCACTTCCGTCCGGAGTTCATCAACCGGGTCGACGAAGTGGTGATCTTCGAGCCTTTGGCACGGGATCAGATCGCGGGCATTACCGAGATCCAGTTGGGTCGTCTGCGCAGCCGTCTGGCCGAGCGCGAGCTGAAGCTGGAGCTCAGCCCGGAAGCGATGGACAAGCTGATCGCGGTGGGTTACGACCCGGTGTATGGCGCACGTCCTTTGAAACGGGCGATTCAGCGCTGGATCGAAAACCCGTTGGCACAGTTGATCCTCTCGGGTCACTTCATGCCAGGCGACACGGCAACCGGCAAGGTCGAGAGCGACGAAATCGTTTTCAACTGAGTCCAAACGCCAATGAAAAAAGGAGGGCCCCACATTGTGGGGCCTTTTTTTTCGTTAGGCTGTTGAACTCAAAGGAAAAGGCTTGTAAAGTGCGCCCCGCAGTCAGTCGCCAAGACGGTCTCAGCTCACTGAGTTGAAATCTGAAATAAGTTGCAAATCATTAACTTGAAAGCAATTTAGGGGGTTGACAGAGGTGTTCTAGGTTGTAGAATAGCGCGCCTCAGACACACGAACGCAGCGATGCGAACGAGTGACTAGATGCAAGAAGTTTCACCGTTGTAAATTGAAATATGTAGTTCCGTGATAGCTCAGTCGGTAGAGCAAATGACTGTTAATCATTGGGTCCCAGGTTCGAGTCCTGGTCACGGAGCCAATTTCAAACCGGGGTATAGCGCAGTCCGGTAGCGCGCCTGCTTTGGGAGCAGGATGTCAGGAGTTCGAATCCCCTTACCCCGACCATTTTTGGGTCGTTAGCTCAGTTGGTAGAGCAGTTGGCTTTTAACCAATTGGTCGTAGGTTCGAATCCCACACGACCCACCATTTTTGAAACCAGTTAGCGCTGGGATCGAATCTTAAGATCAGAGGCCAAAAGCGCTGATCGAAGAAGGCGATCTTTGAAAGGTCGCCTTTTTTTTACCGGGGTATAGCGCAGTCCGGTAGCGCGCCTGCTTTGGGAGCAGGATGTCAGGAGTTCGAATCCCCTTACCCCGACCATATTAAAAATCCTCGTATCGAAAGATACGGGGATTTTTTTTGTCCGACAAAAACGCATTTCCCCTTCAAGTCATCATACAACCTGCCGATAGCCCGCTAACACGAGGGGACTGCCATGGCTTCGCCCCTTGAATCTGGCCAATACAAGAATAAGGGCGTTCGTCATGTTGCTTCGTCAGTTGAATATTGCTCCCCGGGCGGCCCTGGGGTTCGCCCTGATCGCGGTGTTGGTGGCCTTGCTCGGCGTTTTTGCGCTGGGGCAGATGTCGAGCATTCGCGACAGTGAAGTCGCGGTGGAAAATCAGTGGCTGCCGAGCATTCGTGGCGGCGACGAGATTCGCGAGATCATGCTGCGTATCCGCACCATCTCGTTGCGCATGGCGCTGGATCAGGATCCGGCCAACATTGCGACTTACCGCAGCCAGATGGACACCCGCGACAAAGAGCTGAGCGAGAAAATCGCCGCTTACGACAAACTGGTCAACACCCCGGAAGGCCAGCAGCTATACGACCAGTTCAAGAAGACCTTCGCCGCGTATCGCAGCGGCATCGCTCAATCCTTTGCCCTCGCTGAACAAGGCAAGCGTGATGAGCTGACCAGGTTGTTGCTGGTCGACATGAAAACCGTCGTCGATGGCTCCGGAAAGCAACTCAACGACCTGGCGGACCTGTTCGCCAAACAGGTCGCCGCCGAAAGCCAGAAGTCCGCTGCGCACTACGAAAACTCGCGCACGATTGTCAGTTTGTTCATTGCGTTGGCCGCGCTGGCCACGGTGGCACTGGCGATGATGCTCACGCGCAGTATCGTTCGCCCGCTGAGCAGCGCTGTCAGCGCAGCAGAAAGTGTGGCGCAAGGCGATCTGACCCGGCCGATCGAAACCCATGGCAACGATGAAGTCAGTCGCTTGCTCAAAGCGTTGGCGACCATGCAGCAAAACCTGCGCGAGACGCTGCAAGGCATCAGTGGTTCGGCCACGCAACTGGCGACCGCTGCTGATGAACTCAATGCAGTGACACTCGACAGCACACAGGGTTTGCAACAACAGAACAACGAAATCGAACAGGCTGCGACGGCTGTTAATCAGATGACGGCCGCAGTGGAAGAGGTCGCACGCAATGCGGTGTCGACGTCTGACGCGACCCGTCAATCCAGCGAGTCGGCGCATCTGGGCCAGGTGCGGGTCAGTGAGACCGCCACGGCTATCAACGCCCTGGCCAGCGATGTGCAACAGACCGGTGAGTTGGTGCAATCACTGGCCAACCAGTCGCAGGACATCGGCAAAGTGCTGGACGTGATTCGGGCGATTGCCGAGCAGACCAACCTGCTGGCGCTCAACGCGGCGATTGAAGCGGCGCGGGCCGGTGAGAGCGGCCGAGGCTTTGCCGTAGTCGCTGATGAAGTGCGGGCGCTGGCTTATCGCACGCAGCAATCGACGCAGGAGATCGAGCAGATGGTCCAGGGCATGCGCAGCGGTTCGAGCCTGGCGCTGGATTCGATGCAGGCCAGTACCGCGCGTGCCACGACCACCCTGGCGTTGGCTGAGCGTGCCGGTGAGGCGCTGCAAACCATTACCGCGTCGGTGCATGAGATCCATGAGCGCAATCTGGTGATCGCCAGCGCTGCGGAAGAACAGGCGCAAGTCGCCCGCGAAGTCGATCGCAATCTGGTGAACATTCGTGATTTGTCGGTACGTTCCGCCGCCGGTGCCGACCAGACCAGTGCTTCCAGCCATGAGTTGTCGCAACTGGCCAACGCCTTGCAGGGCATGGTGCGGCGCTTCCAGTTGTAAAACGGCAGACATGAAAAAGCCGCGTTTCTCACAGGAGAAGCGCGGCTTTTTTCTGCCGGTCAGGCGCCGTCTTGGTCTTTCAGGTGTTCGAACAGGCCTTTCGGCATCTTCTTGCCATTGGCTTCAAAGTTGGCCTTCACGTTGTTGTAGGCCTCTTGCTCGTCGATGAAGCCGTCATGGTTGGTGTCGATCTTGTCGAAGTCGGACTTCGGCGCGACTTTGAGGAATTCGGCGCGGGAAACCTTGCCGTCACCATCGCTGTCAGTCTTGGCCATCGAGGCATCGCCACACTTGCCTTCACCGCATTTGCCTTCCGGCGCTTTCACCGAAGTTTCTGCCGAGGCGACCATGTAGCCCTGCGCCAGTGGTTGAGCGGCAAACACCGAACCGGACATCATCAGGCCGCCAGCCAGGGCTGCGCCGATCAGGCCAATGGATTTTTTACCGAGGATCGAAGTACGGGACATTTACATTCTCCTGGGCTGCACAACGCAACCACACGTTAAAGACGCAAGCCTGAGCGGTGTTGCTCGGGTGTGGCCATTAGGCGGTGGCGGTGTATCGCGACTGTGTCGCGCAGCGGGGGAGTTTGTAAGCGAAGGAGGGAAAAGCGGGGCGGGGATACAGTAAGAAACAGATCTTTCGATCAACACAAAACAATGTGGGAGCGAGCCTGCTCGCGAAGAGGTTGTCTCAGTCGACATTTTTGTCGTTTGACACACCGCATTCGCGAGCAGGCTCGCTCCCACAGGTTTTTAGTGCAGCTTCAGGCGCGGCTCGGTGCCACGGCCAATCTTGCTGCCGAGCATCAACATCGCCGTGCGGAACGGCCCGTACAGCGCCATTTGGTGCATGCGATACAGCGACACGTAAAACATCCGCGCCAGCCAGCCTTCGAGCATCACGCTGCCGGTCAGGTTGCCCATCAAGTTACCCACAGCCGAAAAACGCGACAGCGAGATCAGCGAGCCGTAGTCGGTGTACTTGTACTCCGGCAGGGTCTTGCCTTCGATGCGCAATTTCAGCGACTTGGCCAGCAGCGAGGCCTGTTGGTGCGCGGCTTGCGCCCGTGGCGGCACGTTGCGATCGGTGCCCGGTTGCGGGCACGCGGCGCAATCGCCGAAGGCGAAGATGTTCTCGTCGCGGGTGGTTTGCAGCGTCGGCAATACTTGCAGTTGATTGATGCGGTTGGTTTCCAGGCCGTCGATGTCCTTGAGGAAACCCGGCGCGCGAATGCCCGCCGCCCAGACTTTCAGGCTGGCCTTGATTTCATTGCCATCGGCGGTGATCAGGCTGTCGGCGGTCACTTCGCTGACCGAGGCATTGGTCATCACATTGACCCCGAGTTTTTCCAGGGTCTTGTGCACGGGTCCGCTGATGCGCTCCGGCAGGGCGGGCAACACCCGTGGCCCGGCTTCGATCAGGGTGATGTGCATGTTTTCCGGTTTGATCCGGTCCAGACCATAAGCCGCCAGTTCATGGGCGGCGTTGTGCAATTCTGCCGCCAGTTCAACACCCGTCGCGCCAGCGCCGACGATCGCTACGCTGATCTGCTCGATCACATCGGTTTGCCCGGCGTGTGCACGCAGATAGTGATTCAACAGTTGCTGGTGAAAGCGCTCGGCTTGCTTGCGGGTGTCGAGGAACAGGCAGTGCTGCGCCGCGCCCTGAGTGCCGAAATCATTGGTGGTGCTGCCGACGCTGATCACCAGCGAGTCGTACTGCACTTCCCGCGCCGGCACCAGTTCTACGCCGTTTTCGTCGTAGGTCGCCGCCAGTTGAATTTTCTTCTGCGCACGATCAAGCCCGCTCATGCGCCCCAGCTGGAACTCGAAGTGGTTCCATTTTGCCTGGGCAACATAGTTGAGTTCGTCTTCGGAGGAGTTCAGCGATCCGGCAGCCACTTCGTGCAACAGCGGTTTCCAGATGTGCGTCAGGTTGGCGTCGACCAGCATCACACTGGCCGTGCCGCGCTTGCCCAGAGTCTTACCCAGACGGGTAGCCAACTCCAGACCGCCGGCGCCGCCGCCGACAATAACAATACGATGGGACATGGGGATAACTCGCAAGGTTTTTAAAGGAAATCGGTGCGGTTACCCAAGCGAGCGCGAGGCAGCTCATAGCGTCAGGTAACTGATAAATCGGCTCAACAGGCCCAGACCAATGGTCACTGCCAGCACCAGCACCAGGAGCATCCACGGCCGGAAAGGCCGGCGCTCGACTCGGTGTTGGGACAGTTGCAGGTACTCTTCGACATGTTTCTGGTCTTCAGGGTTCAGGCGGCTGGTCATATTTGCCTCGTCAGGTAGACGTTGCTGAATGGACAGAAGCTACAGCGGTTTTTATCCGGGGTTGAAAGCAGCATAGCCGCTGTCCGGAACCGGCTCGACGCTCACCCGGTCTTCGAGGCGAATGATCCCGCTTTGTAACACCCGCGCGGTAATTCCGCCATGCCCGCGCACCGCTTGAAAGGTGCCCGGGCCGAGGTTGTTCTGCAGGCGTGCGCAAGGCTGACACCAGCCCGTGGTTTCGAATATTGCCTGACCGATGCGAAAGCGCCGACCCTTGAGGCTAAACAAATTGATACCGCTGATAACGAGATTACGGCGCAGATCTTCAGGCCTGACCGGTTGATCGTGCGGTCGGCCCATCAATGCGCTGATTACCGCGAGGTGTTCCCACTGGATCAGGGTCACCTGCCGCGCGTTACGCACACCGGGACGGGCGTGATCGCCGGTCAGCCCTGCTTCCAGTCGCGCTTCCACCGCATCAAGTTCGATCATCGGCCCGCGCGATTCGGGGCGCACTCCGATCCAGCGCACGCACCCGGTCTGCGGCACATCGGCAATCAATTGCTGCAGCGGCGTCACAGGCTGATCCCGACATCGAAGACGATGCTGCGACCAAGGTTGTTGCGCAGAAAATCCGGCGCATCCGGGTGGGCGAACAGCACGCGGGCAAAGGTCGGGCCGACCAGCGACAGCGAGCGCCAGCCCTGGCGCAGATATTCGGTGGGCGGGGGGAAATGGCTGTTCAGATCCAGCACCTCACGTTTAAGACTGGCGAAGGCGATGATATCCAATTCGCCCAGATCCATACCGCGTTCCTTGTAGTTGTGCGCCTTCTTACGCAAGGTCGGTGCCAGTCGCAGCAGGAATTCATTGGCCGGAATGCGCTTGGGCTTGGCCTCACGGCGCACCAGTTGGCTGAGAGAAAAGGCGCTGCGTCGTCGCTGCAGTTCATCGCGCCATTCGTCGTTGAGCCGGCGCCCCTCGTCGAGCACGAAGAACACCTCGAAATTGGCATCGCGAAACAGCACATCCGGGGGTTCGCCGGCCGGCGCGAATTCGTCCGCGCGGTAGGGAATATTCAAGCCTTGCAGCAGGCGCTGGCAGACCCAACGCTCACGCTCCCATTTGCGGGCATTGGACAGAAAGGCGTTGGCTTGCTCGGCCGCGATGGTCAGCAGGCGTAAATAATCTGAGTCATCCATAGGCCCAAGCTTAGCGTTCAAATGCGACAAGCAGAAAGCTTTGCTTGAACCGCCCGTTCACCTTGCCCTTGTAGGAGCTGCCGAAGGCTGCGATCTTTTGATCTTGCTGTTAAATAAAAAAATCAAAAGTTCGCAGCCTTCGGCAGCTCCTACAGCTGAATGTCGATGGAGGGTGAGGGAATGATTGGAGCTGAACTGCTTTCGACGGCGAGCCTGACGCTCGGCTGGCTGATTTATCTGCCGGTGCTGCTCTGGGCGATTGCGCGCGCGCCATGGGTCGAGTTGTTCAGTGACAGCCGGCGTCAGCATCTGTTGTTCGGCACGGTATTCGCGTTGTTTCTGTTGTGGCTGGTGCGCAGGGATTTCGACACCGGCGTGTCCTATCACTTTATCGGGATGACCGCCGTGACTTTGCTGCTGGATTGGCCGCTGGCAATTGTCGGAGGCCTGGTCGCACAGATCGGCCTGGTGCTATTGGGTCGTCAGGATTTGCTGGCGGTCGGGGTCAATGGCTCGCTGCTGATCCTGTTACCGGTGTTGATCACTGAATGTGTGGCGATCCTCGTCGAGCGCGCACAGCCACGTAATCCGTTCGTGTACATCTTCTGCTCCGGATTCTTCGCTGCGGCGTTGTCCGCGCTGTTATGTCTGATCCTGAGCCTGACGCTGCTGTGGTACGACGGTCTCTTTGCCATGCCGGAGTGGCTGGAAGACTTCATCGGTTACGTGTGGCTGATCATTTTCCCCGAAGCGTTCATCAACGGCATGATCATCAGTGCGCTGGTGGTATTCAGCCCGGAATGGCTGGAAACCTTCAACCGCACGCGCTACCTCTCGGCGCCGTGGAAGGACGACGACCCCAAGTCTTGATCCATATCAAACCCGCCACGCGCGGGAAATTTCATGCTCGCGCAAATCCCTTCAGGAGCAGCGGCATGAGCGTTTACGAGTGGGCAAGGCAGGAAACCCGGCAGAGTCTGGACATGGCGCAGGAGGTGGGCTTTGACCCAGGGTTGAGTTTGCGTGCCTTGCTCAGTGCGGTGGTGCAGCAGAGCAAGGCCGTGCGCAACGCCGAAGACCTGGCCGACGAGTTGCGCTTTCTCGCGGAAAACCTCGACGACGATCAGGACTACGGCTTTATGCGGCCCTGATCGGGATCAGTGGCGCGGATCGAAATCGCCGGAAAACAGTTCGTCCTCGGCATCCGGCGCGACCGGAATCTTGTGCTCTTCCGACGCCCAGGCGCCGAGGTCGATCAGTTTGCAGCGATCGGAACAGAACGGCCGAAACTTGTTTTCAGGGGTGAACTCAACGGGCGCGCCGCAGGTCGGGCATTCAACGGTTGGGATCTGGCTCATGCTTGGCCTCCGGATAAAGTCAGGTAAAAGTGATGCAGACGCTCGACCTCGCTGTGCAACCAGGCGAGGTCGCGATCATTGACCACCACGTCGTCGGCACGGCTCACACGGTCTTCGCGGCTCGACTGAGCCTTGAGGATCGCCTGAACCTGCTGCTCGCTGGTCTGGTCACGCTGCAAGGTGCGTTCGATCTGCAATTGTTGCGGGGCGTCGATCACCAGGATGCGCTGGGTCATCGCGTATTGCCCGGATTCGATCAACAGCGGCGAAACCAGTATCGCGTAAGGCGATTTTGCCAGCGCCAGATGATGAGCGATTTCCTCGGCGATCAACGGATGCAGCAGGGCTTCGAGCCAGCGCCGTTGCTCCGGTACTTCGAAGATCAGTTTGCGCAGGGCGGCGCGGTCCAGTGTGCCATCGGCCTGCAATACGCCGGGGCCGAAGTGCTCGGCAATCTTTGCCAGGGCGGGACGGCCCGGCTCAACCACCCAGCGCGCCGCATGATCGGCATCCACCACGTGGATACCCAGATCAATGAAGTGCTGGGCCGCCGCGCTTTTGCCGCTGCCGATGCCGCCGGTGAGGCCGAGAATCCAGGGTTTTTCCACAGGGGTATTCATTTCAAACCGACAAACTGCCAATAGAAGTCGGTTATTTGACCACCCCAGAGCAAGGCAATCCAGCCGGCAATTGCCAGCCAGGGGCCGAAGGGGATCGGCGTGGATGTTTTCTCATTGCGCAAGCGCAGTAAAACCACCCCGATAATGGCGCCCACCAGCGATGACAGAAGGATGGTCAGCGGTAGAATCTGCCAGCCGCCCCACGCGCCGAGCAGCGCCAGCAACTTGAAATCCCCGTGACCGATGCCGTCCTTGCCGGTCAGCAGTTTGAACAGCCAGAACACCGACCACAACGCCATGTAACCGGCCACTGCGCCCCACAGTGCATCGTGCAACGGTACGAAGACGCCGAAGCTGTTGACGATCAACCCCAGCCACAGCAGCGGCAGCACCAGCACATCGGGCAGCAGTTGATGTTCGGTGTCGATCAGACTCATCGCCAGCAAACCCCACGTCAGGACAATCAGCAGGCATGCCGACCAACCGAAGCCGATATGCCAGGCGATGAAGGCAGAGAGCAGCCCGCAAGCCAGTTCGGTCAGTGGATATCGTTTGCTGATGGGCGCAGCACACGCGGAACAACGCCCGCGCAGCCACAGATAACTGAGCAGGGGAACGTTCTCCCACGGGCGAATGCGATGGGCGCAATGTGGGCACTCGGAGTGCGGCAGCATCAGGTTGTAGGTGGGCAGCGGCGTTTCGCCGGGCAAACCGAGCACGTCGTGGGCCTGCTGGCGCCAGTCGCGTTCGAGCATTTTCGGCAGACGCCAGATCAGCACGTTGAGAAAGCTGCCGACCACCAGACCGAGCAGCAGGGCGGTGAAGACAAAGGCCAGTGGATACAGGGCAAACAGTTCGTCGATAGGCATGTCAGATCGCTGAGCCGAGTTGGAAAATCGGCAGGTACATGGCTACGACCAGACCGCCGACGATCACCCCCAGCACCACCATGATGAATGGCTCCATAAGGCTGGTGAGGTTGTCGACCATGTTATCCACTTCTTCTTCGTAAAAGCCTGCAACCTTGTCGAGCATTTCATCCAGCGCACCCGATTCCTCGCCGATAGCGGTCATCTGCACGGCCATGTTGGGAAAGACTCCGGTGCTGCGCATCGAAAAGTTCAGCTGCATACCGGTGGAGACGTCCTGACGAATCCGCAGCACGGCGCGCTTGAATACCACGTTGCCGGTGGCGCCGGCCACCGAGTCGAGCGCTTCTACCAATGGCACACCAGCAGCAAATGTAGTGGAAAGGGTTCGGGCGAAACGGGCGACCGCTGACTTGTACATCAGCGTGCCCACCAATGGCAGCTTCAACAGCCAGGTGTCCTTGCGATCACGTAACGCCTGAGAGGTTTTCAACGCATGGCGGGTGCCGAAAATCGCCGCGACCAGCGCGCCGAGAATCGCCCACCACCATTGCTGCATGAACTCCGAAAGGCTGATCACCATCAGGGTGAAGGCCGGTAATTCGGCACCGAAACCCGAGAACACCGACTGAAACTGCGGCACCACTTTTATCAGCAGGATCCCGGTCACCACTGCCGCCACCAGCACCACGGCGGCGGGATAGGTCATGGCTTTCTTGATTTTGGCCTTGAGGGCCTCGCTCTTTTCCTTATACGTCGCAACACGTTCCAGCAAGGTATCAAGGGCGCCGGACTGCTCACCAGCATCGACAAGGTTGCAATACAACTCGTCGAAGTACTGCGGCTTTTTGCGCAGGGCGTTGGCAAAGCTGTTACCGGCGGCAACTTCCTGTTTTACCTCGTCCACCAGCTTGCGCATGGCCGGGTTTTCAAAGCCTTCGCCGATGATGTCGAACGACTGCAGCAGCGGCACACCAGCCTTCATCATGGTCGCCATCTGCCGGGTGAACAGAGCGATGTCCTGGGCCTTGATGCGTTTGCCGAAACTCAACAACGACGCGGATTTTTTGCGCACCTTGCCGGGATTGATCCCCTGTTTACGCAGCTGTGCCTTGATCAGCGCCGGGTTTTGTCCGCTCAGCTCACCGGTGACTTTGCTGCCTTTCCTGTCCGTACCTTCCCAGGCGTAGATACTGATTTTCGCTGCCTTGACCGCCATGTTCAGTCCTTGGTGACCCGGTTGATTTCTTCAAGGCTGGTGATGCCTTGCATGGCCTTGTGCAACCCAGATGTGCGCAGATCGTCGAAGCCGTCGCGGCGCATTTGAATGTCGATTTCCAGCGAGTTGCCTTCGGCCATGATCAAGCGTTGCAACTCCGGTGTGTTTTTCACCACTTCATAAATCCCCACGCGTCCCTTGTAACCGCCGTTGCAGTGATCGCAACCGACCGGCTCGTAGATCGTGAAATGGCCGATGCGTTCCTCGGGGAAACCTTCCTTGATCAAGGTTTCGCGTGGGATCTCGATGGGCTTCTTGCAGTGGCTGCACAGTTTTCGCGCCAGGCGCTGAGCGATGATCAGGCTGACCGAGGTGGCGATGTTGAAGCCGGGGATGCCCATGTTGTGCAGACGGGTCAGGGTTTCCGCAGCGCTGTTGGTGTGCAGGGTCGAGAGCACGAGGTGGCCGGTCTGCGCAGCCTTGATCGCGATCTCGGCAGTTTCCAGATCGCGGATCTCGCCAACCATGATCACGTCCGGGTCCTGGCGCAGAAACGAGCGTAGTGCCTGGGCAAAGTCGAGCCCTTGTTTGGGATTGACGTTGACCTGGTTGATGCCTTCCATGTTGATCTCCACCGGGTCTTCGGCAGTGGAGATATTGATGTCGACGGTATTGAGGATATTCAGGCCGGTGTACAGCGACACGGTTTTCCCCGAGCCGGTGGGGCCAGTGACCAGAATCATGCCTTGGGGCTGCTTGAGCGCGGCCATGTACAGTTCTTTCTGCGCGGGTTCGTAACCAAGCGCGTCGATGCCGATCTGTGCGCTGGAAGGGTCGAGAATCCGGATCACCACTTTTTCCCCCCACAGCGTCGGCAGGGTGTTGACCCGGAAATCGATCGACTTGCTCTTCGACAGGCGCATCTTGATCCGCCCGTCCTGCGGCTTGCGCCGCTCCGAAATATCGAGACTGGCCATGACTTTCAAACGTGCAGCGATCCGCCCGGCCAGTTGAATCGGCGGTTTGGCCACCTCGCGCAGGATGCCGTCGGTGCGCACTCGTACCCGGTAGTTCTTCTCGTAGGGCTCGAAGTGCAAATCAGAAGAACCGCTTTTGATCGCGTCGAGCAACATCTTGTGAACAAAACGCACCACCGGCGCATCGTCGGCGTCGAGGCCTGCGATGGCGTCCTGTTTGCTGTCGTCGATGGATTCGACATCGAGGCCATCGAGATCGACATCGGCCATGTCCTCCAGACCGCTGGCGTTGGTGTCGAAGAATTTTTCGATGGCATCGCTGAGCTTGTCGTCCTCGACCAGAATGGCTTCGGTGCTCAGCCCCGTACTGAACTGAATGTCGTTGATTGCTTGATGATTGCTCGGGTCGGAAATGCCTACGAATAGCTTGTTGCCTCGCCGCCACAGGGGCAGAGCGTGATGCTGACGCACCAGTTTTTCGCTGACCAGGCCTTTGGGCTGGGTTTCCTTGTCGAGGCAATTGAGATCAAGGAACGCCATGCCGAAATGCTCGCTGGCGATCTCGGCTACCTGCCAGCTCTTGACCAGTTTGTTCTGCACCAGATAGCTGACCAGCGACAGGCGATTGCGCTGAGCCTGTTGCCAGGCTTGCTGGGCACTTTTTTCTGTCAGCAACTCGGCCTGTACCAGTTGCTTGGCCAGACCGCTCAGAGCGATGTCATTCATGGGGATTCCGCACGCTTGCAGTTCATGACTTATAGCCTAGTCAAGTGACAGCGCCAAACACGGCGGGTGCAGGTGACAAAAAGTGTCAGATAGTGCGGTTACGGGTTGTAGGAAATGGCGTTGTAGAGGGGGCGCGCCCAACGGGCGGGGCTTGGAGGCGTTGGCATGGCCTATGCTGCTTCCCTTGCAGATCATGAGATTTCGACTCATGCATGGAGCGTGTCTATGAAAAAACAACAAGGTTTTACTCTGATCGAGCTGCTGATCGTGGTGGCGATCATCGGGATTCTGGCGACCATCGCCCTGCCGCAGTATTCCAAATATCAGGCGCGGTCGAAGGTAACGGCGGGGCTGGCGGAGATCAGTGCGATGAAAGTGCCGTTCGAAGACACCATCAACCAAGGTACCGATCCGACGCTGACGCTGGTGGCCGGTAGTGCCACCGTCACAACGTCAAATTGCGCCGTGACCGCATCGGGCACCGCTTCGACCGGGGCCGGCACCATTGTCTGCACAATCAAGAACGCTCCTGGCCCTGTTCTGGACAAAACCATCACCTTGACCCGTTCATCGGGCACCGGTGCTGGCGTCTGGACTTGCGGCACCACTGTGGCGCCGGACTATTCGCCAAAAGGCTGCACCGCCAGCGGTACATAAGTTGAATGTGTGCTCAACAGAATGCCCCGCAATGCGGGGCATTTTTCATTGCGCAGCCGTTCACAAAAGCTTCAATAATTTCAGCGTCTTAGGAACTTTCCAAAAAACCGTAACTTGCATGTCGATAATTCGAAGGTCATGCAAATTGCATGATTTCGAAAATTTCGGTAATTAATAAGTTATTGATTTATAAAGAAAATATTGATTTTCAAAAGTTGGCACAGCGTTCGCAACTACCTTGGTAACCCTGCTGACAAGACAAACAGCAGACTTTCCAGAAAAACAGGAGTTACTCGTATGAAGAAGTTCGCTATCACTGCCGCTGCTGCTACCGCGCTGACCCTGACCATGGCTTCCGGTGCATTCGCACAATCCACCCAGGCCACCCAGGCTCCAATGACTCTGGCTGCCGGTGAAGTCACCGAGATGAAACAAGATACTTCCGATACTTGGATCACCACCAAAGTCAAAGCTGACCTGGTTACCGAAAAAGGCATTCCTGGTACTGACATCAAAGTAGAAACCAACAAAGGCGTTGTATCGCTGTCGTCGACTACTGCTGTAACTGAATCGCAGAAAGACGTTGCTGTAGCGATCGCCAAGAAAATCAAAGGCGTCAAAGCGGTCTCCGCTGACGGCCTGAAAGCCGAGTAAGGCATGACTTCTCGCCTGGACCGGGAGAAGACGCGACAGACGGGCCGAGCAATACGTCTGCCGCAACTTTAGAGTTCATGCGAACGGTCACACGGATGTGACCATTACAGGCCCCGCCACTTGTGTCGGGGCCTGTTCTATTTCAGAGACAACACAAAACAAATGTAGGAGTGAGCCTGCTCGCGATAGCGGTGTGTCAGTCAGCAATTTGATTAGCTGAGAGTGAGTCAGTTGCCGCGTTTGCTGTTGATCTGGCGCAGGCGATTACCTTCAAAGCGCAGGTATTGGTACATGCCGTTGCTCGGGCCGTAGGTCCACTCCTCGACCTGAAACTCTTCGCGACGATTGGCGCTGCGCTTGTAGCCGAGCAGATCACGGCTAACCGGCTCACCGCACTTCTGCAGGACTTCGCTGGAACGGTCGCCAAGGCTGATCAACTGACTGCCGCAGCGCAGCGTATCGGACGCCGAGGCGTGACTGGCCGCGAACGTCATTGCGATCAAGGCCAGCCACTGCAGTTTCATCATTCGGCATCCAGATGCATTTGCGTCACCACGCGGCCATCGCTCTCGGCTTCACCGAGATTGGCGTCGATGAAGTACACACGGTCGTCTGCCAGTTGGCCTTTATCGACCAGATAATCCTTGATGCTGCTGGCCCGGTCCTGACCCAACTGACGCAACAGCACATCGCTGCCACTCCAGAACTGGATCACTCCCTCGCGCATCTTCGCCGTGCGTTCTTCCTTGCCCAGATCCTTCCATTCCGCCGGCGGCTGGGTTTTCAGACGGGTGCGGTAAATGCCCTCGAGCAGTGGACCTTTCTCGCTGTCGGGCACTTGCAGCAGCGACGCCTGAGCCGGGACTTTATCGCCACGACGCTGGAGCATCTTGTAGTAGTTGTACTGGTATTCACGTTCCAGACGCTGCTCGGCGAGCAACGGGCCGTCACTGCTTTTGGCGGCCGTGCCTTCGATCTCCAGACGCAGTGCCGGACGCTCCTTCAGCGCCTGAGACAGTTTGATCAGCGCCGCTTCGGCATCCTTGCTCAACTCGCTGGAACCCGGAGCAAACGACACGGTGCCAAGGTCTTGCGAACTGCCACCACTGATCAGCCCGCCAATCATTTTGAACGGCGCGGCGGCGGCTTTGACGATCAGGTTGCGCAAGGTCTGCCAGACAATCGGCATCACGCTGAATTGCGGGTTGTTCAAGTCGCCGGTCACCGGCAATTCGATGGAGATCTTGCCGTCGACATCCTTGAGCAGGGCAATCGCCAGTTTCAGCGGCAGGCTCACGGCATCCGGGCTGTCGACTTTTTCGCCGAGCTGCAATTGCTCGACCACCACTTTGTTTTCGGCTTTGAGCTGGCCCTTGGTGATCAGGTAGTGCAGGTCAAGGTTGAGCCGGCCCTTGCGGATACGGTAGCCGGCGAATTTGCCGGAGTAGGGCGTCAGTGTCGTCAGCTCGACGCGTTTGAAACTGGTGGCGATGTCGAGGCTGGCCATCGGATCGAACGGATTGACCGCGCCCTTGATGGTCACCGGTGCGTAGCGGTCGACCTTGCCTTTGATATCGACGCTGGCCGGTTTCGCCTGACGGCTGTCGATGGTGCCGATATGGCCGTTGAGCTGCTGCACGGCGGTGGCGAAGTTCGGCGTCAGGCTGAAGTCGGCGAAGTTCGCCGAGCCGTCATTGATCGCGATGCCACCGATGTGAATGCCCAACGGTTTCTCGTTGCTGGCCGGTTTCGCTGTCGTGGTATTCGCGCCGCTGTCGGCCGGTTGCGGGATCAGCAGGTCGTCGATGTTGGTGGTGCGATCGTCGTTGATCATGAACCGCACATATGGCTGGAACAGGTTGACCTTGTCGATCGACAGACTGTCGCCGTGCTGATAATTCAGGCCTTCGACCACCACTTGCTGCCACTTGAGGAAATCGCGGGTTTTCAAGGTGTCGAGGGTGTGCAGTTGATCGATCTGTGCGCGGCCGGTGACGCTGAGCACCAGTGGTTCGGTGCTCTTGAGATTGACCCTCAGATCACTGCCGAGCATGCCGCTGCGCAGTTCCAGGCGAATGAACGGATTGATATAGGACTGCGCGACGCGCAGGTCGATGTCCTGGGTTTTCACATTGAGCTGGGCGTTGACCGGGGCGAGATTGACCGTGCCGTCGGCCGTGATCTTGCCTTGCTTGCCCACGCCGCTGTCGAGCTTGAGCTTGAAGGGCGAACCGTTGAGGCTGTCGAAGTCTTGCAGGTCGACGTTCAGCGGGGTGATATCCAGTGCCACCGCAGGTGTTGCCGAACGGTCGGCCAGATGCACGGTGTAGTTACGCAATTGCACGTCTTTGAGCAGCACTTGCCATGGTTTGCTCGGCGCAGTGGATTCTGGCTTCGGCGAATCAGCAGCGGCTGGCGTGTTCGCCGGTTCTGCGGCGGCTTTGGCGGCAGGTTCGGACGGTTGGCTGGCGAACAGTTTCTGCCAGTCCAACTGGCCGTCGGCTTCGAGGGCGGCCCAGGTTTCCAGTTTGTTGCTGCGGATCTTGCCGACCACGACTTGTTGCTTGGCCAGATCCACCGAGGTTTCGCTGACGTCCAGGCGTTCGAGTTTCGCCAGTGGCCGGCCGTCTGGAGCCTTGATGGCGAACGGCGCGATGCTCACCGCCACGTTGTTCAGTTGCAGCTCGGTTTCTTTCGACAGATTGAGTTTGTATTCGCTGCTGAGGCTGATCACACCGTCTTCCAGCACCAGCGGCACCGAATCACGCACGTAGGGCCAGAACGCTTTCATCTTGCCGTCGGTGACTTTCAGGGTGCCTTCGGAAGTGAACGGGATCAGGCTGAAATTGCCACTCCAGTCGATCCGCCCACCGGCCGGGCCGATGGCGACCAGGGTCATGTCGGCACTGTCTTCGGGCAGGGTGCTGAGGTTTTTCAGTTCGAAGCTGAGGTCGTCGTAGAGAAACTCGATGGGCTCGCTCGGGCGCACGTCTTCAAAGTGCACCACGCCGCCGGCCAGTTTGATGTTGTCGATGCGCAGCGGGAACGGTTTGGCGTCCGGGTCGGCTGGTGTCGGCTCACTGGCCGGCACATTGAACAGGCCGAGCAGGTTGAGTTTGCCGTCTTTGGCGAAAAGGATTTCGGTTTTCGGCTTGTCCAGCTCGATGTTGGCCAGATGCAGGGCTTTGGTCCACAGGCTGTCGATTTGCAGGTCGGCGTACAGGCGATCGAAGCCGACCTGTTCCTTGCCCGGCTCGCCGATGACCAGTCCCCACAGGGTGACTTCAAGGCTGAACGGATTGAGCTCGATACGCTGGATATGCGCAGGCACCGTTGCGTAATTGGCCAGTTGTTGATTGGCCACACGCAGGGCGATGCCCGGCAAAATCAGAAACCCCAGCAGGCTGTAGAGGGCCAGAGCAGTCAACAAGGCGCCAATCGCGCGAATCAATCCTTTGGGCATGTGCGGCTTCATCTGTCTGAATCGGAGTGCCTTGGAGTATGGCACGCGATTCTGGTTCCGAAGTACCTCGCGTGGGGCAGGATTGTTCAGATTTCTCTGTAATCACAAACACTGTGGGAGCGAGCTTGCTCGCGAAAGCGGTCGTTCAGTTGATAAATATGCCGACTGACATGACGCCTTCGCGAGCAAGCTCGCTCCCACAGGGGGATAGTTGTTAGCCGTACGCAAGTGTCACAGCTGCAGGATCAGGGTTTTCAGCGGCGGTTGCTGGTCCATGGACGGGAAGTCGGCGCCCGGTGTCATCACGCTCCACTCACGCACCGGTCGCCCGGCCTTCTCGGCGCAGCGCAGGACCTGCTCGCGCCAGTCGTCCATGCTGACTTTCGCCAGGTTGTTGCAGCAGATCAGCACGCCGTTGTCGGCGGTGGTCAGCAGGGCCGGTTTGAGCAGGCTCTGGTAGTCGCGCAGCAGGTCGACGGTGCCGAATGCACTCTTGGCCCAGGCGGGCGGGTCGAGCAGGACCAGATCATATTGGCGCTGATCGAAGCGCTGGTAGCTCGGCAGTTTCTGTCCACGGCGCTGACTGATCGGCAGACCGGCGAGTTGCCGGATGGCCGGGAAGTAGTCCGACTGGATGAACTGCATCTCCGGCAATTGCGGGTTGAGCAGACCGTTTTCACGGCCGACCGCCAGATTGCCTTCGGCGAAATCCAGGTTGCACACTTCACGCGCGCCGCCGGCGGCGGCACTCAGGCCAACGCCGCAGGTGTAGGCGAACAGGTTGAGCACGGATTTGCCCTTGGCGTGATCCTTGACCCAGCCACGGGTGTTGCGCAGGTCGAGGAACAGCAGCGGATCCTGCCCGGCATGACGCCCGCGCACACGGTAGTTGAGGCCCCATTCGTGGCCCACCAGATCGGCCAGCGCGGCGTCTTCGGCTTTGTAGACGCTGTCTTCACGATCAATACGCGAATTGCCACGGGAGCGGTCGTTGTAAACCAGCAAGGTTTCCAGCCCCAGGCTCTGATTAACCATGGCGTGCAGTTGCAGCAGGTCATCGCGCTCGAGCGTCTGGTGGAAGCTTTGCACCAGCAGTTGCGGGCCATAGCGGTCGATGGTCAGACCGCCGGCGCCTTCCTGGCTGCCGTGGAACAGCCGATAGCAATCGGTGCCCTGGCGGTGCAGCTCGGCCAGCAAATCCTGGCGTTGATCGAGGGCGGCGCGCAGCGCCTGATTCAAGGAAGACATGCGGGCGCCTTGCTGGTGAGAATGGGGGCGCGGGAGTTTAGCAGTTACTGAGCTGCGAGCTCCAAGCTTCAAGCCTCAAGCTCAAAACTTGCAGCTTGCAGCTTGCAGCTTGCAGCTTGCAGCTTGCAGCTCTGAGCGTCAGCGAAGCAGCCCCATCCGGCGTTTGGCCCGTTGCACCGAACCATTGCGCATCGCCCAGCGCAGCATCGGTGCGCTGCGTCTGACGCTGGCGCGAATCAACTGGCGCTGCAGCGAACTCTGTCGCACATCCAGCATATCGCTGGCCCAGTCCGGCAACAGATCGATCCCGGCCTTCATCATCAGATCACCAAACGGTCGCGCCAGAACACTCGGCGCCGGTGCCTCGAGCAACAAACGCAACACCTCACGGCTGCGTTCATCGCACAACAACTGCGGGCGCATGCGTTGCAGATACTCGGCCACGGCTTGCCGTGATTTCGGCACATCCCGCGCACCGAGTCGTTCGGCAATCACGGCAATCTCTGCGTAATAACGATCCTGATCCGCCCCCGACAACTGCGGGTTGCGATAACGCAAATGCGCCGCCAGAAAGTTACTCACTTCCGCCACGTGCACCCACGTGAGCAACTCCGGATCGCTCGCCGCGTATGGCCGACCATCCGGCCCAGTGCCGACCACTTGCAGGTGAATGGTGCGCACTTTCTCGATCAGCCAATCGGCGTCCTTTCGCGAGCCGAACGTGGTGCCGGAAACAAACTGACTGGTACGGCGCAAGCGCCCGAGCATGTCCTGACGAAAATTCGAATGATCCCAGACCCCGGCCAGCGCCAGCGGATGCAAAGCTTGCAACAAAAGCGCGCTGATACCGCCGATCAACATGCTGCTGAAATCGCCGTGCACCTGCCAACTGATCGAGTCGGGGCCGAACAGGCCTGGGTCGCCCTTGGGGTTTTCCAGATCGAGTTGGCCGAGGGACAGCCCGGTCAGGCTCATGAGCTGGTTTTCAATACGACTGCGGATGAATTCCATGACCACTCAGTGCGAAAGGGCGGGCGCGGCCGGTTGACCGCGCCCGAGGTGTTACTGATTGAGGCGCTTGTCGATCAGGCCTTGCACCACGCTCGGGTCGGCCAGGGTCGAGGTGTCGCCGAGGCTGTCGAGTTCGTTGCAGGCGATCTTGCGCAGGATGCGCCGCATGATCTTGCCTGAACGGGTTTTCGGCAAGGCCGGCGCCCACTGGATCAGGTCCGGTTTGGCAAAGCTACCGATTTCCTTGCTGACGTGGGCGAGCAGTTCTTTCTTCAGTTCGTCATTCGGTTCGGTGCCGTTCATCGGCGTGACGAAGGCGTAGATGCCCTGACCTTTGACGTCATGCGGGTAACCGACCACGGCGGCTTCGGCGATGCTGTCGTGCAGGACCAGCGCGCTTTCCACTTCGGCGGTACCGATGCGGTGGCCGGAGACGTTGATCACATCGTCGATGCGCCCGGTGATCCAGTAGTCGCCGTCCTCGTCGCGGCGCGCGCCGTCGCCGGTGAAGTAGTAGCCGGGGTAGGGTTTGAAATAGGTGTCGACCATTCGCTGCGGGTCGCCATAGACGCTGCGGATCTGTGCCGGCCAGCTCGATTTGATCGCCAGCACGCCGCTGCCGGCGCCTTTGATTTCCTTGCCGTGCTCGTCGAGCAACACCGGTTGCACGCCGAACATCGGCTGCGTGGCGCAGCCCGGTTTGATCCGCTGGGCGCTGACCAGCGGGCTGAGCATGATGCCGCCGGTCTCGGTCTGCCACCAAGTGTCGACGATAGGACAGCGCTGTTCTCCTACGACGTTGAAATACCATTCCCACGCTTCCGGGTTGATTGGTTCACCGACACTGCCGAGTAATCTGAGGCTGGCGCGCGAGGTTTCCTTCAGCGGTTCGGCACCTTCGCGCATCAACGCGCGCAGGGCGGTCGGCGCGGTGTAGAAGATGTTGACCTTGTGTTTATCGATCACTTGCCAGAAGCGTGAACTGCTCGGGTAGCTCGGCACACCTTCGAACATCAACGTGGTCGCGCCGTTGGCCAGCGGGCCGTAGACGATGTAGCTGTGGCCGGTGACCCAGCCGACGTCGGCGGTGCACCAGAACACTTCGCCGTCGCGGTAATCGAGCACGTATTTGAAGGTCATCGCCGCTTGCAGCAGGTAACCGCCGGTGGTGTGCAACACGCCTTTGGGTTTGCCGGTGCTGCCGGAGGTGTAGAGGATGAACAGCGGGTCTTCGGCGCCCATCGGTTCTGGCGGGCAATTGTCGCTGACATCGCGTACCGCCTGGTGATACCAGAGGTCGCGACCTTCGACCCAATCGACGTTGCCTTGGCTGCGCTCGACCACCACGACGGTGCTGACGTCCGGGCAACTTTGCAGGGCTTTGTCGACGTTCTGCTTGAGCGGCACGAACTTGCCGCCGCGCACGCCTTCATCCGCCGTGATCACCGTGCGGCAATCGGCATCGAGAATGCGGTCACGCAGGGAATCCGGGGAGAAACCGCCGAACACCACCGAATGGATTGCGCCGATCCGCGAACACGCGAGCATGGCGTAAGCGGCTTCGGGGATCATCGGCATGTAGATGCACACCCGGTCACCTTTCTTCACGCCACGGCTTTTCAGCACGTTGGCCAGGCGGCAGACGTGGTGATGGAGTTTTTTGTAAGTGATTTGTGCCGATTCGGCCGGGTCGTCGCCTTCCCAGAGCAGGGCGGTCTGCTCGCCGCGCTTTTCCAGGTGGCGGTCGATGCAGTTGTAACTGACGTTCAGTTTGCCCCCGGCGAACCAGGCGGCTTCGCCGGTTTTCAGGTCGTAGCGCTGAACGGTCTGCCACGGCGTGCTCCAGTCGAGGAAGCGCGTGGCCTGTTCGGCCCAGAAGGTTGTGGGGTGTTCAATGGATTCGCGGTACAGGCGCCGGTAGTCATCCTGACTCAACTGAGCAGCCCGGCGGACGGCATCGGCTTTGGGGAACGTGCTGATATCGAACATGACGGTTCCTTATTCTTGTGGTGCTTCAGGAATAAAGATGCGCCGAGCGGGCGAAGGGTTCAAGCCGGATCAGGAATCTGATGGCGGAAGCTGATTTTGAATGCCCCCCAAAACAACTGTAGGAGTGAGCCTGCTCGCGATAGCGGTGTGTCATTCAACATCAATGCTGACTGATACACCGCTATCGCGAGCAGGCTCACTCCTACAAGGGATCTCTCTGCCCACAGGATTTGGGTTGAGCCAAACCTTGTGGGCCGGACCATCACATCACCCGCGGTGACGACCGCGGAAGTAGTTGATCAGGCCCTGAGTGGAAGGATCGTCAGCGGTGGTTTCATCGCTGCCGACCAGGCGGTTGTAAACACCTTTGCCCAGTTCCTTGCCCAGTTCCACGCCCCATTGGTCGAAGGCGTTGATGCCCCAGACCACGCTTTGTACGAACACTTTATGTTCATACATTGCCACCAGCGCGCCGAGACGACGCGGGCTGATGCGTTCAACCACAATGGTGTTGCTCGGACGGTTGCCCGGGATCACCTTGTGCGGCGCCAGTTTGTGCACTTCTTCTTCGCTCATGCCCTTGTCGCGCAGTTCCTGCTCGGCTTCCGGCAAGGTCTTGCCGAGCATCAGCGCCTGACTCTGCGACAGGCAGTTGGCGTACAGCCACTGATGGTGGTCGGAAACCGGGTTGAAGCTGACGATCGGCACGATGAAATCGGCCGGGATCAACTGCGAACCTTGATGCAGCAACTGGTGGTAAGCGTGCTGACCGTTGCAGCCGACGCCGCCCCAGATCACCGGACCGGTATCGGTCGACACCGGCGTGCCGTCCTGACGCACGCTCTTGCCGTTGGATTCCATGTCCAGTTGTTGCAGGTGCTTGGTGATGTTGCGCAGGTAATGGTCGTACGGCAGGATCGCGTGGCTTTGCGCGCCCCAGAAGTTGCCGTACCACACGCCGAGCAGGGCCAGCAGCACCGGCATGTTCTGTTCGAACGGCGCAGTCTGGAAATGCTGGTCCATGGTGTAGGCGCCGGACAGCAGTTCCTTGAAGTTGGACATGCCGATCGCCAGGGCGATCGGCAAACCGATGGCCGACCACAGCGAGTAACGCCCGCCGACCCAGTCCCACATCGGGAAGATGTTTTCTTCGCGGATACCGAACGCTACGGCAGCAGCGTTGTTGCTCGAAACGGCGATGAAGTGACGATACAACTCGGCTTCCGAACCGCCCTGCGCCAGGTACCAGGCGCGCGCAGCTTGAGCGTTCTTCAGGGTTTCGAGGGTATTGAACGACTTCGACGAAACGATGAACAGCGTGGTCTCGGCGCGCAGCTTTTGCGTCAGCTCGTGGAACTCACTGCCGTCGATGTTCGCCAGATAATGGCAACGCACACCTTTCTGCGCGTACGACAGCAGGGCTTCGGAGACCAGTTCAGGGCCGAGGAACGAGCCGCCGATGCCGATGTTCACCACGTCGGTGATCGGCTTCTCGGTGTAACCGCGCCACAGGCCATCGTGTATGCGGCCGACCAGATCGGTGATCTGGTTCAGGACCTTGTGGACTTCCGGCATCACGTTGACGCCGTTGACCGACAGCTTGTCGCCTACCGGGCGGCGCAGGGCGGTGTGCAGCGCCGGGCGACCTTCGGAGGTGTTGACGATTTCGCCTTCAAACAGCGCTTTGATGGCGCCTTTGAGATCGACTTCATTGGCCAGACCGACCAGCAGGTTGCGGGTCTGGGCGTTGATCAAATTCTTCGAATAATCGAGAAACAGTCCGCAGCTGCTGAGGGTGAACTGGTTGAAGCGCTGCGGATCGGCGTTGAAGGCTTCGCGCATGCTGAAATCCTGCATGGCTTGGCGGTGTTCTTTCAACGCTTGCCAGGCGGGCAGAGCGGTAACGTCTTGAGGAGTGAGGTAATACGCCATCGCTGCGGTTTTCCTTTTTACTTGAACGGCCTTTTGAACACTGAACAGACCCGGCACGCCATGTTTGGGCATGGGATCAACTGCGTCGACACGATTTCTGGACACAGGGCGAATACAGTAAACCTCGCGCTGCGTTCTGTCTTGACTTTGTCTGACCAGATCCCTGTACTTTTTTAACATCGAGACCGGGAGCTGGCCGACAAACGGAGGGGGAGCGGGGCGATTTCGCGATCAGGCGAGCTGAACCGGGATGGCGTTGCTGGTGTGGCTCAGCTCGTTGCCGGGCGCCATGTAGAGCATGCGCGGCTTGAAATTGACCAGCTCGGCTTCGCTGTAATGGGCGTAGGCACAAATGATCACACGGTCGCCGACCTTGGCCTTGTGCGCAGCGGCGCCGTTGACGGAGATCATCCGCGAGCCTTCTTCACCACGAATCGCGTAGGTGGTGAAACGCTCACCATTGTCGACGTTATAAATCTGGATCTGCTCGTATTCACGGATGCCGGACAAGTCCAGCCACTCGCCATCGATGGCGCACGAACCTTCGTAATCGAGCACCGCATGAGTGACTTCGGCGCGGTGCAGTTTGGCCTTGAGCATGATCGCGTGCATGAGGGTTTTTCCCGGGTTGGAATCGAACGGCGGGCAGTGTGCCCGAAGGCTTTGAGGGCGGCAATAAGGCTTGAAATGCAATTTTCATAACACCGAAAACCACTGTAGGAGTGAGCCTGCTCGCGATAGCGGTGTGTCATTCAACACTAATGCTGACTGACACACCGCTATCGCGAGCAGGCTCACTCCTACAGGGGGTATTGCGGTGTCTTTAAACCGGGGTATCGAGATTCAGGTGCAGATTGTCGATCAACCGCGTAGTGCCGAGGAACGCCGCCACCAGAATCACCAGATCACGGTCTTCAGCCGTCGCCGGACGCAGGGTCAGGGCATGGCGGATTTCCAGGTAATCCGGACGCAGGCCCGCCGCTTCCAGCTGCTGCACCTGGGCGCTGACCAGTGCCGGGTAATCGCGTTCACCTTGCTTGATCGACTCGGCAATGTTGCTCAGCGAGCGATAGACCACCGGCGCCACCGCACGTTGTTCTTCAGTGAGGAAACCATTGCGCGAGGACAGCGCCAGGCCATCGGCGGCGCGAACAGTCGGCTCGCCGATGATCTGGATCGGCATGTTCAGGTCATGCACCAGCGCGCGAATCACCGCCAGTTGCTGGTAATCCTTCTGACCGAAAATCGCCAGATCCGGCTGGACCATGTTGAACAGCTTGCTGACCACGGTCGCCACGCCTTCGAAATGTCCCGGACGGCTAGCGCCGCACAGGCCTTCGGACAATTGCGGCACGCTGACCCGAGTCTGTCCGGCCATGCCGTCGGGGTACATTTCTTCGACAGTTGGCGCGAACAGTAGAGAGCAGCCCGCTTCCAGCAGTTTTTCCTGGTCCGCCGCCAACGTGCGCGGGTATTTGTCGAGGTCTTCGCCGGCGCCGAATTGCAGTGGGTTGACGAAAATGCTCGCGACCACGAAATCCACCCGTTGGGTGGCTTTGGTGATCAGTGCAACGTGACCGCTGTGCAGGTTGCCCATGGTCGGCACGAAGCCGATGCGCTTGCCTTCGCTGCGGGCGCGGGCTACAGCGGCGCGCAGTTCGCGTACGGTTTTAACGGTGTTCATGCGGAGAATCCGTGTTCGATGCCAGGGAACGTGGTGGCTTTGACTTCGTTGACGTAAGCCTTCAGCGCGGACTGGATGCTGTCCTGACCCTGCATGAAGTTCTTCACGAACTTCGGCACGCGGCCAGTGATCGACAGGCCGAGCATGTCGTGCAGCACCAATACCTGACCGTCGGTGGCGTTACCGGCACCGATGCCGATCACCGGAATCTTCACCGCCTGGCTGATTTCAGCAGCCAGTTCGCTCGGTACGCATTCGAGCAGCAGCATCGCCGCGCCGGCCTGTTCCAGCGAAATCGCATCGGCACGCATTTGCCGCGCCTGGTTCTCGTTGCGGCCCTGCACTTTATAGCCGCCGAGAATGTTCACCGCTTGCGGGGTCAGGCCCATGTGCGCGCACACCGGTACACCGCGTTCAGCGAGCAGACGGATCGACTCGGCAAGCCACAACTGACCTTCGACCTTGATCATGTGCGCACCGGCCTGCATCAGCATTGCGCTGTTAGTCATGGTTTGTTCAAGGGTGGCATTGGCCATGAACGGCAGGTCGGCGAGGATCAGGGCATCGCTGTTGCCGCGTTTGACGCATGCGGTGTGGTAGGCCATTTCTGCGGTGGTCACCGGCAACGTGCTGTCGTGACCTTGCAGGACCATGCCGAGGGAGTCGCCCACCAGCAGCACTTCGACACCGGCCTCATTACAGGCGTGGGCGAAGGTCGCGTCATAGCAGGTCAGCATGGTGATCTTTTCACCTTTCTGCTTGAGGCTCTGGAGCGTGGTCAGGGTGATGGCTGGCATGTAAAAAATCCTCGTTCAGGCGCTCTGGAAACTACTGCGAGTAACGCGCGTGATTCTTCATCTACTCAGGCGCACGCTCTTTTGTCGTGCTTATAAGGCCTGGATTGCGCCCGTATGTGCCGTGTTGGCGGCAGCGGGACGCCTATAGTCGTGATGAGCCAACAGGAAGTCAATTGCGTGTGTTACCGCATTGTTACGAGGGGAGTGTTACCGGCGTTACTGATGCGATTCAGCGGCGCGGCGGGGCTGATTCGGGAGGTTTTTGTCCGACAATAAATCTGGATGTGGCGCAATCCCTGTAGGAGTGAGCCTGCTCGCGATAGCGGTGGATCAGCCAATAAATCTGTGGCTGACAGAACGCTATCGCGAGCAGGCTCACTCCTACAAAGGGCGGAATTGTGTCAGGCGTGGGGGAGGCGTTCCAGGCCGACGAACGGGCAGGCGGCGAGCAGATCGGACAGGCTGCGGCCGTCGGCAAGGTGCAAATCTTGCGGGGCCAGTTCGGCGAGGGGATACAGCACGAACGCGCGTTCCTGAATCTGGTAATGCGGGACTTTCAGGCGCGGCTCGTCGATCAGGCGATCACCGAACAGCAGAATATCCAGATCCAGCGTACGAGGCCCCCAACGCTCAAGGCGTTCGCGACCTTGGTCATTCTCGATGGCTTGCAATGCATCGAGCAGTTCCAGTGGGGCGAGCGAGCTGTCGAGCGCCGCGACCGCGTTGGTGTAACGCGGTTGGCCCGGCAGCAACGAGTCGCTTTGATAGAAGGCGGAAACGCCAGCGAGGGAGGTTTGCGGCAATTGCCCGAGCGCCTCGACGGCGCTGCGCAATTGTTCGGCCGGGTCAGCGAGGTTGCTGCCCATGCCGATGTAAATGCGTTCCATGCCTTTACTCGCCTGTCGAAGCGCTCGGTGCGCCGGCGCGTTTGCGCTTGGAGCCGCTGCTGCGACGACGTTTGCGCGGAGCACCGCTGGCGTCATCGCCTTTACCGCTGAGGTCGCGAATCATGTCGCGGCGTTCACTGTCGTTGGCGTCCTGATAGTCCGTCCACCATTCGCCCAGGCCATCCGTTTCCTCGCCAGCGCTTTCACGCAGTAACAGGAAGTCGTAACCGGCACGGAATCGCGGATTATCCAGCAACAGGTCGGCACGTTTGCCGCTGCGCCGAGGCAGACGCTCCTGCATGTCCCAGATCTCGCGGATCGGCATGGTGAAACGTTTCGGAATCGCGATGCGCTGACACTGTTCGGCGATCAGCTCGTGGGCACCTTCCTGCATCGCCGGGATCGGCGGCATGCCGCGTTCCTGCAAGCGCAACACGCGAGCCGGCAGAGCAGGCCACAGCAACGCGGCAAACAGGAACGCCGGGGTTACCGGTTTGTTCTGCTTGATGCGCAGGTCGGTGTTGGTCAGCGCTTCGCTGATCAGCGTGTGGGTGTATTCCGGGTTGTGTTCCAGCGCGTCGGCACTGGCCGGGAACAGCGGGGCGAACAGTTGCAGGTCGACCAGCATTTCGAAAGTGATCGCGCCGTGTCCCGAAAGGAACAGTTTGAGCACTTCTTCGAACAGTCGTGCCGACGGGATCTCGCGCAGCATCGGCGCCAGTTCGCGGATCGGCTGCACGGTGTGCTTCTCGATGCCGAAGTTGAGCTTGGCGGCGAAACGCACGGCGCGCAGCATGCGCACCGGGTCTTCCTGATAACGCTGCTTCGGATCGCCGATCAGGCGGATCAGGTGATTGCGGATGTCGTGTACGCCGTTGGCGTAGTCGAGGATGCGCTCGCTGACCGGATCGTAATACAGGGCGTTGATGGTGAAGTCGCGGCGTTGCGCGTCTTCTTCCAGAGTGCCGTAAACATTATCGCGCAGAATCCGCCCGCTCTCGTTACGCGAAGACTGGTTGCTGTCTTCGTCGTCTTCGTTGATCGGGTGATTGGCGCGGAAGGTCGCGACTTCGATGATTTCGCGACCGAAATGGATGTGCACCAGTTTGAAGCGACGGCCGATGATCCGCGCATTGCGAAATTCGGCACGGACTTGCTCAGGCGTGGCGCTGGTGGCGACGTCGAAATCCTTGGGCGTGATGCCCAACAGCATGTCACGCACGCAACCACCGACCAGATAAGCCTGGTAACCGGCACCTTGCAGGCGTTCGACGATATTCACCGCATAGCGGCTGAACTGCGTTTTCTGCAGCGAATGTTGACCGCTGTTGAGCACTTCAGGGGTGCTGCGGATGTGTTGCGTACGACGCACGGGAGTTCGGAATGACTGGAACAACTTCTTCAGCATGGGATGCACTGTTTGAAGGAATGTTCGGCCATACCAAAGAATGACCGCATGATGGGCGCAGATTCTAGCATTTAGTCGGGGGATGGTGTAGGAGACAGCAGTTTCGAGCTGAAAGCCGCAAGCTACAAGGGTGAAACGGGGGTAAAACAGGGAGTTTTTTACAGAAGGGAGAAACTACAAGGGGAGCCGAAGCTCCCCAAGAAGTAGTTGCGTGCTCTTTTTATTATTGATTCGGGCTTCTTGTTTTTGTTGAGTGCCCTCGCCACGAAGTGTTTCCTTCGTGACCCTCCCAATCGGGAGCCAAGAGCAAACGGATTGCTTTGGTCGCTGAATTGCAGTGATCTCTCGATCCAACCAGTACAGGCTCTGTCTTAGGACAGTTTTTGTTGTTCTCGGCCTGGTCGTGGGGCAAGCCCCAAATACAACGCCTCTCCAAAAGAATCAGTTAGCTGCGCCTCTCGCCGTCTTGTTTTTATTGTGCGTGAGTCGATTCGTCTTATTTTTATTGTCTTGTGCATTGCTTGTTATTGTTCTTGTACCAAACATATAGCAGGGGGCGTGCCAACTTTTGCGAAACCCAATAAAACAAGGGGTTAGGTCGATATAACCGTTTTGTCGGGGCGAAAAAAAGCCGGGGTTTCGTTACCGATAACCCCGGCTTCTGTTACGTGAATCGACTGAGGTAACAGTTTTTTCACCTCTTCAAGCGTTACCTGCACACTCGACAGGTAACGTTCAACTCTCGCTGGCGACCCCGGTCTTGCGCCGTGGGATGCCCAGACGCTGACGGCGTTCCCACAGACATTTACGGCTGACGCCCAGTTTGCGCGCCAGTTCGGTCTCGGTCATGTGGTCCTGATGCTCGAGGACGAAGTGCTGGAAGTAATCTTCCAGCGACAGGTCTTCGGTCGGCTCATGGCTGCTGTTGCTGGCGTTACCCGCTGTTTGTGGCGGCAGGCCGATGAACTCGTCGTCTTCCAGATCGCTGAGTTCAATGTCGATGCCCAGCAGGTCGGCAGAGATTTCCGGGCTTTCGCTCAGAATCACCGCGCGCTCGACTGCGTTCTCCAGCTCTCGCACGTTACCCGGCCAGGAATAATGCCGGATCGCCTGTTCGGCATCCGCGGCAAATTTCAGGTCGGTACGGTTGATGCGTGCGCTCTGGCGAGCGAGGAAAGCCGTGGCGATTTCGTTGACGTCGGCACCGCGCTCGCGCAGCGCAGGCAGTTTCAGGGCGATTACGTGCAGGCGGTAATAAAGGTCTTCACGGAACTGGCCGATTTTCGCCAGGCTCTTCAGATCCCGGTGCGTCGCCGCAATCAATCGCACATCAACTTTCTGTGACTGCACGGAACCAACACGGCGAATCTCGCCTTCCTGCAACACGCGCAGCAGGCGGGCCTGGGCTTCCAGCGGCAGTTCGCCAATTTCGTCGAGGAACAAGGTGCCGCCGTCCGCCGCTTCAACCAGACCGGCACGCCCGGCGCTGGCGCCAGTGAACGCGCCTTTCTCGTGGCCGAACAGTTCGGACTCGATCAGGCTTTCCGGAATGGCCGCGCAGTTCACCGAAATCATCGGCGCCTTGGCGCGTTTCGACAGGTTGTGCAGGGCGCGGGCCACCAGTTCTTTACCGGTACCGGACTCGCCCTGGATCAATACATTGGAATCGGTCGGCGCGACTTTACGGATCTTGCTGTACAGATCCTGCATCGGTGGGCAGGAGCCGATGATGCCGATCTCGCCGTTGCTGTTGTCGACCGCGGATTTGCCGCTGCCGTTGGTCGTTTTCACGGCAACGGGCTCGCCGGCAGCAGGAGCCGATTGGCGATCACGCAGGATCCGCGCGACAGCCTGAAGCATTTCGTCGTGGTCGAAAGGCTTGGCGATGTAGTCCACCGCACCCATCTTCATCGAGTCGACCGCCGAGCGCAGGCTGGCGTAACTGGTCATGATCAGCACCGGTGTGCCCTGGCCGAGCTTGATCAGCTCGGTGCCCGGCGCGCCCGGCAAACGCAGATCGCTGACGATCAGATCGAACGTAGGAATGGTGAAGCGTTCTTGTGCTTCCTGCACTGAACCGGCTTCGCTGACCTGGTACTGGTTGCGTTCCAGCAGGCGGCGCAAGGCGGAGCGAATAATTGTTTCGTCTTCGACGATCAAAATGTGCGGCATTGATTCGATACTCTCGACGGTCTCAGTTCACAGCGGACGTCGCTTCGACATGACGCGGTAAGGTCACCCGGATACGGGTGCCGCGTTGGCTTTGTACATCAGCCGGGCTGTCGATGGTGATTTGTCCATAATGCTCTTCAACGATGGAATAGACCAGTGCAAGGCCCAGACCGGTGCCTTCGCCAGGATCCTTGGTGGTGAAGAAGGGTTCGAACAATCTATCCATGATGTTCTTCGGAATACCGCTGCCTTCGTCTTCGACGATCAGATCGACCGTGTGTTCGCCGGCTTCGCTCTTGACCCGTACCGCACTGTGCGGCGGCGAGGCGTCGCGGGCGTTGGAGAGCAGATTGATCAAGACCTGGGCAAGTCGCTGCGGATCGCCTTCGACCCAGTGATCGGGATCGCACAGGTTGTAGAACTGCACTTCGAAATTGCGTCGGTTCAGGGCCAGCAGGCCAATTGCATCCTGCGCGACTTCGGCCAGACAGACGGGCTCGTCACTGTGCTGATGGCTGCCGGCGTGGGCGAAGCTCATCAGCGACTGCACGATGCGCGAGACGCGTTTGGTCTGTTCGAGAATCTGCCCGCTGATTTCCGTCAGTTCGCCGTCGTCTTCGCGTTCTTCGCGCAGGTTTTGCGCAAGGCAAGCGATGCCGGTGATCGGGTTGCCGATTTCGTGGGCTACACCGGCCGCAAGGCGACCAATGCTCGCCAGGCGTTCGGAGTGCACCAGTTTGTCTTCGAGCATCTGCGTTTCGGTCAGATCTTCGACCAGTAACACCAGTCCGCTGTTACCCGGTGCCAACGGCTCATCGATCGCCGCTTTGTGCAGGTTCAGCCAGCGCGTCTGACCGTCGAGGGCCAGATGTTGTTTGTGCAAATGCTCGTCCGGCAGATCGATGAAGCCTTGCAGCAGGCCTTTCCACGGCTCGCCAATGGTGCTCAAACGCGAACCGACCACGCGTTGCGCGGCGATCCCGGTGAGTTCTTCCATGGCCTTGTTCCACATCAGGATCTCTTGATCCTTGGCCAGCGAGCAGACGCCCATCGGCAGTTCCTGCAAGGTTTGGCGGTGGTAACGGCGCAGGGCATCGAGTTCGGCAGCCAGACCTGTGAGGCGCGAGTGGTAATCCTCGAGGCGGCTTTCGATGAAGTGGATGTCTTCGGTCACATAGTTTTCGCCGCCGGCCTTGTACGGCAGGAAGGTTTCGACCATGTCCTGCGCCACGCTCGGGCCCATCAGGCCGGAGAGGTTGGCTTCGATGCGATCGCGCAAACGGCGCAAGGCGTACGGGCGGCGTTCGTCGAATGGCAGATAGAGGTCACGCAGCGCTTGCTCGACTTCCTTCTGCGCAGCCTTGGCGCCCAACGGTTTCGCCAGTTGCGTGGCGAATTCCTGCGGTGAGGCGGCGTGCAATTCGCGGCGTTGCGGACGACGCACGTTATCCACAGCGCAGGCTTCAGCGGCACTGGCTTCTTCGGGGCTGGCATTGGTGAACAGCGAGATCAGCGTGAACATCAAGACGTTGGCCGCCAGCGAGGCGATGGCTGCCATGTGCCAACTGGTGTCGTCGAGCACATAAATCATGTTCAGCAACGGGATGTAGAAACCCTGCAGATTGCCGACCAGCGGCAACAGCATCGTCACCACCCAGACCAGGATTCCCGCCAGCAAACCGGCAATGAAGCCGCGCCGGTTAGCGGTCGGCCAGTACAGCACCGAGAGCACACCCGGCAGGAATTGCAGCGTCGCGACAAAGGCAACAATGCCGAGGTTGGCCAGATCCTGTCCGGCACCGAGCATCAGATAGAAGCAAAACCCGGCCATGATGATCGCGACGATCAGCGCCCGGCGGGTCCATTTCAACCAGCGATAGATGTTGCCTTCAGCCGGTGGTTGATAAAGCGGCAGCACCAAGTGGTTCAGCGCCATGCCCGAAAGGGCCAGTGTGGTGACGATGATCAGGCCGCTGGCCGCCGACAGTCCTCCGACGTAGGCAAGCAATGCCAGCGGTTTGCTGTTGGCTGCAATGCCGATGCCCAGGGTGAAATATTCCGGGTCGGTGGTGGCGCCGAGCTTCAGGCCGGCCCACAGGATCAACGGTACCGCCAGGCTCATCAACAGCAGAAACAACGGCAGGCCCCAGCTCGCACTCACCAATGAACGGGGGTTGAGGTTTTCGGTAAAGGTCATGTGATACATGTGCGGCATCACGATCGCCGAGGCGAAGAACACCAGCAGCAGCGTGCGCCACGGGCCTTCCTGCAAGGGCGTATGCAACGCCGCGAGGGCGGTCTGGTTTTGCAGCAGCCACAGTTCCAACTGTTGCGGACCATCGAACACGCCGTACAACGCATACAGGCCGACGCCGCCAAGGGCAATGAGTTTGATCACCGACTCAAAGGCAATCGCGAACACCAGCCCTTCATGTTTTTCGCGGGTGGCGATATGGCGGGAACCAAAGAAGATCGTGAACAGAATGATCAGTGCGCAGAACGCCAGCGCCACGCGGCTCTGAATCGGTTCGCCGGTGAGGATGCCGATGGAATCGGCCACCGCTTGAATCTGCAGCGCCAGCAGCGGCAGCACACCGATCAGCATGAAAATCGTGGTCAGCGCACCAGCCCAGGTGCTGCGAAAGCGGAACGCAAACAAGTCTGCCAGGGATGACAGTTGGTAGGTGCGGGTGATTTTCAGAATCGGATACAGCAACACCGGCGCCAGCAGAAACGCGCCGGACACGCCGAGATAACTGGAAAGAAAGCCGTAGCCATACTGATAGGCCAGACCCACCGTGCCGTAAAACGCCCAGGCACTGGCGTAAACACCCAGCGACAGTGTGTAGGTCAGCGGGTGGCGAATGATCGCGCGCGGGATCATGCCCCGTTCGCTGATCCAGGCAACGCCGAACAGCACCGCCAGGTACGCGGCGCTGACCAGGATCATCTGGGTCAGGCTAAAGCTCATCGGCATCTTTTTGGCTCTGCAGGATGAAGGTTACGACAATCAGGATCAGCCAGAGCAGATAGGGGCGATACCAGGCGCCCGTAGCGTCGATCCACCAATCCATGATGGCGGGGGAAAACAGGTAGATCCCCACGACTAAAAGCAGGACCAAGCGATAGATGTACATCCCGGCCTCTCTTTTTTATGCGCGTGCCCGAAAACGTGCGGCGATGGTAACGGATGGGCGCGCGACTGCAAGTGTCGTCACAGCAGTTGCGCCTCGGGCAGAGTCAGTGTGCGCGGGATCTGTGTGGCATCCCAGTGCGCGCTGCCCCACTTGAGTAATTCTTGCGGCGAAGCGTGGGCCAGTTCGGCGCCGGGGTTTTGCCCCAAGGCGCGCAGGGCTCGCAGTAACAATGGCGTGGCTTGATCCGCTTCAAGCGGCGGTGAACGGTAGGACTTGCCGAGCTTGTTGCCGTCCGGTTGGGTAATCAGCGGCAGGTGCAGGTAACGCGGTTGGCGCAGGCCGAGCAGTTCTTGCAGATAGAGTTGGCGCGGGGTCGAGTCGAGCAGGTCGGCGCCACGCACGATGTCGGTGATGCCTTGCCAGGCATCGTCGAGCACCACGGCCAATTGGTAGGCGTAGAGGCCGTCGCGGCGACGGATCACGAAATCGCCGACGTCGCGGCCCAGATGCTGGCGGTATTCGCCCTGTACGCGGTCGATGAAGTGGTATTCCAGTTCGGGTACGCGCAGGCGGATCGCCGCGTCCTGTTGATCGTGGCCGGCATTGCGGCACAGGCCAGGATAAATCCCGTTATACGGCTCCAGTTGTTTGCGCGAGCAAGTGCAGGCATAGGCCAGACCGTGATTGAACAGGCTGTCGAGCACTTCGGCGTAAGCAGCGTGCCGATCGCTCTGCCGCACCATGTCGCCGTCCCATTCGAAGCCGTAACTTTCCAGCGCCTTGAGGATCGCCGCTTGTGCGCCAGGCTCTTCGCGGGGCGGATCGAGGTCTTCCATGCGCACCAGCCAGCGGCCACCGACCGAACGGGCGTCGAGGTAGGAGGCGAGGGCAGCGACCAGCGAACCGAAGTGCAGGTGGCCACTCGGGGTTGGGGCGAAGCGGCCGATGTAGGCGGGGGATTTCTTGGCAGTCATGAAGACGAAACTACTTTTCAGGCTATATGCAGGTCAACTTGTAGGAGTGAGCCTGCTCGCGATAACGGTGTGACATTCAACACCGATATTGACTGACCCACCGCTATCGCGAGCAGGCTCACTCCTACAAAAGGCAAAGGCAAAGGCAAACGTCAGAAACAAAAACGGAGCGTTCGCACGCTCCGTTTTTCGTTCAGGTCGGAATTACTTGCCGACCTGCTTTTCCTTGATTTCCGCCAGGGTCTTGCAGTCGATGCACAGATCCGCAGTAGGACGGGCTTCGAGGCGCTTGACGCCGATCTCGATGCCGCAGGACTCGCACCAGCCGTATTCTTCGTCCTGAATCAGCTCCAGCGTCTTGTCGATCTTCTTGATCAACTTGCGCTCGCGGTCGCGGGCGCGCAGCTCGAGGGCGAATTCTTCTTCCTGACTGGCACGATCGGCCGGGTCAGGGAAGTTGGCCGCTTCGTCCTTCATATGATCAACAGTACGGTCGACTTCCTGCATCAAGTCCTGTTTCCACTTGTTCAGGATCTTGGTGAAGTGCGCGCGCATCGGAGCGCCCATGTACTCTTCACCGGCTTTCGGAACGTAAGGTTCGAAACCGCTGATCGTCGTTTGCTGCTGTTGCTTTGCTTGGGTGGGCATGAAATGGACCGCCTCTACTCTTGTAATCCATTGCGCAGGATTGCTCCATCACCGACACCTGCCGGCCCTGCGGCTGCAAGCGGGCGAACTTACCAGATCAAATCGGCCTGCGCTACTCCCGGATGTCGAGGCCCCGGCGGGTGGCGCTTGCAAATGTTTGGCAAGCCGTGTCTGGTGGTGTTGAAGACCTGTTCAATCACTGATTTTAGTCAATCCTGGAGCGTACGCTCATATCGTTACAGTCCAGCGTTCTTGAGGCTGTGACCGCTGCGGGTTCTCGCTCGTTCCGGCAGATAGGTAGAATCGTCTCTTTTTCCCTGCCGAAGGAAAACCAATGGCTCAGCCCTACAGTGCGCGCAGTCGTGCGATCGAACCGTTCCATGTCATGGCGTTGCTGGCGCGGGCCAATGAATTGCAGGCTGAAGGCCACGATGTGATCCATCTGGAGATCGGCGAGCCGGACTTCACCACCGCCGAGCCGATCATCCGTGCCGGGCAAGAGGCGCTGACGGCAGGCAAGACGCGCTACACCGCCGCGCGCGGCATTCCGGAGCTGCGCGAGGCGATTGCCGGGTTTTATCAATCGCGTTATGGCTTGAACATCGATCCACGACGGATTCTGATCACGCCAGGCGGCTCCGGTGCGCTGTTGCTGGCCAGCGCTTTGCTGGTCGATCCGGGTAAACACTGGCTGCTGGCGGATCCGGGTTACCCGTGCAACCGGCACTTCCTGCGTTTGGTCGAAGGCGCGGCGCAGTTGGTGCCGGTGGGTCCGGACGTGCGTTATCAACTGACTCCTGATCTGGTCGCGCGACATTGGGATCACGACAGCGTCGGCGCACTGGTCGCTTCGCCAGCCAACCCGACCGGCACGATTCTGACCCGCGACGAACTGGCCGGGTTATCCACAGCCATCAAGGCGAAACACGGGCATCTGGTGGTGGACGAGATCTATCACGGTCTGACGTACGGCACTGATGCCGCCAGCGTGCTGGAAGTCGATGACAACGCTTTTGTGTTGAACAGTTTCTCCAAGTATTTCGGCATGACCGGGTGGCGTCTGGGCTGGCTCGTCGCGCCGGAGGCGGCGGTCAGTGATCTGGAAAAACTGGCGCAGAACCTCTACATCAGCGCCCCGAGCATGGCGCAATACGCTGCATTGGCATGTTTCGAACCGGACACCATCGCCATTCTGGAAGAGCGCCGCGCGGAATTCGGCCGTCGTCGCGATTTCCTCCTGCCGGCGTTGCGCGAGTTGGGTTTCAACATCGCCGTGGAGCCTGAAGGCGCGTTCTACTTGTACGCCGATATCAGCCAGTTCGGCGGCGATGCCTTCGCGTTCTGCCGACATTTCCTCGAAACCGAGCACGTTGCCTTCACGCCGGGGCTGGATTTCGGTCGCTATCAGGCCAGTCACCATGTGCGTTTTGCCTACACGCAAAACCTCCCTCGCTTACAGGAAGCGGTGGAGCGAATCGCCCGTGGCTTGAAGAGCTGGCAAGGCTGATGCGCTTTTATCCCCCTCTGGAAGAGGCGCGACTGATCCGTCGTTACAAGCGTTTTCTCGCCGATATCGAAACCGTTGGCGGCGAGTTGCTGACCATTCACTGCCCGAACACCGGTTCGATGCTCAATTGTCAGGTCGAGGGCGGACAGGTCTGGTTCAGCCGCTCCAATGACCCGAAACGTAAATTACCGGGCACTTGGGAAATTGGTGAAACCCCGCAGGGCCGCTTGTTTTGCGTGAATACCGCCCGGGCCAACGGTCTGGTTGAGGAGGCGTTGCAGGCTGGCGTTATCACTGAGTTGAACGGCTTTACCGCGTTGAAGCGCGAAGTGGCCTACGGGCAGGAAAAAAGCCGCATCGATTTTCGCCTCGAATACCCAAGCGGCCCGGCGTATGTGGAAGTGAAAAGCGTCACCCTGGGCTTCGACGGAACGGCGGTGGCAGCGTTTCCCGATGCCGTGACCCAGCGTGGTGCCAAGCATCTGCGGGAGTTGGCACATCTGGCGCGGGACGGGATCCGGGCGGTGCAGTTGTACTGCGTCAATCTGACCGGGATTGAAGCGGTGCGGCCGGCGAAGGAAATCGATTCGGCTTACGCCGATGCGCTTCTTGAAGCGGTCGCTTGTGGTGTTGAGGTTGTGGCATATGGCGTGCGGCTGGACCATGAAGAAATGGTCATCGACCGGCGTCTCGACGTGCTGCTCAACGGTTAAACATCGATCCACAAGCCTTGCGCGTCTTCCCGGCACGCAATGGCGCTGAGTGATTGCCCGGCGCAAGGCCCGGCGACGCATTCACCGTCCTCGATCAGAAACAGTGCGCCGTGGGTGGCGCACTGGATCAGGCTGTTGCTTGGGTCGAGAAATTGGTCGGGATGCCATTCAAGACCAACGCCCCGGTGCGGGCAGCGATTGAGGTAAACGTACGCTTGCCCATTGCGGCGCACGGCGAACAGCTTGTTCCCGTCGACTTCAAAGCCACGGCTGGCCGCTTCGGCGAGTTCAGTGCGCGCGCAGAGAAACTTCATGGCTATCCTCTAATGTCCGCTCGTGTCCGGATATGTCCGAGCTTGACGTTTAAATGCAAACAATTATCAAATGGCGCCTTCGTCCGTAGGGCGGCTGGCAGGGGCGAGGATACTTGGCCTGTCATCCGGATGCCCGGGAAAAACGTCTTTCAAGGAAGCTGTGTATGCGCCTGAGTACCCGCGTTGTTGTGCTGTGTGCCGGACTGTTCGTCAGCTATCAGGCTGCAGCGGCCGATTTGCCGCAACGTTGGGTCAGCGCCGGCGGTGCGCTGTCGGAATGGGTCAGTGCGTTGGGCGGCGAGTCGAAGCTGGTCGGCGTTGATACCACCAGCCAGCATCCGGAGTCGTTGACGGCGCTGCCGAGCATTGGTTATCAGCGCAGCCTTTCCGCTGAGGGCATTCTCAGTCTGCGCCCGGACATTCTTATCGGCACCGAAGAAATGGGCCCGCCGCCGGTGCTGTCACAGGTCAAGGCCGCCAAGGTTCAGGTGGAGTTGTTCTCGGCTCAGCCGGATCTGCCGACACTGGAGAAAAACGTCACCCATCTGGGCCAGTTGCTCGGCACAGAAGCCCAGGCAAAGCAGCTACTGCAAAGTTATCAACAGCAACTCGATGCGCAGAACGTGCGGGTTGCAGATGCACAGTCCAAACAAAAAGCGCCGGGCGTTCTGTTGTTGCTCGGGCATGCCGGTGGCAAGCCATTGATCGCCGGCAAGGACACCGCTGCCGACTGGCTGCTGCAACAGGCGGGCGGGCATAACCTGGCGACGCATACCGGTTACAAACCGTTTTCCGTGGAATCCCTCGCCAGCCTCGATCCTGAAGTGTTGGTATTCGCCGACCGTGCATTGACCGGAGACGCGGCGAAAGCGGCGCTGTTCAAGGAAAACCCGATTCTCAATTCAAGTCGCGCGGCCAAGGCCGGCCGAGTGCTGGAACTGGACCCGACCCTGTTGGTTGGTGGCCTTGGACCACGCTTGCCGGCAGCGCTGAAAACCCTGTCTGACGGTTTCTACCCGGCCAAGAGCGGCCAATGACCACATTGGTCAAACCCCGTGGTTTGTTCATTGGCCTGACGCTTCTATGTCTGTTGGCGATCTGGCTGTCATTGGCGCTGGGGCCGGTGAGCCTGCCGCTGTTTGATACGTTGCGCGCAGCGTTGCGCATGCTCGGTGTGCCGCTAGCGCCGGACGGTCTGGAGCAGGCTGAGCTGATCCTCGGGCAGATTCGTCTGCCGCGAACCTTGCTCGGGTTGGCGGTTGGCGGTGTGCTGGCGCTGTCCGGTGTGGCGATGCAGGGCTTGTTCCGTAATCCGCTGGCGGATCCAGGGCTGGTGGGGGTTTCCAGCGGCGCAGCGCTGGGTGCGGCGATTGCGATTGTCGGTGGCTCGTTTTTTGGTGGCTTGCCGGAGTGGTTCGGGCCGTATCTGCTTTCGCTCTGCGCGTTCCTCGGCGGCCTCGGGGTGACGGCGCTGGTTTATCGCCTCGGTCGCCGTAACGGTCAGACCAATGTGGCGACCATGTTGCTTGCGGGTATTGCCCTGACCGCGCTGGCCGGTTCGGCGGTCGGCCTGTTCACTTATCTGGCGGATGACGCGACCCTGCGCACGCTGACCTTCTGGAATCTCGGCAGTCTCAACGGCGCCAGTTACGCGCGGCTGTGGCCATTGCTGATCATCAGCGCCGGCGTGGCGTTGTGGTTGCCACGTCGCGCCAAAGCGCTGAATGCCTTGCTGCTCGGGGAATCCGAGGCTGGGCATTTGGGCATTGATGTCGAGCGGCTCAAGCGTGAACTGGTGTTCTGCACGGCGCTGGGTGTTGGCGCGGCAGTCGCGGCTGCCGGGATGATCGGTTTTGTCGGGCTGGTGGTGCCGCATCTGGTGCGGTTGCTGGCGGGGCCGGACCACAAGGTATTGCTGCCGGCCTCGGTGCTGGCGGGGGCGAGCCTGTTGCTGTTGGCTGATCTGGTCGCGCGGCTGGCGCTGGCGCCGGCAGAGTTGCCGATCGGCATCGTCACCGCGTTTATCGGTGCGCCGTTCTTCCTTTATCTGCTGCTGCGAGGACGCGCCTGATGTTGCGTGCGCAAAATTTGCACATCCAGCGTGGGCGCAAGGCAGTGCTCAGCGATGTAACGCTGCAACTTGAACCGGGCGAAGTGCTCGCTGTGCTTGGGCCGAACGGCGCTGGCAAAAGTACCTTGCTGGGCGCCTTGTGCGGTGAGTTGGCAGCGAGTGCGGGCGAGGTTTCGCTCGACGGGCAGGCATTGAGTCAATGGACTGGCCAGCAGCGTGCGCAACGATTGGCGGTGTTGCCACAAGTGTCGACCCTGGATTTCGCCTTTCGCGTTGAAGAAGTGGTTGGCATGGGCCGCTTGCCTTATCAAAGCGGTCGGGTGCGTGACGACGAAATCATTGCGGCGGCTTTGGCGGCGGCGGATGCCGGACACTTGAGCGGGCGCAGTTATCTGGCGCTGTCCGGTGGTGAGCGTCAGCGTGTGCATCTGGCGCGGGTGCTGGCGCAATTGTGGCCGGGTCAGGCCGGGCAGACGTTGCTGTTGGATGAGCCGACTTCGATGCTTGATCCGCTGCATCAGCACACGACGCTGCAGGCTGTGCGCGAGTTTGCCGATCGTGGCGCGGCGGTGTTGGTGATCCTGCATGATCTGAATCTGGCGGCGCGTTATTGTGATCGCATTCTGCTGCTTGAGGGCGGGCGGCCGGTGGCGTTGGATACACCGCAGCAGGTTTTGCGTCCAGACACGCTCCAGGCTGTGTTCGGTCTCGAAGTGCTGGTGCAGCCGCACCCGGAGCGCGGGCATCCGCTGATTATCGCCCGCTGACTGGATCATTGAGGTGGTGGCATGCGTGGCTTGTGGCTGTTGGCGGTGGTGTTGCTTGCGGGGTGTCAGCATGCTCTGGCGCCGCCGCCGATCAATGGCGAGATTCGCGATCTGCGCAGCGGTGAAGTGCTGACGGCGCAGCAGTTGCTGACGCGTCTTGTCGAGTCTGAACGGCTGATTATCGGTGAACAGCATGACAACGCCGATCATCACGCCGCGCAATTGTGGTTGTTGCGCTCGCTCGGTGAGCAGCGGCCGCAGGGCAGTCTGCTACTGGAAATGCTCACGCCGGATCAGCAGCCTCGCGTTGATCAAGTGCGCCAGGCCGCAACGCCGCCCGCGGACTTCCCTGCCGCATTGGCCTGGGAGGACGGCTGGGACTGGAATCTCTATGGACCCATTGTCCGCTTCGCGCTGACTCAGCCGTATCCACTGCTGGCGGCGAATCTGGATAGCGCTGAAATCCGCACCTTCTATCGCGATCCGCCCGTGCTTAACGGGGAGCGCAGCAATACAGCATCCGTGAAAGCTGTTTTGCTAGAACAGATCAGCGACTCCCATTGTGGCCTGCTGCCCGAATCACAGATGCCGGCAATGCTCGCCGTTCAGCAACAGCGTGATCGGCGGATGGCCGAACGCTTGTTGGCTGCACCGAAACCTGCTCTGTTGCTGGCCGGTGCGTGGCATGCGCGCAAGGATGTTGGCGTGCCGCTGCATGTTGTGGATTTGGGCGCCACTGAGTCACCGACAGTGCTGATGCTGGCAGAGCAGGGCGCCGAAGTGACCGCAACAATGGCCAATTACGTTTGGTATACGCCTGCTACGCCAAAACAGGATTACTGCGAACAGATGCGCAAACAGTTCGGCAAATGACTTTTCCACAGGCAAAAAAAGACCCGGTAAAAACCGGGTCAAATAACCGTGATTAGCCTGATGAGGAGATAATCTGAGAGTCCGAACCAAGGGCTTTTCAGAATATCGACTGATCTCGCGACCAGTTGTGATAATCATAGCGATTCTCATTACCGCGTCAACAACTGTTTTCTCATTTCTTTGAATTAGACTTGGAAATGGCCGTAATGGCCCGAAAACAAAGGGCTTGGCCTTAGCTTTTGTTTGCGCTCAATTGGGTGACTTGCTTGTTCAGTTGGCCGATTCGTCGGGCCATGCTCTCGATCAGGCTGTGTGCGATCTTTGGATTGGTGCGGGTCATGCTCAAGAATTGCTCACCGGGAATCAGCATCACCGTACTTGGCTCCCGGGCAATGACCGTGGCATTGCGCAGCTCGCCGGTAAACACGGCCATGGCCCCGAAAATCTCGTCCTTGGCCACGTCTCCCACCTTAAGTCCGTCCACAAACGCCTCGGCATGCCCATCGATGATCACAAACACATGGTCAGCAGCGTCACCCTGGTTGATCAGTGTTTCTCCCGCCTCAACCCGTTTAAAACCGTTGGTACTGCGAAACTCTCGCGGCTTCAGTTCCGCGACAGCATGGGCAAGGATCGCCACTTGCCCGAGCAGATACTCGAGAAACTGTTCTGCCCGACGAGAGTCAGCAAATAAATGCTGGAAGACTTCCGGACGTCGATAGGGCGTCAAACGTAACGTGCCCTCACTGCATAAGCGGCAATCCGCCCAGTCGTCTCCCTGCTGAAGGCCGATCACATCGCCCTCCTGCCAATAAAACAGTGGCCGGGTTCCGATGCAGCCATTGATCACACCGTCATTGAGCAGAAACAACTGATCGGCGGGTAACTGCGGTATCAGATCGTCCGTCGATTCAAGTTGCAGAACCGGCCCGCAAGGCAACAGATCGCGCAGCCACAGCGCGGGCAAGCTCTGCAAACGGTTGATCAAGGCATCGACGTGAGCCGATTGTTCCCCCAGTAAATACATGACGGTCTATGCCCGTTCAGTTCTTGTGGCGCGAGGAGATGGCTTCAAGCTGTTTGTTCAGGGCGTCCTTGCGTTCGGCGGGGATGTCGTTCCAGTGCACATCCATCAGCGCGCCTTCGATCGCATACAACAACACCTTCGATGCGCGAAACCCGCGGGTACGCACGGCCCGGTAGGCGTCTACAGCGCCCAGGCGACGCAAGTCCGAGGCGCTGTGGATGCCCACGGCATGCAGCCATTGCGCCGACGTCTTGCCAAGATTCTTCAGGTGTTGCAGTTCATCATTCATCAAGCCTCCTTGCGACGGCCGAATGGTGCGTGGGCGAGCTTCTCAGGAGTGTAGCCATCAGTAGGAAAAGCGTGGTTGTTTGGTCGGATTCAACGCAAACGCTTCTAAGAAAGGGCTGCGAACGCAGAAAGGAGGGGGAAACACACATATCAATGTAGGAGTGAGCCTGCTCGCGATAGCGGACTGCCAGGCACACATGTGTTGAATGTTAAACCGCTATCGCGAGCAGGCTCACTCCTACAGGGGCAGGCGCTAGATGGTTATATCAGCGGGTGCGATAACGTAACCGCGTACCGAAATTCATCGACATCAGAATCTCGTCGGCACTCAGCTCCGGTGGGAAGTAAGCCCCGGAAATCTGCGCATGGGCCAGGCTTGCACCTTCCAGCGATGCGTTACGGAAATCGATGCCGCGTAAATCGGCCGAGCGGAAATACGCGTCCCTGAAATCCACGCCATCGGCATTCAGTTCACGCAGATCGAGGCCACGGAAATCGCCGCCGACCATGTTGATCGGGCCGTCCTGTGGACGCTCCTTGTTGAAACCTGTGATGTCATCTTTGTGCAGCAAGGCATATAGCGGGGTGTCGAGAAGTTTCGGCTGGCTCATGTCATATCACCGTTGGTTTTATGACGCCAGTATAGTGCCACTATTTGGCGGCCGTGAAGCAAGCGAGGGCTTCACGGCCGAAATAGTTTCTTACAGGCCCGGCAAGCGCTGACGGATCTGCGCGACCACGGTGTCCAGGGTTCCGGATTCATTGGTCTGCACGCGTTTGCTGCGCAGAATTTCTTCTGGTGTCAGCGCTTCGCGGTTGGCCTGCTGCGCTTCGATCACGGCCAGTGTGGCGTCGGACGGATCCTGTTTGTCCGCCTGACGAATCGCCAGCCAGCTCTCGATCACCGCTTGCGGCGCGTTGCAGTCGAGGATCAGGAACGGCGTGCCGGTGGCTTCGGCGATCTTCGCCGCGTTGTCGCGTTGTTCGCGTTTGAGGTAAGTCGCGTCGATCACCACCGGGAAACCGGCGTGCAGGATCACTTCCGCGATCTCATGCAGACGCGCATAAGTGGCGGCGCTGGCGTCGGCGCTGTAAATGCCGGCCTGCACATCATTGGCAACAGTCTGCTCACCGAACAGACGCTTGCGTTCTACGTCCGAACGCAGACGAATCGCGCCCAGCGCTTCGACCAGGCGCATGGCCACGTGGCTCTTGCCGACAGCGGAAACGCCGTGAGTGATCGCCATGAAACGCGAAGGAATGGTGCTGTAGCTTTCGGCCAGGTTGGCGTAGTTGCGGTATTGGCGCAGGGTGGTGGCGCGCTGCACCGGGGACGCGTCCGCCGGCATGCTGAACAGTGCAACCTTGGCGCGAACCAGTGCGCGGTAGGCTTTATAGAAGTTCAGCACTTCCAGACCTTGATAATCGCCGGTCTGCTCCAGGTATTGGCTGATGAAGCGGCGAGCCAGGGATTTCAGGCCACGGTCTTCCAGGTCCATCGCGAGGAAACCGGTATCGGCCCAGACGTCGGTGAAGCGGAACGGTTCGTTGAACTCGATGCAGTCGAAGATCACCACTTTGCCGTCAATGACCGTGGCGTTGCCCAGGTGGATATCGCCGTGGCACTCACGGGTGAAACCTTCGGCCTTGCGTTGCGCGAACAGTGGCTTGAGACGCTCGAAGCTGCTTTCGGCCCAGGCTTTCAGTGCATCGAGTTGCAGCAGATCGTTTTTGTCGCTGAGGAACGGCAGGATCTGCTCGAAGTTTTGCGAGACCGGCGCCATCACACTGTCCGGGGTGCCTGCGTCGTGTTCGGCGGGGACTTTTGGCGCCGTGAGGTGGAAGTGAGCGATCTGCTGCGCCATCTCGTCGATGTGCTGGGTGGTCAGCTCGCCGTTGGCTTGCAGGGTGCTGAGCAAACCGGTCTGCGGGAACTGGCGCATTTTCAGCACATATTCGATGGCCGGGCCGTCGCCGCCCAGTTGCGGTGCTTCAACGCTGCCAGTTACCGGCAACACTTCCAGATACAAATCATCAGTCAGGCGCTGGTTCAGACGCAGCTCTTCAGCGCAGAAATGTGCGCGTGATTCGAGGCCGGTGAAGTCGAGGAAGCCGAAGTTAACCGGTTTTTTCACTTTATAAGCGAAGGGGCCGGTGAGGATCACCCACGAGATATGCGTTTCGATGACCTGAAACCCTTCGACAGGGTGCGGGTAGAGGGCCGGGTTTTGCAGGGCAGCGATCAGTGACTGGCTCACGGGCGATCCTTCAGAGACTGGGGGAAATTCGAGGTCGCCATTATGGCCGCTCGCCAGCCTGACGCAAACCTCGGAGCGCTCCTGTTGAGGATGAATAAAGTGCGTATAATCCGCCGCCATGACTCGAACTCGATCCCCCCGTACCAAGAAAAAACCACCCTCCAAGGGCCTCAGCCCATGGTTGAGCTGGGCCATTAAACTCAGTCTGGTCGGCCTTGTCGTGCTGGCCGGCTTCGCCGTTTACCTCGATGCCGTGGTGCAGGAGAAGTTCTCCGGCAAGCGCTGGACCATCCCGGCCAAGGTTTACGCGCGCCCGCTCGAGCTGTTCGTCGGACAAAAGCTCAGCAAGGACGACTTCCTTACCGAACTCGATGCCCTCGGCTATCGCCGCGAAGCCGTGAGCAATGGCCCCGGCGCCGCAGCAGTCAGTGGCAATACGGTCGATCTGAATACCCGTGGCTTCCAGTTCTATGAAGGCCTGGAAAAACCGCAACCGGTGCGCGTGCGTTTCTCTGGCGATTACGTCGCTGAGCTGTCGGCGACCAACGGATCGAAGCTGTCCGTGGTGCGCCTTGAACCGCTGATGATCGGCGGCATTTATCCGAAAAATCTCGAAGACCGCATTCTGATCAAGCTCGATCAGGTGCCGCCGTATCTGCTCGAAACCCTGATCGCTGTCGAAGACCGCGACTTTTATAGCCACTGGGGCGTGTCGCCGAAGTCGATTGCCCGCGCAGTCTGGGTCAATACCTCTGGCGGCAAGATGACGCAGGGCGGCAGTACGCTGACCCAGCAGTTGGTGAAAAACTTCTACCTGACCAACGAGCGCAGCCTGACCCGCAAGCTCACCGAAGCGATGATGGCGATGCTGCTGGAACTGCATTACGACAAAAAGGAAATCCTTGAGGCCTACCTCAACGAAGTCTTCGTCGGGCAGGATGGTCAGCGCGCGGTGCACGGCTTCGGTCTGGCCAGCCAGTTCTTCTTCGGTCAGCCATTGTCCGAGCTGAAATTGCATCAGGTGGCGATGCTGGTCGGTATGGTCAAAGGCCCGTCCTACTACAACCCGCGTCGCAACCCGGAGCGTGCGCTGGAGCGGCGTAACCTGGTGCTCGACGTGCTTGAGCAGCAAGGCGTGGCGACGGCCGAACAGGTCGAAGCAGCGAAGAAAATGCCGCTGGGCGTGACTACGCGCGGCAAACTGGCCGACAGCTCGTTCCCGGGCTTTATCGATCTGGTCAAACGCCAGTTGCGTGAAGACTACCGCGACGAAGACTTGACCGAAGAAGGCCTGCGCATCTTCACCAGTTTCGATCCGATTCTGCAGATGAAGGCCGAGGCGTCGGTCAACGACACCTTTAAACGTCTGTCCGGGCGTAAAGGCTCCGATGATGTGGAAGCGGCGATGGTCGTGACCAATCCGGAAACCGGCGAAGTCCAGGCGATGATCGGCAGCCGTCAGGCCAGTTATGCCGGGTTCAACCGTGCGCTGGATGCGGTGCGACCGATCGGTTCGTTGATCAAGCCGGCGGTTTATCTGACTGCGCTGGAAAAACCGAGCCAGTACACCCTGACCAGTTGGCTGTCGGACGATCCGTTGTCGGTCAAGGGCGCGAACGGTCAGGTGTGGAAACCGCAGAACTATGACCGCCGCTCCCACGGCACCGTGTTCCTTTATCAGGGCCTCGCGCATTCCTATAACCTGTCGACTTCGCGACTGGGCCTGGAAGTCGGTGTGCCGAATGTGCTCAAGACCTTGGGTCGTCTGGGTGTGACGCGTGAATTCCCGGCATTCCCGTCGATGTTGCTCGGTGCCGGTGGGATGACGCCGATTGAAGTCGCGACCATGTATCAGACCCTCGCCAACGGTGGTTTCAACACGCCGATGCGCGGGATTCGTAGCGTACTGACCGCCGAGGGCGAGCCGCTCAAGCGTTATCCGTTCCAGATCGAACAGCGTTTCGATCCGGCGTCCATCTATCTGATCCAGAACGCCATGCAGCGCGTGATGCGTGAAGGTACCGGCAGCTCGGTTTATAACGTGTTGCCCAAGACTCTGACACTGGCCGGCAAAACCGGTACCAGTAACGATTCCCGTGACAGCTGGTTCGCCGGTTTCAGTCAGGACTTGCTGGCAGTGGTCTGGCTGGGGCGCGATGACAATGGCAAGACGCCGTTCACCGGTGCCACCGGTGCGCTGCAAGTGTGGACCAGTTTCATGCGCAAGGCCGATCCACTGCCGCTGGACATGCCGCAACCGGACAACATCGTGCAGGCATGGGTCGATTCGCGTACCGGGCAGGGCTCCGATGCCAACTGCCCGGGGGCGGTGCAGATGCCGTATATTCGCGGCAGCGAACCGCCACCCGGCGCCGCCTGTGCAAGCGAAACGCCTGCTTCCGGCGAGTCGGTGATGGATTGGGTCAAGGGCTGGATGAATTAAGCAAAGAGGGTTTCAAGTGAACAAGTGGTTGATTCCAGCGGTGACCGCCGTGGCTTTGCTCAGCGGCTGCTCTACCGTACAGCGTGGTTCGATTCCGGTGGTTGATTCCGGTACTGCGGTGTCCAACAGCGAACGTATTTCGGCCAATGGCGGTTTCCGTCAAACGACGGTCAAGCGTCCTGCGCAAGCGCAAACTCAAGCGATCCCGCAAGGCGATACCGGCGTGGTGGTCATGGTGCCGGGTGGCGGCGCAACAACGTCCGCGCCCATCAGCTCTTCGCCGATCGTGCCGGGCCCTGCATCCGGTGGTATCACGGCGGGCCCGTACAACCCTTCAGCGGTTGACTCGGCGCCGGTCAACACGGGCAGCTACAGCATGCCATCCACGCCAAGCGGAATTCCTTCCGCCAGCAGTGGTGGCGGCTTGTCGGCCGATGAGCAACTTGACGGCCCGGTTCTCGCTTTGCTGACCACCGCGCAACAGCAACAGGCCGGCGGCGACCTCAACGGTGCGTCTTCCAGCCTTGAACGTGCACAGCGCGTTGCGCCGCGTGAGCCGCAAGTGCTTTATCGTCTGGCGCAGGTGCGCATGGCTCAAGGCGATGCGCCGCAAGCCGAACAGTTTGCTCGTCGTGCGCTGACCATGGCTAACGGTCGTCCGGACCTGCAAGCCAGCCTGTGGGAAATCATCGCCCAGTCCCGTGAGAAACAAGGCGATTCCGCCGGCGCCGCTCAGGCCCGTCAGAAGGCCAAGGTTTCACTGTGATGGATGCTCGTTTCCCGAGAATCGCCGATCAGCTATTGCTGATCGAGCGTGAACTGCGCACTCAGGGTTGGTGGGACGAAGTTTCGCCGTCGGCCGAAGCGTTGAGCAGTGTCGAGCCGTTTTCGGTCGATACGCTGGACTTCGAGCAATGGCTGCAATGGATCTTCCTGCCTCGCATGAAGATGATCCTCGAGCAGGATCTGCCGTTGCCGAATGCCTCGGGTATTCAGGAAATGGCCGAAATGGTCTTCGCCCAGCGCAACCTGGGTGGCAAGGATCGTCAGTTGCAGGTGCTGCTCAAAGAGTTTGACCTGCTGATCACTGCCTCGCGCTGAGCCAGACTGACACCGGATAGGTAGGAGCTGCCGCAGGCTGCGATCTTTTGATCTTGTTTTTGAAAGCAAAATCAAGAGATCGCAGCCTGCGGCAGCTCCTACAGGTGTCTATTCACAATTCTGCGCGATTTGCTTCTGCGCCTCGACAATGCGCTCCTGCCGCTGCGCATCATCCAGCCTCCGCAACTGTCCCTCTACTTCCTCCCTCAATCGTGGATTGTTCTGCAATTGCGCCAGATTCGTGCGTGCTTGCTCGCAAAACTGCTTGAGCTGTGCCTGTTGGTCGGCGACCTGTTTTTTCACCTTGTCATCAATCGCCTTCTGATCACCAAGCACGCCACTGCCCGGCATTGCCGCCGGTTTCGGCGGAGGCGAGGAGGGCGTCTGCATTGTCGTCGATGGCTGACCCTGCGGCGGCTGCGCATCAAAGTGCGTGACGCCTTGAGCATCGACCCATTTATAGATTTGAGCGGCCATGCACCACGGGCTGAGGCCGATCAGCAGAGTAAGGAGGAGCGTTCGCATGCTGATTCCTTGGCAAAATTGCGCAATTGACACTAACAGAGTAGCGGTTTTCAGGTTTTTTCTTGCGTTCTCATGTGCTTACCCACAATTAACCACATAGACGACTTGACTTGGAGAGGGCGAAACAGAAGAATCCAAAGTCCGCTGTAGAGGGACTGCCAGAAGCAGACCCACTCGGTAGATCATGAGGCGCACATCCGCGCCGACCTGTTACACCCGCAACGCGTTACCTCGCGCTGGGTGGGAAAGGCCCGCAACACTTGGGACGATCCCAATACTTGCTCAGTCAGTGCTGACGTAGTCGGCGACCACCGTCGCTCATGCTCTGCCGAGAAGTAAACCTATTAAGACCCGCCCCTTTTTTGTGGACGGTATTCTGGCGTTTTAGAGGTGAACAACGTGGAGCTTTTATCTGGCGGTGAGATGCTCGTCCGCTTTTTGCGTGACGAAGGCGTCAAATATATCTACGGGTACCCGGGTGGTGCTCTCCTGCATGTTTACGATGCCCTGTTCAAAGAACCGGAAGTGACTCACATCCTGGTTCGTCACGAACAAGCGGCCACCCATATGGCTGACGGTTATGCCCGTGCCACCGGTAAAGCCGGCGTGGTATTGGTGACGTCCGGTCCTGGCGCCACAAACGCCATTACCGGTATCGCGACCGCCTATATGGACTCGATTCCAATGGTGATCATTTCCGGTCAGGTGCCAAGCACTATGGTCGGCACCGACGCGTTCCAGGAAACCGACATGATCGGTATCTCCCGGCCGATCGTGAAGCACAGCTTCATGATCAAGCACGCTTCGGAAATCCCGGAAGTCATGAAGAAGGCCTTCTACCTGGCGCAATCCGGTCGTCCGGGCCCGGTCGTGGTCGATATCCCGAAAGACATGACCAACCCGGCCGAGAAGTTCGAATACATCTTCCCGAAGAAAGCCAAGCTGCGTTCCTACAGCCCGGCCGTTCGCGGTCACTCCGGGCAAATCCGCAAGGCAGCAGAAATGCTCTTGGCGGCCAAGCGTCCGGTCATGTATTCCGGCGGCGGCGTCATCCTCGGCAACGGTTCCGCACCGCTGACCGAACTGGCGAAAATGCTTAACCTGCCCGTGACCAACACGTTGATGGGCCTGGGCGGTTTCCCGGGGACTGATCGGCAGTTCATCGGCATGCTCGGCATGCACGGCAGCTACACCGCCAACCTGGCGATGCACCATGCTGACGTGATCCTCGCGGTCGGCGCGCGTTTCGACGATCGCGTGATCAACGGCGCGGCGAAGTTTTGCCCGAACGCCAAGATCATCCACATCGACATCGACCCTGCTTCGATTTCCAAGACCATCAAGGCCGACGTGCCAATCGTTGGTCCGGTCGAGAGCGTCCTGACCGAAATGGTCGCGATCCTCAAGGAAATCGGCGAGACCCCGAACAAGGAGTCCGTGGCCAGTTGGTGGAAGCAGGTGGATGAATGGCGCGGTGATCGCGGCCTGTTCCCTTACGAAAAGGGCGACGGCAGCATGATCAAGCCGCAGACCGTGATCGAAACCCTCTGCGAAGTGACCAAGGGCGATGCCTTCATCACTTCCGACGTGGGCCAGCATCAGATGTTCGCGGCGCAGTACTACACGTTCAACAAGCCGAATCGCTGGATCAACTCCGGTGGTCTGGGCACCATGGGCTTCGGTTTTCCGGCGGCCATGGGCATCAAGTTGAGCTTCCCGGATGACGATGTTGCCTGCGTCACCGGCGAAGGCAGCATCCAGATGAACATCCAGGAACTGTCGACCTGCCTGCAATATGGCTTGCCAGTGAAAATCGTCATCCTGAACAACGGTGTTCTGGGGATGGTGCGTCAGTGGCAGGACATGAGCTACGGCAGCCGTCACTCGCACTCCTACATGGAATCGCTGCCTGACTTCGTCAAGCTGGCTGAAGCCTACGGCCACGTTGGCGTACGCATCACCGAATCGAAAGATTTGAAGTCGAAGATGGCAGAAGCGTTCGCCATGAAGGATCGCCTGGTCGTGATCGATATTTCGGTCGACACCAGCGAGCACGTCTATCCGATGCAGATCAAAGACGGCTCGATGCGCGATATGTGGCTGAGCAAGACGGAGCGTACTTAATCATGCGGCACATTATTTCCTTGCTTCTGGAAAACGAACCCGGCGCTTTGTCTCGCGTAGTCGGCCTGTTCTCGCAGCGCAACTACAACATCGAAAGCCTGACCGTGGCTCCGACCGAAGACCCGACTTTGTCGCGTCTGACGCTGACCACCGTTGGTCACGATGAAGTCATCGAGCAGATCACCAAAAACCTGAACAAGCTGATCGAAGTGGTCAAGCTGGTGGACCTGTCGGAAAGCGCTCACATCGAGCGCGAACTGATGCTGGTCAAGGTCAAGGCCACTGGCGCCCAGCGCGCCGAGATCAAACGCACCACCGATATTTACCGTGGACAGATCGTCGACGTCAGCGCCAGCGTGTATACCGTTCAATTGACCGGTACCAGCGACAAGCTCGACAGCTTCATTCAGTCCATCGGCACCGCATCGATTCTGGAAACCGTCCGTAGCGGCGTGACCGGCATTGCCCGCGGCGACAAAGTACTCAGCATCTAAACCAAATTAGCGAATGGCCTGAACGGCCTGGATATAAAGGGGAAATTCATGAAAGTTTTCTACGATAAAGACTGCGACCTGTCGATCATCCAGGGCAAGAAAGTTGCCATCATCGGTTACGGTTCCCAGGGCCACGCCCAAGCGTGCAACCTGAAAGATTCCGGTGTCGACGTTACCGTTGGTCTGCGTAAAGGTTCGGCCACCGTTGCCAAAGCTGAAGCTCACGGCCTGAAAGTGACCGACGTTGCTTCCGCTGTTGCGGCGGCCGATCTGGTCATGATCCTGACCCCGGACGAGTTCCAGTCCTCTCTGTACAAGAACGAAATCGAGCCGAACATCAAGAAAGGCGCCACCCTGGCCTTCTCCCACGGCTTCGCGATCCACTACAACCAGGTTGTTCCGCGTGCCGACCTCGACGTGATCATGATCGCGCCGAAAGCACCGGGCCACACCGTACGTTCCGAGTTCGTGAAAGGCGGCGGTATCCCTGACCTGATCGCGATCTACCAGGACGCCTCGGGCAACGCCAAAAACGTTGCACTGTCCTACGCTGCTGGCGTTGGTGGCGGTCGTACCGGCATCATCGAAACCACCTTCAAGGACGAAACCGAAACCGACCTGTTCGGCGAACAAGCCGTTCTGTGCGGCGGTACCGTTGAACTGGTAAAAGCCGGTTTCGAAACCCTGGTTGAAGCTGGCTACGCGCCGGAAATGGCCTACTTCGAGTGCCTGCACGAACTGAAGCTGATCGTTGACCTCATGTACGAAGGCGGTATCGCCAACATGAACTACTCGATCTCCAACAACGCTGAATACGGCGAGTACGTGACTGGTCCGGAAGTGATCAACGCCGAATCCCGTCAGGCTATGCGCAACGCCCTGAAACGTATTCAGGACGGCGAATACGCCAAAATGTTCATCAGCGAAGGCGCAACCGGCTACCCTTCGATGACCGCCAAGCGTCGTAACAACGCCGCTCACGGTATCGAAGTCATCGGCGAGCAACTGCGCTCCATGATGCCGTGGATCGGTGCCAACAAGATCGTCGACAAAGCCAAAAACTAAGTCGTCGTTCCTTGTACGAAAAACGCGGCCTCGGCCGCGTTTTTTCGTTTGAGGCGGTGGTTCTGGTATAAAGCTGCAGCGTTTGTGGCCGAACTGTCGTCCTCAAGCATCTGTCGAATTTTCTTCAAACCGTTGCAAGGTAATGTCCATGAGCGAACGTCCCGAAGAGCCGAACAAGGCTTCTGACGCCGAAAGCCTGCTGCCCATCGATGAACACATCGAAGAAGGGCACGACGCAGAAGGTCGTAAAGTCCGGCATCGTGGTATCTATCTGCTGCCGAATCTGTTCACCACTGCGAACCTGTTCGCAGGGTTTTACTCCATCATCAACTCGATGAGCGCCCAGGCTGCTCTAAGCGCTGGCGACTCGGCGAATGCGAGCAAGTATTTCGCGTTCGCCGCGATCGCGATATTCGTCGCCATGGTGCTCGACGGCCTCGACGGTCGCGTGGCGCGCATGACCAATACGCAAAGTGCCTTCGGTGCCGAGTATGACTCGCTGTCGGACATGGTTGCGTTCGGTGTTGCGCCGGCGCTGCTCGCATTCGGCTGGGCACTGGGCGACATGGGCAAGGTTGGCTGGATGGTCGCCTTCATCTATGTAGCGGGCGCGGCGTTGCGTCTGGCGCGCTTCAATACTCAGGTGGGTACGGCTGATAAGCGCTATTTCATCGGTCTGGCCAGTCCGGCGGCTGCCGGTGTGGTTGCAGGTATTGTCTGGGCGTTCAGCGATTACGGCATTCAAGGTTCGAAGATGTCGTTCCTGGTCGCACTGATGGTTGCGGCGGCCGGCATGCTGATGGTCAGTAATATCAAGTACAACAGCTTTAAGGAGCTGGATTTGAAAGGTCGCGTGCCGTTCGTGGCGATCCTTGCGGTGGTGCTGGTGTTCGCCGTGGTCTTCAGCGATCCACCGCGCATTCTGCTGCTGGTGTTCCTCGCCTATGCGGCTTCCGGCCCGGTGCAGTACCTGTTGCATCTTCGTCGGCACAAAAAAGCCGAGTGATGTAATTTCCCGCATACTCCGCAGTCTATGGGTGCATCAGTCCTCCAAAGCTGCGGAGTTGCCATGTTGATCAAAGTCCCCAAAGCGTCCGACTGCCATGAGTCGGATGTCACGCCTGAAGCCATTTATCTCTCTCGCCGCCAATTGTTGGGGGCCACTGCTGCCGGTATCGCCGTCAGCAGCCTGCCGCGCTGGGCCAATGCCGACGATGCGGCGCGGTATGCCGATGTCGAGCCGGGCAAAGCGCCTGCCTGGTTTAGCGAGAAGCTGTCCTCTACTCAATGGGGGGCGGTCAACGTTAAGGATGAGGCGATCACGCCTTATAAAGATGCAACGCACTACAACAATTTTTATGAGTTCGGAACCGACAAGGGTGATCCGGCAGCCAATGCCGGTTCGCTGAAAACCGAACCGTGGAGTGTGGTGGTAGACGGGGAGGTGGGTAAGCCGGGGCGGTATGCGCTGGAAGACTTCATGAAGCCCTATCAACTGGAAGAACGAATCTATCGCCTGCGCTGCGTAGAAGCGTGGTCGATGGTCATTCCGTGGATCGGCTTTCCAATCTCGGCGCTGCTCAAGCAGGTTGAGCCAACGTCCAAAGCCAAATACATTCGCTTTGAAACCTTGCAGGATCCCAAGAGCATGCCGGGGCAGCGCTCTGGTTTTGCCTTGATTGACTGGCCTTATGTAGAAGGCTTGCGTCTGGATGAGGCGATGAACCCATTGGCGATACTGGCGGTGGGCATGTATGGCCGTGAGTTGCCGAATCAGAATGGCGCGCCGCTGCGTCTGGTGGTGCCGTGGAAGTATGGTTTCAAGAGCGTTAAATCCATCGTGCGCATCAGTCTTGTCAGCGAGCAGCCGAAAACCACTTGGCAAAGCATTGCGGCAGATGAGTACGGTTTTTACGCGAACGTGAATCCTAAGGTTGATCACCCGCGCTGGACGCAGGCGCGGGAGCGACGGTTGCCGAACAGTCTGTTCAAACCCAACGTGCGCGATACGCAGATGTTCAACGGCTACTCGGATGAAGTCGCTTCTTTATATACAGGGCTCGATCTGCGGAAGAACTACTGATGCGATTTCCGTTATGGCGTATAGGCGTATTCATTGCGGCGGCTATCTGGCCGATGCTGTGGTTGTATCAAGCGCTTGAGGATTTACTCGGGCCTGATCCCGGCAAGGTGTTGGTCGATCGCTTGGGGCTGGGCACGTTGGTGTTGTTGCTGATTACCCTGAGCATGACGCCTATGCAGAAACTCACCGGCTGGGCGGGGTGGATTGCTGTGCGCCGGCAATTGGGGCTTTGGTGTTTTGCCTATGTGGTTTTGCATCTGTGTAGCTATATGGCGTTTATTCTGGGTTTCGATTGGTCGCAGCTGACGGTCGAGTTGCGCAAGCGGCCCTACATAATAGTGGGGGCGTTGGGATTTCTCGGATTGTTGGCGCTGGCGGTGACGTCGAATCGCTACAGTCAACGTCGTTTGGGCTCGCGCTGGAAGAAGTTGCATCGATTGGTGTACGTGATTTTGGGGTTGGGTTTGCTGCATATGCTGTGGATCGTGCGTGCTGATCTCGAGGAGTGGGCGATCTATGCCTTTATAGGTGTAGTGCTTCTGGTGCTGCGCATTCCGCCAGTGATGCGTCGGATCCCGCGTTTGCTGGCTAAAAAGCAGGTTTTGCAAGAAAAGCGAAATTAACGGTTGACGGCAGATTTGAGGTGTCTATAATTCGCCCCACTTCCGGCGCAGTCGAAACGGAAAACTCCTTGAGATTCAATGAGTTATGTAGGTTTCGGCAGCAGGTTGCTTCAGTTCATCGAAGCCAGAAGGAAGTTGAAAAAGAGGTGTTGACAGCAGCGTGTAACGCTGTAGAATTCGCCTCCCGCTGACGAGAGATCGGAGGCGCAAGTGGTTGAAGTTGTTGAAGAATTCTTCGAAAGCTTCTGAAAATAATCACTTGACAGCAAATGAGGCTGCTGTAGAATGCGCGCCTCGGTTGAGACGAAAGATCTTAACCAACCGCTCTTTA